>DJUJ01000194.1:30197-40440 GCA_002438345.1 Paenibacillus sp. UBA6285
TTTCTTATATTTTAAAAAAAGCCCCTAAGGGGCTCTTCAACACTCTATTCATCTTCACTGAAACCTAGGGAACAAAATATTATTCTCCAGATGTACATGCTCAAAAGTCATACTCTCCAGCTCTTCCAGCCGGGCATATGTCAATCGATAGGTAGTGCAGGCATGAGCCGGTGGAGTGAAATCTTCGGTAATACTTCGTATTTTTCTCAAAATATCTCCCGCACCGTCATGTTCATTCTCAAGCTCAGTCAATGACTCGCGGAGCGCTGTCAAGCCTTCTTCACTTGGATTAGCAGCGTATGCTAACAGCTTAGGAAATTCATCTGCTTCTTCCTTAGCCGTGTGCTCAAGCAATTCCTCCTTAAGTGTATTGAACAAGCTGTGTAACTCCGCCAAATGAGGAGAATCCTCGCCATGCACTCGATACACCTTGGTTACATTTTGACTAATGAGAGGTAGCTCTTCACGAAGATAACGGTGATGTTTGTTAATGATAAGGTCAATTAACTCTTCTGAAGGTGCGGTATTCCAAGCGATTTCCTCTTGAGGTACAGGATATTCTTCGAACAGCTTGTTAAGATCACTGATGATTATCTCTTGATCCAGACCACGCTCTGCAGCTGCTTCAACAAGAGGTTTAGCTCCGCCGCAACAGAAATCAATCCGTTTTGCTTTGAAGTAATCTGCCGCTTTGGGGAACTGCAATACAATATCCCTCACCAGTGCATCTGAGGTAAACCCAGCCTGCACCGATTGCGCTTGCTTCGAATCCGAAATTCTATCATTAAATTNNAGTTTCCATTATAACTCCTCCTTGGGTTATGGGATCAGGTTTTGATTAAATCGTTTCTACCTTCTCACCTTAACCCTGAAAACAACTTTGACTTGTGATTGTACGCACGGAAATCGTATCTTATTTTTGAACGAAATTGGGGATAGATGTACATGCAAAATAAACGCAAAAAAGCACCTTTACCTACAAAGGTGCTTTTATCATAGAAAACCTGTATTTAACTCTCTTTATTGCACATAAGCCTGCATATACGTCCGCTGTCCCTTCGAATCCTTCAAATAAGGTCCCAAGCCTGCAAAGCGGGAGTGATCCATATAGACACCGGTCATCCATCTGCCTTCTGTCAGGCCGCCATTCCATTTGAGGACAAGATCAGGTGCGGAAATCCATTCCTGAAAGACACGTATACTCTGATCTTTGTATTCTTTGCATGGCTTAGACCGCTCAATAAGGTGATAATCGTTAAGATAAGTTGGAACGAAATAAGAGGATATCGTATGCAAATCATCATCGTCAAAAAAAGGCTCATCGCCTAAAAAGGGTTTGAATAATACGATATTCTCGTACATGGACCAAATTAAAGCTTGAAGCACCATACTCTGGCGAATGCCGTTATGAAACTTATATTGTCGCCCATGATTCGCCGCATTTACATCTTGGAGAGATTCCGTCGACTCCAGACAGTGTCGTTCACAGCCAATACATTTCCAGCCGGTCGGACTTTGAATCCATTTTTGAAAAATAGTCCCGCTATCATTATTGCCTTTGTAGAGTGAAGAGATAATGCTGTAAGGCACGCCAATCCACGCATCCCATAAGAAATCTGGAAGATGGCTATGCAGCATGAACAACGTCTTGTCATAGATGAGCTGTACTTTGATAGAAGCATTCTCTAGCTCAGCAACATCCTTTTTTCCATACGTTATTTCCCGGGAAAACAGGGTCGTCTTCATCTCCCTCGCCTCCTAATAGTTTTGCTATGCCTGTACTCCAGCTGAGTAGATTTGAGCAAAAACCAATACGCGAGCGTTTCCATTCAAGGATCATACAATGTTTTTCTATTATATTACAATTATTTTTAAACTGTGCAAGTTTTTTTCAAGCATACATGCCTTCGGCGGCCTTATATTACAAGAAATTGAAAAACCCCTTCTCCACCATTCCGGAAAAAGGGCCACAACATTACTGTGAATTTTAGTCTACCCAGCTCTCAGCCCAAGACTGAATCTGCTGCATAACAGGCTGCAACGCACGGCCTTTGTCTGTTAATTCATACTCAATACGTACGGGTGTCTCCGGGTATACATGCCTAACCAGAATACCCTCACCTTCCAAATCCTTCATCCGCTCGGACAGCATCTTATCGCTCATTGAAGGAATGAGGCCGGAGATATCTTTAAACCGCTTCGGTCCACTCATCAATGTCTGAATAATAAGTCCATTCCAACGTTTGCCTAAGAAAGAGAAGGCTGTTTCAAATCTGGGACACATCGAAAACTGATGTTCTTCCATTGTTCTCACCTCTCACTAGCGAAACTTACTATTAGTTAGTATATATAATATTAACACATTTTAACCATGATGAACATCGTTTACCAAAAAAAGTTCATCTGACTCTATTATTATATCCCCAGTGTCAATCCCCCATATACCCTTTAGATACCCTTTGAGCAATTGCTTCTGTCACTATTTGGGCTAAGTCATCATTTCCAAATAGCGAAAGCACACCCAGAACGGTGTCATCGGAAATGTCCCCCGCTTCCTCCGCGGAAACCGTGAGGGCAAGCGCCTTACGCAAGGCTTCATTCCCTTCTTGCTGCGGATAGGCCTGCAAATAAAGAGCATGCGGATCGAGTCCATTATTTACACACCACTGCGCAAAGACAAGAATCATCATCTCTTCTTCGCGCTTATAACTTTCGATGATCTGTTCCTCCACTAATTTACGGTTATCCTCCATATATTCTACTCCTTTCTTAGAGACCTCATTCAGCAAGCTGTGCCGCTAGCATGTGACTAGGCAAGACTGCTGAAGCTGCAATACTGCATTGCTCCGGTGTATTTATGTTGCTTAGAAAATAATCGACCACTCCACTAAAACCTCTTCTATCCAGCACAGTATCCCAGCTTCCAAAGCTTTGAATATGCGGCAAGGCATCCTTTTCATAAAGAACAGCCTTGTCCAGATCCACTACTTCTACCGATCTGCCATTTCCGTGCAGTTCCAGCTTCTCCAGATCCACACCGGCCTCACGAACCATGCTGTACATTCCCACTGCGCCATGCTTCCAGCCCAGCATTCCAGATGCCTGCATCAGACGCCCTTCTCCACTAGATTGAAGATGACTACGAAGCAGTTCATAATGATCTCCGCACAACCACAACAGCAGATCAAGCATATGGATCAGATCATCATGCACGGTTTCGCGACTACCGCCTGTCTGTAGCTTCGTTCGATGTNNATCGCACTACAATGGCTAATCCCACCGACTTCCCCAAGCCATTGCTTGCCAGTGACGTACATAGGGGCAAAACGGCGATTAAATCCCACTCCTAATAGTAGCCCTTTATCTTGTGCTAGCTCTGCCATTCTTCTGGACTCTTCAAGATCATAAGAAAGTGGCTTATCTACATATACCGAAATCCCACGTTCGAGACATTTTGTTACTATATCATAATGAGTAGTTGTTGGGCTATGTACAAATACTGCATCCAGATCCCAAGATAACAACTCATTCAAATTCGTCGTACCTTTAGGAAAACGGTAGGCGTGAACTGCCTGCTCCACCGTTGTCGGTGAATGACTGAGAACACCAACTACCTCCGCATGATCATGCTGAGAGAGCAGTGGCAAATATACTTTCCGGGCAATGTTGCCGATTCCGATAATGGCGACTCTTTTGCGTTTAGGAACAATCACTGATCTATCCCCCCTCTTGACTTCAAGAACTCGTACTTTCACTTTCTTCTCTACAAATGCTATTATACCTGCTTCTCATTCCCTGACCAATTGATCTTTACTTCAATATTTACTACTTATCCCGTATGATGAGATGAATGAGTGGAAGAAAGGGCATATTATCTATGAGAAAATGGTTCTCGATTATTCTTTATGTTTCGTGCACAATCCTTGCGTTTATCTACAGATATGACATCCTTAGCTGGATGAAAGAGGATCATAATCTCTTCAGCTACATAGGTATCGCAACTCTACTGGCTCTGTTTCCAGTTGTACCTTACAAGGCTGTCATCGGATTCTTCGGTTATGCATACGGAAGTTTAGTGGGTGCTTTGATCTGCTGGCTAGCTACAAATCTTGCTGCTGCAATCCTTTTTGGTGTTGTGAAATACTTATTTCAAAGCCAAGCGAGAGCTTTTTTAGCCTCCAAACCCGCACTCGAAAAGTTCACAGCAGGCATAGAGCGACGGCCTTTCGCTTCGATTGTCCTTGTACGTCTCGTGCCGATCATTCCCCAAACAGCGGTTAACATCTACGCTGGGGCCGCTGGCCTTCCTTTTTGGAGCTATATTGTAGCTTCAGGTATAGGAAAAATGCCGGGGATTGCCTTATACGCCTTCCTCGGGGATCATCTGTTACAGAATCCCGGAAGTGCAATTACAGCAATCATCGTCTATGCCGCTGTAATAATTCTTGCTGGATTAAGCTTGCGTCCTCGCTCTCAAGAAGCGAAGAATTGTAGATAGGGAAAGAACTTATTTGGTGCAAGCTGGCAGACTGTGGATATTTGCTTTATAATTAAATTGTGATCTATTTAATTGCATTACGTGAATGGAGGGATATTAATGAGTGAGCATCATACTAACCATATAAGTTCTAAAACGGAAAAAGCAACATTCGCAGGTGGATGCTTCTGGTGCATGGTCTCCCCATTCGAGGAATTGCCAGGTATCATTAGTATCGTCTCCGGCTATACCGGCGGACATACAGTGAACCCGACTTATGAAGAGGTTTGCTCTGAAACTACAGGACATGTTGAAGCCGTACAAATTACGTTCAACCCAGATATTTTCCCGTACAGCAAGCTACTTGAGCTGTTTTGGCAGCAAATCGACCCAACCGATGCCGGTGGACAATTCCATGATCGCGGGACTTCTTATGGAACGGCTATCTTTACCCATTCAGAGGAACAAAAGCAACAAGCAGAGGCATCTAAGGCAGCTCTGCAAGCTAGCGGTCGATTCTCTAGCCCAATTGTAACCCCGATCCTTCCGGCAGCCACCTTCTATCCTGCCGAAGAATATCATCAGGGCTACCATCATAAGAATCCAGGCCACTACAAACGCTACCGTAAAGGTTCTGGGCGAGAGGATTTTATCGAAACCCACTGGACACATAAAGAGGACAAACAAAGCTTGAAAGAACGTCTAACTCCACTTCAATATGAAGTCACTCAGAATAGTGCTACAGAATCTCCTTTCCGGAATGATTTCTGGGATCACCACGGAGAAGGAATTTATGTAGACATCGTATCTGACGAACCGTTATTCAGCTCGCAGGATAAATATGATTCCGGTTGCGGCTGGCCAAGCTTTACTCGTCCGATCCAGGATTACGCTGTGAAGGAAAAGACGGATCTCAGCCATTTAATGGTTCGTACAGAAGTACGCAGTAAAGTAGCAGACTCCCATCTAGGCCATGTCTTCGACGATGGTCCAGGGGAAAACGGTCTACGCTACTGCATAAATTCAGCGGCGCTACGATTTATTCCGAAAGAGGATTTGGAGAAGGAAGGATACGGGGAGTATCGCGTACTCTTCCAGCCTGCTTAATTATCAATCCTCAGCACACAAGAAGAAACGGTTGTCGTCCTTTAAGGATGACAACCGTTTCTTCATATAAGCTTACTCTTTCTTTGAATCCTCACTAGCCTTCTGATCATCCTTTGAAGCTGCCTCATTAGGCTCTGTTGCCGCAGGGATGACTTGCTTTCTGTTCAGTTCCTTATTCCCCTGACGAATCCGCNNCCCGACGCTCACGCATATTTTTGCGGGTAACTAAAACAATGGCTAAAATAATGGCTGCTCCGATTAGTATCGGTAACGCTCCTGCAAGAATAACGACAATCCATTGAAACATAACAGATAACGCATTCAAGCTTCCTTTTAGAGCATCCGAAGCCCGTTCCATTAATGGACCTTGCTCCTCCTTCTCCTTCACAGCAATGCTTGCATCCGTCTGATACACTCTCAGTTCTACCGTAGAGAAGGATACATTCTGATTTATATAACGCATTCTACCTTTAATCTGCTCAATTGTTTCCTGAATCGAACCAAGCTCGTTCGCGAAGGCGACCAGATCAGTGGATTTAGTTGCTTTTTTCATAAACTCTGTATATTGCGCTTCCATTAGTTGCTTTGCCTTCAGACGCGACTCCAGATCAACGTACTCCTCCGAGACATCCTGACCTTGGATGCTGCGCTGTAGAGATTCGTGTTTAACTTTCTCTAAATTATTCAGAAAAGGTGAGAACCCTGTTGCAGGCACCTTAAGGATAAATGTTCCGCCTTGCTCGTACTGCGACATATTTTCGTTAAACTCAATAATATATCCATTAGCCATTGTTACCATATTACGAATTTCAGTCTGAGCTTTTCCGTAGTCTTCTACTTCCATGTTAAGATTGGCTTTATAGATCAGCTTCTTGTTCAATCCCGCCACTACATCACTGCCTGTAAATCCTGCACTTGCTTGATTTGTATTCTCTGATGTCGAGCCCTTTACTGCTGAGTCTTCGCTGCCACCTGCTGCTGTCTCAGGTGCTGCCGAGGTACTCTGATCCGCGGATGAGGCCATCGAGTTTTGAGTTTCTGTTTTTGCTGCTGCATCATTACTCATACTCCCACTATTCATTGCCAATTTATCCGCCGCCGAATTGCTATCATCTGCTGAGCCACAACCCGCCAAGACCACCGCAAGAATTAATAAACATAAGTAATGCAGACCCCATTTGCGCATTCTCATTCCTCCAAAAAATGTAGTAGATACCGCTTACACGGATCATAATATCGTTACGGAATGTCTTGTTCTAAGCAGATCTCTTCCGTACTCTTCCCTAAGACGTTCCAAAACTTGGAAGGTTGCACTGAAAAATGGAATTACAAGCAATTTCCTTTGATTTTATGCTCACTAAACAGAAAAGGAGCCGCATTTCTGCGACTCTTTTGGCTTAAAGCTATTATATTTTGTGCAAAGTCTAACCTGGGTTTGAAGCACTTTGTTTAATGACATAAACACAATCTGGTAGAGAACCGCTTAATAATCTCGCCATGTAAATATCAACATCATAACCAGTAGTACCTACAAGAACTGAAGAACCCTGAACATTAGCATAGCTCTTCTCTGTTAATTTTGTAACTATTTCGTTATTAAAAAACCCACTTTCTTACAAGTGCTTTATTTGGTACAATTACCACGTCTAACCACACAGAAAACACCAAATACCCTCTATTCATAATGAATGAGGGCGCGGCATGGTTCTGTTCGGACAAGCTCCACCTTGCTGAACAGAGTAGTTCACTGAATGATGCTGTCTATCACAACAAGGGGAGGTGTACCCACATGGCAAAAGACGTAATTTGTGAAGTTAACTCCTGCACCCACTGGGCAGAAGAGAAAAAATGTAGTGCTGATTCTATCTTTGTAGCTTTCCACAGCTCACAAGAACCTACACGTGCAGAAGAAACAGACTGCAAAACTTTCGAAAGCAAATAAGATAATAACTTGAAGGGACCCTCCACGGTTCCTTCTTTTCTTTTTTCATTCTAACAAGAATGAGAATTATTATCAAGTGGCTGAAATAAAAAGCCAGGGTGAAAATCCCCGGCTTCGATTTACCGTATACCTATTTTGCCTATTTGGAGGCTATAACTCCTGCCTTCTCCCTAGCAATAGCAGCAGCCCTTACCATGTTACGAAGTGCATCTTCTGTCTCCTGCCAGCCACGTGTCTTAAGACCGCAATCTGGATTAATCCAGAACTGTTCAGGATCCAGCACCCGCAGCGCCCGATCAATATTAGCTGTCATCTCTTCTACTGCAGGAACTCGTGGACTATGGATATCATATACACCAAGACCGATTCCTTTATCATATTCCTGCTCCTCAAAGCTGACGATCAGTTCCCCGTGGCTACGGGAAGTCTCAATAGAGATGACATCAGCGTCCATAGCCGAAATTGAATCTATCATGTCATTGAATTCGCTATAGCACATGTGGGTATGAATTTGTGTCGTAGCCTTCACATGATTCGTCGCAATGCGGAACGACTTCACCGCCCAATTCAAGTATTCCTCACGATCTTCTGCCTTCAAAGGAAGTCCTTCGCGAATAGCCGGCTCATCCACTTGTATCATCTCAATGCCTGCATCTTCCAAAGCTTTAACTTCATGGCGGAGCGCTAGGGCAATTTGATTCGCGACTTCTTCCCGACTAAGATCATCACGTACGAAAGACCAATTGAGGATCGTAACGGGTCCTGTCAACATTCCTTTAACAGGAAGCTGAGTCAACGACTGAGCATAGACGCTTTCTTTTACGGTCATAGGTTGGATAAAAGCTATATCCGCATAAATAACCGGTGGTTTGACGCAGCGGGAACCGTAGGATTGAACCCAGCCATTGTTTGTAAATAAATACCCATCCAGTTTCTCGCCGAAAAACTCTACCATATCCGCCCGCTCGAACTCACCGTGCACCAGTACATCCAGACCTAGTTTTTCTTGGAAGGTGATTGCATCCGCGATCTGCTCACGAACGAACCCGTCGTACCGCTCCTGATTCCATACGCCTTTACGCCATTTCAACCTTGCCTGGCGCACTTCTACGGTCTGTGGAAAGCTTCCGATCGTTGTCGTTGGCAGAAGTGGAAGCTGCCATTTCTTCTGCTGCACCTTCAGGCGCTCAGCAAAAGGCAGACTGCGATGGTCCGGTAAATCTGCAAGGCCGATAACTTGCTCTGCTACATCCTTACGGCCGCGTTCAGGAAGTGTACGGAAGGCTGCAAGGGCTTCGCGACTGGCTGTCAGCGCAGCAGTAGCTTCTCCGGTACCCTCTAAGGCTGCAGCAATCAGACCAAGCTCACTAAGCTTCTCATCAGCAAAGGCTAAAGCAGCCTTGACGGTTGTCTTCAGCTTCACCTCACCCTGAACGGTGACCGGAACATGCAGCAAACTGCATGAAGGTTGTAGAATAAGACGATCAAGCGGTACATGTACACTTAGCTTCTCTATTAGCTGTAGCTTAGCATCCAGATCCGAGCGCCAAATATTGCGACCGTCAATAATACCCGCTCCCAGCCATTTATCCTCAGGCCAGCCAAGACGTTCAATCGACGCCAGATTCGTTCCTCCATCATGGACAAAATCTAGTCCCAAACCTTGTACCGGAAGCTTGAACAATGCCTCCAGCGGTTCAGCAGCTTCAAAGTAAGTCTGCAGAATAATATTTAAGCCTGGCACGGATTCAGCAATTTCTGTGTATATCGAATTAAGCAATTCCAATTCTGAAGTGCTTATTCCTGTAACAATCGCTGGTTCATCGATTTGTACCCAGCTTACCCCTTCTTGCTTCAGTTCCTGTAACAACTGAACGTAGCCTGGAAGAAACCGAGCGGCAATCTTCGCAATATCCGCAGTTGCAAAACCTTTGGACAGTTTAAGGAAGGTATAAAGGCCTAAGATCACAGGTTTGCCCTCAATCCCCGCCTGAGATTTGGCAAAGCGATAAGCAGCCAGTGGTTTATTCTCCGTCAGACGCGGCGTTTGTGCACCGATCTCTGGAACGATGTAATGATAGTTCGTATTGAACCATTTAGTCATCTCGCAGGCGGTAGCCTCCGCATTTCCTCTAGCCATCGCAAAATAAAGATCAAGCCCAATGTCGCCACCATCATACGCATAACGTGGAGGTACGATCCCGAACATTACAGCCGTATCCAACACATGATCGTAGAATGTAAAATCATTTACTGGAATTAGCTCAATTCCTACCTTCTGCTGAGTCTTCAAATGCTGAAGCTGGATTCCTGCCATTTCAGCACGGAACTCTTCCTCATTTATTTTTCCCGCCCAAAAGGCTTCCAACGTTTTCTTCCACTCGCGGTTTTTTCCGATTCTTGGATAGCCAAGATTGCTTACTTTTACTTTGTTCGTCACTTTGCAGCTCTCCTTCTCCATCTTCTTATTTTGGACTCGATATCACTTGTATTCCTATAAAAAAGAGCGCCCTTCCCTAAAAAAGTCAAAGGGAAAGACGCCCATGATATACCTATGGCTAGCGTCTAACACCTTCCTATCTTCCGTAGGTGAAGCAGTGCTGTTGAAACAGGCAGGTCTCCTGGCTAGCGGTGTCAACATCCTTAGCAGTCTTCCCAGCAGTAGTAAATTGCCAGTGACATAGGTTGCTATGGACTCTTCCGTTACAGTGGCGGGT
>DJUJ01000194.1:40473-46702 GCA_002438345.1 Paenibacillus sp. UBA6285
GCGAGAATTATAAGGATAAAGTGAAACTTTTACTTTATCCTTATAATTAATAAAGTATGTGTCTTAATCTGATGCCATCATACGTGAAAGCCCCCGTAATCTGCAATAGATTACGAGGGCTTCTGTTATATCGATTCCTTATAACGAATTTAGAAAAATACGAAATATACTACAGCAGCAAGTATTATCCGGTATATAGCAAACGGTAAAAGCTTGATCCGGTTGATCAGTTTCAAGAAGAAACGCATCGATAACAGCGCAAACACAAAGGCGCTGATAAAGCCTGCGATAAAGAACGGTAGAGCATCCATGGTGAAATATTGCCAGTTCTTCATCAGTGAGAGTAAACTGGCCCCTGCCATGATTGGAACAGCCATAATGAACGTGAAATCAGCAGCAGCGCGATGACTCATACCAAGGAGGACACCACCGGAAATCGTCGACCCGGAACGTGAAAATCCCGGCCATAACGAGAAGCATTGGACCAGACCAACACCTAGCGCCTGCTTGTATGTAATCTGATCAACACTCTCCGTTTGGATCTTCTTAGGTCCAAACAGATCCGCAATAATCATTAATACAGCACCGACTACTAGACCGATTAACACTGTTGATGTAGAGAATAAGTGCTCGTCAATATAATCATTAAACAGAACGCCCAGCACACCTGCTGGCACTAATCCTACAAGCACCTGTGTAAGCTTAAGGTGTCCACCCTTCTCGAGCTGCGGTTGTTCCTCAATTACAGGGTCCAACTGCTTCCGACTGAAACGCTTTAACCCCAACAGTTCAATGAACCTATTTCTAAAAATGACAACAACCGCTAATATAGAACCCAGTTGTATGACCACTTTGAATGTATTGGCCGTATGTTGCCCAAATAACTCTGTCGATTTCAACCACATATCATCAACAATAATCATATGACCTGTGGAGGATACCGGAGCAAATTCGGTCAATCCTTCAACAATTCCCAAAATAATAGCTTTAATAATCGTTAATAGCTCCATTTGTTCTCCTCCTTTTTAATCATAACTTTTATCTATAAGTCCTTCTCGGCTCAACCTTCGGTGTTCATTTTCCGGCTGCGCTTGCGGAAGAACAGATACCCCAGGATCACTAATCCCCCAGCAATAAGTACGTACACTACGTTGGAGTACATATCCATATACATGGCGATGTCTTCCCAAGACTCACCCAATGCCGCACCAATAAGCACAAGCAGTAGATTCCACCCCAGCGTACCAATCGTTGTGAAGATCATAAACACTCCAAATTTCATGCCCGACATCCCCGCCGGGATCGAAATCAAACTTCGCACTAGTGGAACCATCCGACAAAATAATACGGTCCAATAGCCATATTTGTCAAACCAAGCGTCAGCCTTGTGGATATCTTTTTTGCTGATTCGAAGTAGTCCGCCCCAGCGTTCAACGATCTTTTCCAATCGATTTACATCCAACAAACGACCAATATAATAGAGAATCACTGCTCCCAGCAAAGAGCCAAGCGTAGCAGCAATGATTACACCAGGAATGGTCAAATTCGTTGTGGTTGTCATGAATCCGCCAAAAGGGAGGATCACTTCGGAAGGAATCGGTGGAAATATATTTTCAAAAGCGAGCATTAGGAAAATACCGAAATAACCAAACTGTTCCATAAAATCTGTAATCCATGCTTGCATTTCGTAACCCCCATTATTCAGATCAAGTTCTTCTTCAAGTTGCGTAAATAACGGCTGCGAATAAAAAAGAAGTAAAGTCCCTGGACAGCCAAATATCCCAATAACACCGCCCCGGTCTCCACAGCAATAGATAAGTAGAACAACCGCTGAAGCGCAATAAAGGCAAACACACTATGCAAAATGGCCACCCCAACCGGCACAAAAAACAACAACGACAATTGTATCGTTACAATTCGGTTTAGCTCTTGATCTGTAAGCCCCATTTTGGATAATGTAGAATATTGATGACGATCATGATCTAAATCTGTATACAGCCGGAAGTAAAGGAAGCTGCCTGCCGCAATGAAAAAGACAGTACCCACCAGTAAAGAAGCGAATAGCATCGTGTTGTACAGTGTTCTCTGTATTTCAAACAGCGTGCCGCTAACAACAATCGCGTATGGAGAGTTACTTTCATAGGACCGTTTGCCTTTATGAGCAAGATCTGCCGCTATACCTACCGTTCGCGGGAAGTCATCCATATAAAATCCTGTATACAAATCGGTCTGTACGGGATCAATAGCCTTGTAAAGCTCATCGCTAATCACAACACCACTGAAATCTCCCCCATCCCTTCCATCCAGCTCCGGCAATAGATATTCGGCAATCGGAACATGCTGGGTATACCCCGTTTCTTGAATGGAAAGACCTTGCTTCAAGGTGTATATCGGCTTTACTCTACCCGCTTGCAGACTCCGGTCTCGTTGCGAACCGATCATCACCAGTCCTTCATCTCCACTAAGAGGGCGCTCATCCGTAGTAAACCCTGCACGAAGCAGAGCAAGCTTATAATCGCTGTAAGTAATCAAGGGAAGCCTTAACGTGCGATCTGGCCCGGTCTGAGATTCCACCTCTGCGTATTTGATCGGAATGCTAAGTGTCTCATAGGGTAAGCCGAGCGTCGAAAGCTCTTCCTTAATTTCGTCCAAATGCTGATCAAAATGGGCCTGCGACTGATTGCCTTTAGCTACATATCCAACAGCTGCTGGATAATCCAATTTCAGCTCTCTGGAAAGCGTATGGATCGATGCGAATACCCCTACTGAAGTAAAAGATACTGCGGATACAATCGTCACCATAAAGAACATTCGGGCATTCTCTTTCCAGCGATAAGACAAACCCGATAAAGTAATGATATTCGTATGGTTCCAATACAGGCGCCGGATCGTCTTAAGCAGTTTAGCAATGTAAATACTGAGCTGAGTATAAAATAGGTAGGTACCCGCAACCGTAATCACAACGACGGGAAACATCACCTTTTCAACCGAAGCCGCTTGTGCTGTAGCTGCCATATAATAGCCCGTTAGCAGCAATAGAGCAGACAATATAGATAACAACAAGGAAACCTTAGGCTCCTCTTCTGCTTTTCGTTCTCCCTGAAATAGCCGCATCAGCGATTCATTCCCAATAAAGAAGAACGTGCTCAGCGAGATAAGAATAAATAACAGAGCAAAGCTGCATATCGTAAGTACAAGCGCCTGCCATGGCAGATGAAACGTCAAAAGAGGGATTCCTAGAAAAGTAGATCCGATCATTAAAAACAGCTTGCCCAGAATTAACCCTAGTAAAGTACCTGTCAGGATGGCAGAGGTGCCGATCATCATATTTTCCAAAAATACCATTGTGTTGAGCTGCTGCTTCGTCATTCCATGCATCAATAAAATCCCAAACTCCATCTTACGTGACTGCAGGAACGATCCGACCGATACGAGAACGAACAAGGAGCAAAACACATAAATAATGGCTTCTGCCGCCATCATTGTATGAGCTGCCGTACTATAAACCAAGCTTTTAGAAATATCTGGATGATAAATAAACAATGCGCACACAAAAAAGATCATCACTGAAAAAGCACTGACGACAAAATAAGCCGCATATTTACGCTTGTTACGTGTAACATTCCTATAAGCGAATTGCCGAAAGGTCATGGCTAGTTCCCCCAAGCAGAGACAACATGTCTATAATACTTTGGAAGAAAGCGCCTCTACTGCTCCCCCTGTACATTTCACTATAGAAACGTCCGTCTTTAATAAAGATGACTCGGTTACAAAAGCTCGCGGCCACTGCGTCATGCGTGACCATCAGCACGGTTGCTCCTTCTTCCTGATTCACCTCTGTCAGCATATTCATGACTTCACTTGAAGCTTTGGAATCCAGATTCCCAGTAGGCTCATCTGCTAAAATCAGTGCAGGACGATGAATCATCGCTCGGGCGATGGCGGTCCGCTGCATTTGTCCACCTGAAATCTCGTATGTCCGTTTTTGCAGCAAATGCTCAATGTCCAGCATACTTGCCACTTCTTTCAACCTGCTCTCCATTTCCGTTACAGGGACACCAGCAAGTGTGAGAGGCAGAACAATATTCTCCTCTACAGTGAGCGTATCCAGTAGATTGAAATGTTGAAAGACGAAACCGAGCTCATGGCGACGAAAGAGCGCCTTCTCTTTTCTGCTAAGCAGATTGGGATCCCGGCCGTTGATTAGAATCTGACCGGAGGTCGGCTGGTCGATGGTGGCAATCGTGTTGAGCAGCGTTGTTTTTCCACTCCCCGAAGGTCCCATGATACCAACAAACTCCCCTTTTTCAACAGAAAAACGGATATGTTTCAATGCCTGAGTGGACACTTTACCCTCATATATTTTTGATAAATTATGAACATCTAGAATGGGCAAGTGTTACCTCTCCTTCTTTCAACTGGATTGCCTTCATTATACAAAGTGTATACACAGGCTGCCATTTCTCTAACTTACAATGACCTTACATATTTGTAAGGTAGGACTCCCTAAACACGATCCGCACGGTCGTGCCCTTACCTTCTTCTGAGCAAATGCTCACCTCGTGGCCAAGCTTGCCGCAGATCTGTTTCACTAGATATAGACCCATCCCCGTGGATTCTTGAAAGGTTCGTCCATTCACACCTGTAAAATAAGGATCAAACACACGCGGCAAATCACCTGCGGGGATGCCAACTCCTTCATCTCGTATCTCCAGTACCGCTCTTTTTTCCTCTTGTATGTACCCATGAAAAAACACATGTTTGCCGACTTCCGTCGTATAACGTATTGCATTCGTAATAATCTGCGTAAGCACAAAACTTAGCCATTTCTCATCTGTGGTTACGGCGATTCGCACATCTATTTTAATAGTAGGAAATATACGGTTACGTATGAACAGACGCTTCTGCTCTGAGGTCACGCCACGTACAAGAGTTTCCAAATCCAAACGTTCAACGTAAAAATCATGCTCAAAGGTATCTAGCCGAGCCGAATAAAGTACGGTATCCAGTCCTTTTTTCAGACGATCCAGTTCATCACCTATTGCCGTAAAAGGCGGTCCGTCCTTATCTTGAATCATCAAATGGATGACAGACAAGGGTGTCTTCATCCCATGCACCCACTGATTAATAAAGTGAATATGTTCTTCCAGCTTGTGACGGTAGCTATGTAAATCATTTTTGTAGAGGCGGAATTGTGACCCCAGTAGTCCTCGCAAACTCACAGCAAGTGGAGAATCCTGTGATGGGCCACCTGCTTCATCTAGAGAGGAGGGTACATTCTCCAGTCGTTCATAGAACGTACGATTGCTGATATACCGATAAGCGAGGTAGCCAAGCAGCAGACAGGTGCTGAGAAGCGCAGCGTAGAGACTAACGCTCACACCACTGCCTCCATCTAATCGATACACTAATGTGATCAAGATGAGCTGTGCTAGATAAACTACAATTAAAGGGATCTGCTCCCGTAAAAATAGCTTCAATCCTCATCCCCCCAATTCGGAATCAAGCGGTAGCCTTGACCTCGAACGGTTTGTAGACCGTCCGTAATCTCAAGAGCGGCAAGCTTTTTACGTACACGGGTGACATAGACATTGAGTGTATTCTCATCCACGAAGGCTTGATCATCCCAGATTTTCTCGAGCAGTCTGTCACGGGTAACGATAGTTCCGGATTTTTGTATCAGCTCATCCAAAATTTTGGCTTCCGTGTGGCTTAGGTCCACCTTGGTTTCTCCTCGAGTAAGGGTTAGTCGCTCCACATCCAGCGTCATTCCGGCAACGGTCAGGGTGCGCTCATTGTTGCTTCCCGCATAGGTGCCGTAGGCGCGTCGAAGCTGGCTTTTGATTTTGGCCATCGCAATTTCGTAATCAAAGGGCTTCGTGATATAATCGTCGGCTCCGTTCTCTAGCGCCATCACCTGATCCATTTTGCCGTCACGGGCAGATATAAAAAGGATGGGACACGTGGAAATCCCACGAATCTGGCGGCACCAGTAGTAACCATCGTATTTTGGCAAATTAACATCTAATAGAACCAGGTGCGGAGCGAACGTCTCAAACTGCGCACGTACCCGCTCGAAATCATTCACAGCCTGTGTTTCATATCCAAACTTATGTAAATAATCCTGTAGCAGAGCCACCAGTCCACGGTCATCTTCTATAATGAATATTTTGAACATATCATGCCTCCGGTCACAGCCTTAACATTATAGTACGTGTTCAAAAAGTAC
>DJUJ01000194.1:46759-47644 GCA_002438345.1 Paenibacillus sp. UBA6285
GCGGACTTTTTGAACAACCTCTTATAGTGGGGTATGCCAAATAATATATACATCGTGGACAGGGTTAGTCAAATCTTCAGGGGTAACGTTAGACAAATCGTCAAGCGTATCCAGTGCAAAAAGAACCCATGAAGCTCCCGGTTATTGAGGGGTTCCTGGGTTCTTAGCTATTTAAGGTTCGTTGGATTTAATTAGGAAATGACTGCTTTTTAAGTAACTCAATAAAATAAATTAGTTCCACTGTTTCTTCTGCATCCCAGCGAGCACTCTCTGAACAGGTGCCCAGCCGATAAACTCAGGTTTCGTCCAGCCGGGAGCAGCTTGCAGATGACAAACTCCTAAATAGTGATCTATTCTAACTTTATCCCATGCATGAATAGCCTCACCGTTCCCAAGAGATAAAGCAACATGTCCCCAATGCTTAAGCTCCCCCTCTACCAAGCCAGAGCAGGAATAAAAAACAAATGCGCCCGCTGGCGGATTCCCAGTATTCTTGTGTGCCTCATACAGCTCTGAGGATTCGCCGGCATCGCTGCCTCCCCACATTTCGATCCCATTGCTTCTCTCATAAGCGTCTTCTACAAAAGCAAGGCAACGCAGCGGATACTCCTGTGAATCTAGCTGCTCCTTAGCCCAGGTTATTGCATTCTCAATTTCTTGGTCAAAGTCATAATTTCTAATTCCAATTCCAATTCCAATAGACATTCCTGAACCAGTCTCTTATGAGCCGGTATTTAATGGTTATAAACTAAACTATCCCAAGGTTTGTCTAAGGGAGCTTCGATTGCCAGCGACCTCTATAAAACAAAAAGACCCATGAATGAGCACAGTCATTCACGGATCTCACTATATAGTTAGTTGCAGATACAGTAGCGGTGGACATCA
>DJUJ01000194.1:47737-65178 GCA_002438345.1 Paenibacillus sp. UBA6285
AGCATTTTTGCCCCTCTTTCGCGTCATGTGGGCCAATTCGCACAAATCTAGGGCATTTTTGCCCCTCTTTCGCTCCATTTGGGCCAATTCCCACAAATCTAGGGCATTTTTGCCCCTCTTTCGCTCCATTTGGGCCAATTCGCACAAATCCAGAGCATTTTTGCCCCTCTTTCGCTCCATTCGGGCCAATTCGCACAAATCCAGGGCATTTCTGCCCTTCTTTCGCTCCATTCGGGCCAATCCCCAGAAATCAAGGGCATTTCTGCCCTTGTTTCGTCCCCCTGATAAACCACCGCGCTAAAACCGAACACTCTACGCGTCGAATGCCCATACAAACTTATCTGCCATCCAGCAGATTGCCGAGTCCGCCAAGCACACTTCCTTCTTCTTTGCGTCCGCTGTTACCGGCAGCGGACAAAATGCGGTCAGCCATTCGGCTAAATGGCAACGACTGCACCCATACCTTCCCGGGTCCACGCAGCGTAGCGAAGAATAGGCCCTCACCGCCGAACAGTGCGGTTTTGACACCTTTTACAAACTCAATATTATAATCCACCGAAGACGTCATAGCGACTAGACAACCGGTGTCCAGCTTGAGCGTCTCTCCAGGCTGCAGTGTGCGTTCCATAACATAACCGCCAGAGTGTACGAAAGCTAGTCCGTCACCCTCCAGCTTTTGCATAATAAAACCTTCACCACCAAAAAAGCCCGTGCCCAGCTTACGCTGAAATTCAATACCAATAGAGACGCCCTTCGCCGCACAGAGGAATGAATCCTTTTGACAGATCACTTTTCCACTGTATTGCTGAAGATCTAGCGGAATGATTTTGCCTGGATATGGGGCAGCAAAGGTGACACTTTTTCGTCCATAAGAACCGCTGTGTGTGAACACGGTCATGAACAAGCTTTCACCTGTCAGCAGACGCTTGCCCGCGCCCATCAGCTTACCCATCAGTCCGCCTCCACGCGAGCCTCCACTACCGTCACCAAAAATCGTCTCCATCGCTATTTCCTGATCCATCATCATGAAGCTCCCAGCTTCGGCAATTACACTCTCTCCGGGGTCAAGCTGCACCTCTACACACTGTATTTCCTCGCCCATAATGACATAATCAATCTCGTGAGCACTCATCCCGCAGTTCCTCCTTATTATTAAAGTCACCGTGTGACTCTTGGAATGAAAATTAATACGTACGTTGCAAATCAAGGTTTCAGAAATCATAACTACTCATGCTCATCGCCTATATCCAGCAAAAAAAGTCAACCAGAAGTGCTGGCTGACCTTAATCGTAGTATCCCCGAAAAATGCTGATTATACCAGCATTCTTCGCATTACCGTTCTTGTCAGGATCCGCGTTTTAACCATACCGATTCAAGAGTATCTCTTGTCAATGCTTGATAATATGTTACAATACTTTTTATACTTAAATGTTTATTTAGTAGTCTAATTCTAATGATAAAGGTGAAATGAATGAAACCACAATCGGAATATGCAATTCTGCTATACTATAAATTTGTAAAAGTGCCGGAAGCAGAACAATTCGCCCAGGAGCATTTGGCTTACTGCAAAGAGCTTGACGTAAAAGGACGGATTCTCATCTCAGATGAGGGCATTAACGGGACACTATCCGGTACGATTGCCCAAACCGAGCAGTACATGAAGGATTTGCGCGCAAACCCGCTGTTTAGCGATATCGTCTTCAAGATCGATGAGGCTAATGATCATGCCTTCAAAAAGATTTTCGTGCGTTATAAAAAGGAACTTGTTCCCTTCCTGGTCGAGGAGGAACTAGACCCTAACGTGATCACCGGAGAGCATCTGCCGCCTAAAGATTTCTATGAAATGATGCAGCGCGATGATGTGGTGATTCTGGATGGCCGTACTGGCTATGAATACGATCTTGGTCATTTCCGCGGCTCTATCCGCCCCGAAGTAGACAGCTTCAAAGAATTCCCGGACTGGATTCGCGAGAATATGAGCGAGCTTAAGGATAAACCAATCCTGACCTACTGTACAGGCGGGATCCGCTGCGAGAAATTAAGCGGGTTTATGATGAAGGAAGGCTTTGGGCAGGTGTACCAACTGGACGGCGGCATTGTATCCTATGGTAAAGACCCTGAGGTACAGGGCCAACTGTTTGATGGAAAATGTTATGTCTTCGATGAGCGGATCTCCGTACAGATTAATCATACCGACGGGGATATCGTTGTCGGACGTTGCCATCACTGCGGTCAACCAGCTGACCAATTCATCAACTGCGCCAACGATGCTTGCCATCTTCAGCATATTTGCTGTGAGGACTGCGAAAAGGAGCATAGTGGTCATTGCTCAGACGAATGTGCCGCTATCACGAATGCAGCGCACTAAATAAAGGTATAGCAACCCAAAAAGGATTTGTCCACCCGCGTGACGATATTTGACAGAGCGCTCCAATGTGCTTTTTCCCAAGTTGTCTGGCTGAAGGTGGACGCAAATGTCTCTACAAGATTCAAAGAAGGGCACAAGAGTCGTAGGTTAACTAAAAGATGGCGCACAGGATTTTCACTGTGCGCCATCTTTTAGTATGGACGAAGCGTCCGAGGTCTAGATTTACTCTAGCAACGCCTGATGTCTGCAATCTGCAACCCTTTAAATCACGTCTCATATCCAGCAAAAAAAGTCAACCAGAAATTCTGGCTGACCTTAAATGTAGTATATCCCCAAATAAGCTGTTATATACCAGCCTTCTTCACATTACCGTTCCATCATGTGGTTTACGCAGCGTAGACTGAATCTTTGGCGCCTTCACTAACTTTGGTTTGCCTAATGAGGTTGTAAATGTGATCACATAGCCAGCTACGACTACCGCCATCACCGTATACATCGTTTCTTTAACAGGCATATAGAAGAGTGATAGTGCCAGAACGATTACATCCAACATGATGAATACTGTACCTACTTTGATTCCCTTCCATTCACTGATCAGCAGCGACAAAANNTATATCGTCTCCACCACTTGCGCCGCCGCTTCGCAGAATAATTCCCGCTCCTAAACCTGTCAGTACGCCAGACAAAAGGGCTGCTAATGCCAAATTGCCCTGCAAGTTGATGATCAAACCGGAATATCGTTCCATAAGTCCGTAAAAGATTGTAAAAGCTCCTACAGAAACAAAGGTGTTGCACACGAACGCTTTCCCTTTGAACATCCATGCAATCAAGAGTACTGGAACGTCTAGAAGCAGAGTAGAAATTGAAGGTGAAATTCCTAATACATATTTGCCGAGCAGCGATAATCCTACGAATCCGCCCTCAGACAAATGGTTCTGAAAATTGATGTGATAATAAGCAAATGCAAGCAAAAATGTTCCAAACAAAATGACTGTCAACCGGAGCAGTACATTCACTCCGTGATTGTGGTTCCTCATACAGGTCTCCCCTTATCGTATATGGCGGCTAAACGTCCCACCAACCTCTACGACGGGTAAAACCGGAGGTGTTGCTCCTTCGCATATAAATACTCCTTCCCCTCGCAGAGGCGGTTCGTCGAGTAACGACGGTTCACGCACCTTCTACAGGGAAGCTAAGTATAAGACAGATCATAACGTTTCCAAATCGTCCTTTGGGGAATCGTCCTTCGGGGACACATGGTATCCTGATCCTTTCTCTAATTTAATAAGTTCTGAATACATTATACCACGGAGATCCCCCACTCTAAACACTTTGCTATAAAAATAGGCAGGAATCACTCCGCGGTTCGCAGCAAACGATTGACTGTTTCGCGTCTCACACCGATCAATTGTCCAATTTCTTCCTGTGTCAAAAGCTCTGTTAGCGCTGCGCCATGAGAATAGTCATTGAACCAGCGGGTTAGCAGTTCCATACGTTCTGCTGGCGTACCAACGGTAAGGTGATCTAGCCGCGTCTGCATAAACCGTACCTTCTCCTGAAGGAGAACGGCGATTTCCATCGCTCGACCTGGCTCATCACGTACCCGTTGATACCATTCCGCTGAAGGTACTGCCTCCACTTCGCTCTTCATCATCGCTACCGCTGTTCCATGCGCCTCCTTTGGCGAAATGAGTGAATGATGGGGAACCATCTCACCGGGATACAGGATGTTGAATAGCACCATGTTCCCATTCTCATGAAGCCTTGTTACCTTGAACAGCCCGCTTTTTACCTTATATAAGAACTCGCAGCTGTCCCCTTGGCGGAACAAGACCTCCCCCTTGTGTAGTATCATCTCGCTCGCTCCTTTTCCTTCTGATTATATATATTTTCAATTATACAAAAATAAACCTCAATCAAGGAGATAAATCTACCAATGGGTGAGGAGAATGTGGAGACCTAAGTCCATGCAAAAACTGCCAAGCACCAGAATAAGAGTCTGGCACCCAGCAGTTCAAATTATTTATTTTATTACTTTGCCTCAAGCGACTTCTTCCATAATCCGAGTATTAATCCGGAAATGACTGATCCGGCCATATAACCGCCAACCATACCTGGCATCAGAGCAGGACGATCACCAATGCTAATCGCAATAAATCCAGCAAGGACTGGAATTAGGAAATGGAAGGCACCATCTCCGCCACCAATCGTCTGCAGCAACTGGAACAGAGGATGATCCTCTCCACCGACTTGTTCAATCAAGAACGAGATCGCCAGCAGAATACCACCGCCGACTACAAACGGCAGCATGTGGGAGATACCGTTCATCAAGTCCGTATATATTTTACTGCCGATACTGCCAGATTTCTACTTTGACTCTTCGTCATTGCCGCTGCGACAATTACACCACTTGCACGCCGAATCTCATCGGGTGTTAATACGTTTTTGGCACCCTCTGAACCATTCGTCTCTACGCGGATATTGACTCCCATTTCCAGAGCCTTCTTCTTGAGCGCATCTTTGGTTTCATTCTCTTTTTTCTTAGCTTCCCCTTCAGCCTGCTTGGCATCGAACAAAGCGGATACCTCATCCGGTGTTTGGGTATTCATCAGCTGTTCAATGAATTCTCTATCGATCAACAATCTCTTTAAAAAGGATCGGATCATTAATTCGACCACTAGCGGCAAGACTGGCAATCAATTCATCAATTGCTCCTTCTTTAGTGGTTGCTTTTAAATCCATGATGATTGTATCTTTTATCATCAAATCCGTAATTTACATTTCTTCCAACTCCCTTGAGTACTTTGAATGCTGCTTGCTTACACTTCTGAGATGTCGATCAGCGGTCTCAGCTGCTCAATGAATTCTCTATCTGCCAGGTCATCAGAGAACGCGGTTGCGCTACCTGAGGCAACACCTGCACGGAACGCCTCCATCAAATCTCCAGTCAAGGATAATGTGCCGACGAAACCAGCGATCATGGAATCACCTGCGCCTACAGAATTCTTCACTTTTCCAGCCGGCGCATTGGCATGATATACCCCATGTTCTGAGATAAACAAAGCTCCTTCACCAGCCATTGAAACTAGCACATGCTTCGCGCCAGCTTCCAACAGCTTGCGTCCATAAATGATAATCTCTTCCCTTGAATGAATCGTAACGCCGAATAGCTCTGCAAGTTCATGATGATTAGGCTTAACGAGCAACGGCTGATGAGGTAGTGCCTTTTTCAGCGCTGAACCCGTTGTATCAATGACGAATTCGGCTCCACTCTGTTTGCATACTGATATCAACTTGTCATAGAAATCTGCACCCAGTGATGGTGGAACACTTCCCGACAAGATCACAACATCATCCACATTCAGAGCGGCCAGCTTCTGTAACAGCGCATCGGCCTCCGTATCACGGATGACGGGTCCTGCACCGTTAATCTCCGTCTCCTCTCCATGCTTGAGCTTGATGTTAATTCGGGTATCATCAGATACAAATATGAAATCACTTGAAATCGATTCTTTTCGCAACCAATCCTCAATATATCGGCCAGTGAATCCTCCTAGGAATCCCATAGCCTTATTCTGAACTTCAAGTTGATTTAACACACGTGATACGTTAATCCCTTTACCTCCGGGAAGCTTCAAATCACGTTTCATCCGGTTCAAGTCACCTAGTTTCAAATCTTCAACTTCCACGATGTAATCAATGGAAGGATTAAGCGTTACTGTATAGATCATGATTATCCCTCAATTATTTTGGTTTTCTAAGCCATAGATTACCGCCAACACTTGCGGCAAGTGTAATTTTTCCAAACGATCTTACGATGATTCCTTTGCGGCAAAGTAGAAGCCATTTCGATCTGTTGAACATCATTACCTAGGTTCATACCAGAGAGACGTCAACGCCCATTTGCGTGATCTCACGGATGAACTTGTCAGACGCACCAGAATCAATAATGCAGTGATCCATTTCCGTCACATCAGCAACCTTGCAGAAGGAAACCTGACCCAGCTTGCTATGATCAGCCAGTAGAATCACTTGTTTCGCAACCGAGATCATCTTGCGCTTGGTCGCTGCTTCAAGCATATTGGGTGTCGTGATGCCTTCTCGTAAATCCAACCCATTTGTAGCAAGAAAGGTTTTATCCACTCTCACCATATCTAAAGAACGTTCTGTCATCGGTCCTACAAAAGCCAGCGTATCCGGTCGCAACATACCGCCTGTAATCGAAACTTCTATATTGCGACAATCCCGCAGCTCATTAAGCGCCATGATCGAATTCGTAATGACCTTGATATTAGAAAAGGTCTTCAGCTCTTTGGCGATCTGCAATGTTGTCGTTCCAGTATCCAGCAGAATAGCGTCGCCCTCCTGAATCATCTCTACAGCCTTGCGTGCAATCCTCTGCTTCTCATCCAACAAGCGATCTTCCTTATCTGGATATGTCGCCTCAAGGTTGACGCTTAGTAGCGATACTGCCCCGCCATGCGTCCGTTTCAACAGCTTGACATCTTCAAGCTCTTTCAGGTCACGACGCACAGTAGACTCGGATACGCCCATTTCCTGACTTAGCTCCTGTACCGAAGCCCTTGAGTTCTTTTCTACAAAAAGCACGATTCTTTGTTTTCTCTCTTCCTCAAACAACATCGTGGTTCGCTCCTTTAAGTAACAACTCTATCTCTGCGCTTATCTTTGGAATTTTGTGATCATTAATTGATTATTTATGACTAATATTGCCCATTTGT
Source organism: Paenibacillus sp. UBA6285 (assembly GCA_002438345.1). Classification (GTDB taxonomy): domain Bacteria; phylum Bacillota; class Bacilli; order Paenibacillales; family Paenibacillaceae; genus Paenibacillus_AQ. The sequence continues at coordinate 54,845 of DJUJ01000194.1, forward strand.
GCTCGTTTGTGATTTTAACAGCGTTTTCATCATCTGTAAAGCGCTTAAACACTAAAAATAGCTCACGGACATGATGAAAAAAATGGAATGATCTCAGCTTACCTTAAAGGTGAAAAAATCCCCTTAGAAAATTAGATACCAATTGCCTATCTCCTCAACCGTGTTTAAAACATATTAATACTACATAGAGGAAAAGCGGGTGATCAGAAGTGGCCAACGGAAGAAATAACAAAAAAAACAACGGTAACAGCAATGTTAATAATAATGATAATATCCATGGAAACGTCACTAGCAGTGAGGAAGCTGCAGAGCTAAGCGCTGAAGATTATGAGATCATTGCTGCCGCACTGGCCACTTTAGGGGACTTTTTTGCTTTTTTAGCTCTCGTCAAGGCAAAACAAGTTACGAAGGAAACCGGTGGCGAAGTCGGCCCAGAGCTCTTTATCCAATTCAGAAAAAATTCTCCCCGTAGGAAACGGCGTTAAGGCCATAACGACTTCACTAATTCATATGATGATATTTTGTTGTCGGCATACTTACTTGACGTAGCCTTAGTCATCTGGACATCCTCTACGGATATGCCAAGAACTATCTATAGAGCAGTAATCCTGTTGTTTGAATCAAGACATGTGAATTAGGGTTATTAAACTACATAGATTGTAATTTTGAACTTAGGGGATGTTCCTATTGCAACAACAGAAGTATTTTCGGACAAGTCTTGCTATTATCGCTTTTTTACTTATTTTGTACTTAGGCTCCAAAGTAATGTTTCTATTCGCACCTTTGGCTGCCATTTTCAGATTATTACTCGTTCCCACGGTACTATCAGGTTTCACGTACTACCTGTTGCGTCCGTTAGTAAGAGTTCTTGAGAAAAGAAAATTAAACCGAACGCTCTCCATCCTGCTCATTTACTTCCTGTTTGCGGGATTATTCATTCTCTTCTGGATTCTAGTCTGGCCGACGCTGCAAGAACAAATTCAGAACTTTATTGATAACACCCCTTATCTCGTTCAGGGATTGCAAGATCAGTTCAATGCATTAAGGGACAATCCGTCACTGTCGCGATTTTTCCAAGGGGACTCCGACATAGCTGCCCGTATATCAGAATATCTTAGCGATGCTATTACTTGGGTTACCAATTCAATGTCCAATTTGATCGGTGTAGTTTCCAGCATTGTGGTACTAATCGCTACCTTGCCCATCATTCTGTACTACATGCTGAAAGATGACTATAAGTTATCACCTAAATTACAGGGTCTAATCCCGAAAAAATACCGCAAGCAAGGACAAGAGATGTTTGGAGATATCGACAGTGCGCTCAGCAGTTTCATCGTCACACGTGTAGTGCTAAACGTCGTACTCGGTATTATGTTATATATCGGTTTCCTTATCATCGGACTGCCTTACTCACTGTTGCTCGCAGTAATTTCTGTACCGCTCAATTTCATACCTTATGTAGGTTCTTTTCTTGCAGCAATACCGGTAATCATAGTGGGCTTCATTGAGTCACCTACGATGGCAATATGGTCCATGGTGATCATATTTGTTGCACAGCAAATCCAAGATAATGTGCTCTCACCGATCATTTACGGAAAATCATTAGATGTTCATCCACTGACCACTGTCCTTCTTGTTCTTATAGGTGGGGATTTCTACGGTATTATTGGCGTGCTTATTGCGCTGCCAGTCTATATGATTGCAAAAATTATTTTCCTGAGAGTGTATGAGATTATTGTTGCAGATAGAGAGGAAGAGGCTGAGCCTCTCAAGAATGTGAAGCTATAACATAGCGGACATTACAGTAAAAAAATGGTACATCTCCAATCGGAGACGTACCATTTGTTCTTCATTATAGGGTTACTGAAATTAACCCCGCAAAGAGCGAACTACAAATATGTGATTACCCTTCATGAGGTTCTGTCCATCCTGTAGTGTAACTGAACCTTTCGTATGTGAAACGACGGTCGTATTCAGTGCAATCAGCCGATCCTCTTTCCAAACGCTTACGGCCGATTTAAAATATACTGCATTATCAAATTGCTGCCGTTCCCTCATCACATAACCCACAGAATGTAAGACTGGAGGCAGTGCTCTTTCTCTAGGAGCCAAAGCCTTGATGACCACAATATCCCGAAATGGCACGGCAATTTCCTGATGCCCGATTACCGCCACAGAAGCGGAAAGATCCCATTTGCGCAGAATGCCTTTCATGATCGTGTAAGGTTCGTCGCCGCAGTACATGATAACCGGTTTACCAACCCAATGCTTCATAGCTCCCTCCCCCTTCCCAACATCCCATTAGCTATTAGTCCGAAATAAACCAATCGATCCCTTTCATCCCATTCGACTCCAAAAACCGGTTGACCTTCGAAAAAGGACGGCTACCAAAGAATCCACGATACGACGAGAGCGGGCTCGGATGTGGAGATTGAATAACCTCATGACGACTTTGGTCTATGAAGGCGCCTTTTTTTTGTGAATGACTTCCCCATAAAATAAAAACCATCGGCGTAGTTCTTTCATTTAACTTCTTCATTATGGTGTCTGTGAATGTCTCCCAGCCTAGACCTTTATGAGAATTCGGCTCACCCTCTCGTACGGTTAGTACCGAGTTGAGCATAAGCACTCCCTGCTCTGCCCATCGCAATAAGGACCCGTGGTTCGGAATCGTAACACCGATATCCTCCATTAGCTCCGTATAAATATTACGTAGTGAAGGTGGTATACGCACCCCCGGATTTACAGAAAAACTTAAACCGTGGGCTTGTCCCGCTCCATGGTAAGGGTCCTGACCCAAAATAACAACCCGTGTCTCACTATAAGGCGTTTGTTTTAACGCCGTGAACAGTAATTCTTTTGGCGGATAGACTGTATGTTCCTTATATTCATGTTCCAGATTAGCCATTAGCTCCAGAAAATAGGGCTTTTGCATTTCATCCTGTAATATCTCATCCCAATCGTTGCCGAACATCCCCAATTCTCCTCCTCTAGCCGAAATCCAGAGCCTTACTTACTTATTTCCGACCATAATCTGCTTTGATCTCGCCCCACTCTTTGGTCTGCCACTTCAGCACCTTATTGTCATATGTATTGGTCTGCAACCAACGCTCTGCCCGATCAATAAGCACCCATATTTCCTCTGTTGAAGCATCGCGCGGCAAGGTTGTAGCAACCTTCTTCTGCTTCACCCACTTCATTGCATTCACAGAGTCACTGTAGACCGTCTTACTGCTTCCCTCTTTCTTCAGGAGCGCCAAGGCATGCACAATCGCTAAAAATTCTCCTAGATTATTAGTGCCCTTCTTGATCGGCCCACAAGAGAAGATAATATCTCCGGTTTGCGTATCCACGCCCTTGTATTCGACTGGACCCGGATTGCCACGCGTACCCACATCCACAGAAATGCTGTTGTAATCGATCTCCGCTGAGCTCTCTACTGTAGCGCTCCGTTTAAAAGAACTTGTCCCCTTAGACTTAGCTGCGCCGGATGCCGATGCCCCTGTTCCCCAATTCCCTTTCCAACCTGCTTTGTAAGCCGCATCTGCCGCTGCTTTAGATTCATAAGATTTATATTTGGCTCCGGTGTAGTGATCCGTCTGCGTCTGGCATTCTGCCCAAGTGCTGTAGACTCCCGGTTGCTTGCCTTCCCATACTACATAATATTTCTGTTTAGCCATTGGTATAGCTCCTTTTTCACCTTAACTTATTGTAATCCAAATTGCTTCTTCATCAAAAGAAGAATGTTATTTTTCGTGAATTTCTTCGCATAAATCATATTTTTCAGGTCATACTATACGCCAGAGATGTCCAGGCCTATATTACCATTTGTAGAATGATCGGTAAATATTATTGTGTCCACAAGCAGAAACGCCTTCAGCGTCCCTAAAGGACGGTAAGCGTTTGTGCTTACACCACATTAATACTAACTAATCAGTCTATATTAAGCTCGAAGGATATCAGTACAATTACTCAGGGAGGTTATACAGATGAGAAAGATAGCAAGCGTAGCCGCAGTATTTGCAATTGTGCTATTGGTTGGATGCGGAAACTCAACAAATAACAATGCCAACGTCACCCCCACCGCCACTACTACACCTGGTAACACCAATAACGCTGGCAACACTAATAACACCACAGATGCTGTAACATCAGCGTCAGTAGTTGATAATGAAGAGGCCTTTAAAAAGGCTATCAGCGCAGATGGTACTTGGATTGCCGCTACGCTGAAAGACTTAACCTTCACCGAGGATCTCGTGCTGGACGGACAATTCACGAATAAAGATGAACCCGCCCGCAAAATTGCTCTCTATACACAAGATGCGGAGCACAATATCACCAACTCCTATAAACTAACTGCACCAAAAATTACGATCAAGAGTAAAAACGCTCGTATTCAAGGCGGCACATTTATTGGTGATGTATACGTAGAAGCGGAAGGCTTCAGCTTAGTAAATGCCACTGTTGAAGGGAATGTTTACTTCGCAGATGCTAAGTATCAATCCACATTCGATACCTCGGATCAAGGGAAAGTAACTGGTGTTACTGAAGTAAAAAAATAAGGTTGTCGCTCAAGCGGAAACAGCTACACCGTCCATTAAAAGAAGGTATCCTCTGCGAGAAATATAAGGATAATGTATAATGCGAAACTTGTGCTTTCTTATATTTCAAAAAGGTGCTCTCAAGTCGATAAGACCTGAGAACACCTTTTTCATGACCTAATTATTCTTGATAAAATCCATTTTTAAAAAAGTTATACCATCCATCCGTTTTTTCTACTTGAAAACCGTCTAACTTCTTCATAACTTCCCTTGCAAATTCTAAAGAAGCCGTGCCATTAGCAGTAATGATATAATCACTCGAAACTGCCTGTTTTTCTATAAAATTTGTGTGCCCTTTATAATTAGGAGCGTACTCTTTTAAGTAATCCAATGAATTTCCAGTGTGAGGAATGTTATCTAGATATCCATGTTCCGCCAAAAAAGTGGTTGCGTCACATATAGCGGATATAGGTGTCTTATCATTTATACATTTTTCAATAACTGGAGTAATCGCTGAATTATCTTTCCAGCCTGTACCCCCAATTAAAATTAACATTTCAAACTGGGCGGGTAAACTATCTATAGTATAGTCAGGTACAACAGTAAATCCACCCATAGATTGTACATTGTCGCTAGTTAAAGAAACTGTGCGTACTGTATATTCACTTTCTGGTTTGTTTAGTTCTGCACTTATATATCCAGCTTCCCAATCTGCGTATCCATTAGAAATAAAAATCAATACTTCCTTTTTCATAAAATAACACTCCTTTAATTACTTTGACCTTAACCCCTTTTTACTTATCTGCTTCAAGTTCCAACACCGTATCTGCAACTTCCCGCCCGTTAACCAGCAGTACAATTCGATGTTCCCCAGGATAATGACGACGAGTCGTTAAATCAGCCCAGCGATGTGTCCGTTTACCCGTTAGAGTTGTACCCCCAGGCACTGTCTTATCAGATAGTAGGAAAGATTTACGAGAAGTTCGGCCTGCAGCCTTCACGAAATAGATTCCGTATTCGATACGAATGCGTGCCGGCGTTCCTTCGCGGACTTGAAGTTCGTATTGCAGTTCAGAGTTTTCGCCAATCCGCAGTATGGAAGGATCAATCCCTATGGAAGCACTCGTTATAAGCGGTGTTTCGTCTTCTTGCTCCGCGTAACCGAATAAGGCCATAATATCTGGATCAGCTTTACGGATTAAGGAACGACAACCATGCCGCACAATCCAGTCCGAGTAGGGATGTGTACCTTTCCAGCGGCGGGCTGTTTCGAGTACAATCTCTGGATGATCCTTAGCAATATCGTTCAAATTGTTAGCAACACTCTTGCGCACATATAAAGACGAATCCGCCTTAAGTTGCTCAAGTACTGGTAGCACAGGTGTTGGATCAAGTTTAAACATTGGGAGAGCCTGTCCCCATGGTAGACGTGGGCGACAACCCTCACTAGCTAACCGGCGTACATGCTCTTCGGGGTGCTTCGACCATTCTAGCATTTGTTCCATCATACGCTCCGGCTCACGCAAGAGAAACGGCCTAACCGCAAATTCTGCAGACGATTTCGAAGTGAATCTCTCCAGCGCCTGCATAGACAGCTCCCAGAGCTCCGGGTTTTGGCCATATACCTCAACAAAGTCTGGAAAGATCAAGTATGGAAATCCCACACACTCCTCAGTAATGGCGAACAAAATAGCCAGCGCTTCCTCATAAGGAAGCTGTAGTTGGGTTCCTAGTGTCTCAGTAATTCGCCGCATTCTTGCCTTAAGTTCGAGCGCGTCCCAGGGTTCCGCCATGGCTGATCTTACAAATGCTTCCGTATCGAAGATGTTATGTACGCTACGAATCTTTTCTCCGAAATCATGTAGAAATTGTTTATTGTACATAGCTTTTAAAGGTTCAGCCATTGTGTATCCCTCATTTTCTTCTATAGATCATCAGAGTTAATCTGTTATGAAATCGTAACACACCCAATTTGACAACAGTATGTCAACTTCAGCCACTCCCTAATCTAGAACATCAACCTGCCTTGTCTCGAGATTAATAATGCGGCTTCTCGTATCATTGCTCGAAATATATATAGGCTTTCCAGTTGAATCAATCCAATAAGAGATCGGAATTGAAATCCCGCAATTTCGGTAAGATCCGTCAGCATGGCTCGTTCCAATAATCATCGTGTTATATTTCACGGCAATCCTAGTGGCTTCCTCGATCCATAATGCGAACTGTTCTTCGCTGAACATGCCTACCCCAATCGGATGTGCAATGAAATCTAACGACTCTCCTTGTCCTTCCAAGCCGATGTATCCCTGCAGCAACTCAACGCACAGCAAATAACCAATACTGAGGCCATCCGCTTCCACAACAGACGGGCGATACAGCTGTTCATCCATGGGAGATTTGGCTCGTTCCAAAATAATGTCCCCAGAAGGATGGATCATTAGCGCTCTATCCTTGTTATTGCCGTTCCTATATCCTGTAATGATCAACTTTTTATATGTTTTGGCGAGTTCACACAAGGTCTTTACACTGGCTTCATCTGCTACATAACCTTCCGGATACAACACCGCGTCAAAAAAATCCTGCTTGTTCATTTCTTTGAGCAACTGCTCCAAATGTGGTTCGTGATTAGGTTGAGCTACGAGTAACCTCATCATATCCCTCCAACGGTTAATTAATTAGCACCTTCACCTGTTCCATACTTTGCTCTGCACGGCTGTTCAATGCTCTTTTATCTTTAAGACCAAGATCCTTAAGCTCGTTTCCAGGGTCAATGACCAGCGGCTGTGAAATTACATCTTCGAGGATTAGAACGGTGACTTTACATGCTTGAAATAACAGTTCTTTTGAGATCACTTGTTTATGGCAACGAATGATTTCAACTAGTTTCTCTGCATAAATCAACCTAACTAGACTATCCGCACTCATAATATTACGAGAAGCAAAAGAGGATATTTTCTCCACAATCCAGCTGTCTTGAAAGTTTCTTGATAATGCTTCTATCACAGAAATCGCGTCCCAATCCCGTATCGACAACTGCTTGACATATTCCAAAGCCATTTCATTTAGCCATTCCAGCTCCTGTTCTCGGGGAATTTCAAAACTCTTATACTCCTTGAGTAAACCTTCCTTATGCATGTTTAAAAAATGACCCAGAAATCGTGTATATAACTCCTTGGCTCTTTGTGTTTCTTCTGTCATCTAGTGATCATCCTTTCACTATCCAAATCATATCCATTCATAGGCCTCTTTTCAAACTAGAAGTAAAAAAAAGACAGACAGCGAAATAACTTCGCCACCTGCCCATGGATGATTTTCGTTTATAAATACAATTACAACCAAATTTCGCATATTTTCGATCTATACCAAGTAATTCCTTCTCAAAATCATCAGCAAATCGTGGTAAAATAACTCCTAATGATTATAAATATTCATGTTGAAGATATCACCGGAGGGAATACCATGCCACATACACTAAATAAAAATATTGATTTTTTTATAGCCGCTTTATCCCAAACTTATATTTCTGCCCTACAGCTTGACCCTGATGGAATGTATTCAGAGGTAGCCTCAGGAATTGTTGAACAGTTCTCCGATGAACAGGTACGCCTGAGAAGATATGACGGCTCCGTATCGCACTATGCTAGAGACAATACAAGATTCCAACGGAATAAAGGATAGGGGCTATCATGCATGTAAGAAGAAACGATGTTGTCGTCCTTTATTGATGACAACCGTTTCTCGTAAAAATATAAGGATGATGTATAGCGTGAAACTTATACTTTCTTATATTTCCAAAAAGACGTGACTGGAGAAATCATCTACAATGATCCATGCTCCAGTTCACGTCTATGTCTACTCTACATACTGTTAGTTAAGTATAATCCATTCCCCTTCGGCATCCGCTGACTTTACTTCCGCCTCTACGATTTCCAAAGACTCCGCTGCACTCTCCGGTGTACAAATTACGATAGGCTTATCTTGAATAATCGCATCCAGGAAATAGACCAGCTCTCTGTAGTAACCCGCATCCGGGGAAAGCTCCACTATAAAGCCTGCTCCATCATTTGGATTCACCTTGACCTGACTACCATCAAATACAACATTTCCTCGCTCGAAATTAACTTTATACCCCATGTAAAAGCCAAAATCACCTTCCAGAGTCCAGTCAACCTGAGCATTGATCACCTTTGCATCCTTATAAAAATAGTGAGTAGATGCCATATCGTATCCGCTTCCCGGTAGGACGTTCCGTCCCAAAGTCGATACTTTATCCGGTCTACCGAACAGATAGTTAATCATATCCGTATCGTGAATATGCATATCCGTGATACATCCACCGCTTAGCTTCTCATCCAGAAACCAATCTTTAGGAGCTCCTGAACCACGGTAGAAATACCCTTCCGTCACTTGACCGAACTGCTCAGTTTCCACAACTTCTTTCAAATATTCATACCCCGGCCAAAAACGAAGACACTGTCCGATCATCAGTTTCTTTCCACTGCGCTCCGCTGTTTCTACCATTTTCTGCGCTTCTACTGAAGTTCTAGCCATTGGCTTCTCACAGAAGACATGATATCCTCGCTCCAGCAGCGAACAAGCCATTTCAGCATGCAGGTAAGTAGGAACCGCAATATCAATCATATCCAGTTCCTCATCCGCTATCATTTTCTCCAGATCATCATAGAGATTGTAAGCTGTCAAATCATAAACTTCCTGAGCGGTGCTCATATTCCCGTCCGCTTTACCGTGTTTCAATTCCTCAATTCGCAAATCACAGATTGCTTTAAGAGCGATGGGATGCCCCTCTTCCGTTAAGCGAACATAATTATCAAAATGCATCCGGCCCATAAATCCAAAGCCAATCAAACCTATTTTCAACATAGTGAAGCTTCCCCCTCTAAATGAATAATACTCAATTAAGCTCTATCCAGGCACCTTCTAGATCAGCGGATTGTATCTCAGCCTCAATGATTTTTATAGACTGGGCCGCACTTTCAGGCATGCATAGGGTAACTTCCTCATTGTTCTGGATGACATTTAAGAAATACACCAGCCTCTGTAATACCCAGTATGCGATGAGAGTTTAGCAATAAATCCCGGCTGACTATTAGGATTGACCTTAACCTCCGACCCATCAAATACTACATTTCCTCGTTCAAAATTAACCCGATAGCCCATGTAAAAGGTCTGCGAATCACAAATGGCAACTAATGAAATCGGATAGCCGTCTTCGTTTAATTGGACATAATTATCAAGTTCATTCGGCCCATGAAACCAAAGCCTACCAGTCCGACTTTGGGCATTGCCTTCACCCCTTACTTTAAGCTTTGAAAGTGGTGCGTCCGAGAATGGCATCCATAGCTGCAGAAGTATTAAAAATAATTTGCTCCGTATAATGTGTGTATGACGGTATCATTTCACCCGTAACATAATTGTTGTAGCCAATGTCCTCAAGCGCTTTCATAACGGCTGGATAATCTACATCCCCAGCGAGCAGATCAACAAAACCGTGAAGTCCACCAGCCGTCCGGCGGTAATCCTTAAAGTGCACCTTCTTGATTCTATGTCCTAAAATCCGTATCCATTGCTCAGGATAACCAGAATGAACGATATTCCCAACATCAAGATAGGAACCAACATAACTGGAACCGACCGTATCAATAAAAGTACGTAATTCGAGCGGAGACAGCAGGAATTTATTCCACACATTTTCAATACCAATGGAAACGCCTGCTTGCTCAGCATCCTTGGCTAAATGACTAATCGCTTCCAGCGCTCTATCATAAGCTTTTG
>DJUJ01000194.1:65201-65522 GCA_002438345.1 Paenibacillus sp. UBA6285
CGCCAGGGATGACAAGAATCGTATCTACACCTAGCGCAGCTGCTAGCTCCAGTTGCTTTTTGCATACGTCGATTGCCTTAGTTCGATTAGCTTCAGATTCACTAGTCATTGCATAAGACCAATACAGACCTGTTGCCAGCCCCGCGATGTCAAGACCCGTTTCATTAATGGAATCACGAAGGATACGTGCCTCTTTCTCAGTGGTTTGCAGACCAAGTTCACCTGACTCGTTTAATGACAGCTCGATACCCTCAAATCCAGCCGCTTTGGCCAGACGTACGCAATCTTTAATTTCTGTTCCTTCGCGAAACGACCAGATGT
>DJUJ01000194.1:65570-68371 GCA_002438345.1 Paenibacillus sp. UBA6285
CACCTTTATTTATTTATATTATAATAGATTTAAAGTTGAATTTATTTAGACGAAGAAGAGACTTTTTGCATTATTCCGGTCTGTTCTAATAATCGTTTATATACCATTAAGGAGGCAGTGCCGTGTCTGAAAAAGATCCCTGTTATCCACTGAGAAAGCAGGTGCCTTCTCGTGATTGGTCACCCGGAATTCACTATGCACAATTGCAAGCACTTCCACCTTGTACCTTTCCAAGAAGAAGGCTATATGACTTCGAGCTTCTATACGTTCGCCAAGGCAAATTATCAACAAAGATGGACACGAAAGAATATATACTGAATTCTGGTCAGCTGATTTTTCTCTCTTCTGGGGTATATCATCAGAATGCTATCCTGTCAGAAACAGATACCAAACTTATTGGGATCCATTTTGATTTCTTTGGGGAGTCGATTATTACACATGAGGAAGATATGGTAGTTAATGAGGATGAGGTAATGGACNNTAACCGCTCCTTTCATGCCATTGTCTCAAGAACCGATCTACTCCCCACCTCCCGATTGTGTTCATGCCATGGAACAACTCGTTCATGAATTTACTATGAGGCCTGCTGGTTATGAATGGGTCTGTCGGGGGCTGCTGCTAGGCATTCTAACTTCGCTGCTTCGAATGCAAAACTCCCGAAATGCAGCTAAATCTTCAGTTCACACCGAGCGTATCAGGGCATTAATAGAAGAAGTAGAAGAGAGATCAGCAGAACGCTGGACCAACAAATCCATGGCCGCGACGATGAATATGCATGAGGACCATTTTGCCAAGCTATTTCGTGAGGTGACGGGGATGCCCCCGGGCGAATACCTCCGTTCGATCCGGCATAGGGAAGCGCGCAAGCTGCTGCGGGAAACGGATTGGCCGATTGAAAGGGTGGGTGATCTGGTCGGTTATCCCGATATCCATTATTTCAGTAGAGTATTCACAGCGAATGAGGGAATCTCTCCGCGGGCGTATCGTAAGTTGTCTAGGATTCTATAGATGCGGAAACTATCGCTCTGTGCGGACGCTACGCGAATGGAACGTTACTCCAATCGCTGTTGTTCCCAGATTTTAATTATTCTCCTTAGCGGTGAAAATCCAGGGACAGCATATGCTTTCGAAGCGAACTTTCCGATGGTAAGCTTTTAGGCGACCGCTCCGCTTTTCCGCAATCGTTCTATTTTCTCCGCTGCTTTCAGCATGACCTGATTCAATCTATTCAAGCACAAAAAACTTCAAGCACTATCCAGAAAGCCAAAGCTAACTTAGGGGAGTTCTCAAAGATTCCATGGTAAACAACAATCCCCCTTCTACCACAGCTGCAGTAAGGCTCCCTTGCCAAAGGATTGTTTTTATTGGAACGCGATTCATGATTAACCTCTTTTCGAAACAATGATATAAATTCTTTTTATGTTAGATATCACAAACATTAATTTCACTTATATCGCTTAAAAAGGGTATAGTAATATAGGATTATAACCATTACTTATTTATATAGAGTATACCTTTATTAGAGGAGAGATCATATTGGAAAGAGTAGTTGGAACAGTGGTACGTGGACTCCGCGGGCCCATCATTAACAATGGGGATAACATTGAAGAAATCGTAGTTCAAACGGTATTGAATGCAGCAACAATCGAAGGTTTTAATATAGAGGATCGTGACATTGTAACCGTAACTGAATCCATTGTTGCTCGGGCACAAGGAAACTATGCGACGATTGACAATATTGCTGCTGATATAAAGGGAAAATTCGGCGAGGAAACCGTGGGTATCATCTTCCCAATCCTTAGCCGCAACCGATTTGCTAACTGCTTGCGTGGTATTGCCAAAGGGGCAAGTAATGTAGTCTTAATGTTAAGCTATCCATCTGATGAAGTGGGTAACCATCTTGTAGACATCGACGAACTAGATGCTAAAGGCATCAACCCATGGACGGATGTATTATCAGAAGCTCAGTTCCGTGAGCATTTCGGCTATATCAAGCACCCATTCACAGGTGTTGACTATATTGAATATTATAAGAGTTTAATTGAAGCTGAAGGTGTAGCTTGTGAAGTCATCTTCTCCAACAATCCGAAAACCATTTTAGACTATACAAAAAATGTATTAACTTGTGATATTCACACACGGTTCAGAACAAAACGCATTCTAACAAACAATGGTGCTGAAAAAGTATTTGGCCTGGACGATATTCTTACAGCATCAATTAATGGCAGCGGCTTTAACGAAGCTTACGGTCTTCTTGGATCAAATAAAGCAACAGAAGAAAGCGTAAAGCTATTCCCTAATAACTGCCAACCTATCGTGGATGGTATCCAAGCAAAAATCAAAGAAATAACAGGTAAAACAGTAGAAGTCATGATCTATGGCGATGGTGCATTCAAAGATCCAGTCGGCAAAATATGGGAGCTGGCAGACCCAGTTGTATCTCCCGCTTACACTACAGGACTTAATGGAACACCAAATGAAGTGAAATTGAAATACTTGGCAGATAACAACTTCTCTCATCTTCGTGGTGAAGAGCTAAAACAAGCCATTTCTAAATACATCCAGAATAAAAATGATGACCTGGTTGGTGCGATGGAAGCACAAGGCACTACACCTCGTAGATTAACGGACCTCATTGGATCCTTATCTGATTTGACTTCTGGTAGTGGAGATAAAGGAACACCAATGATTTATATTCAAGGTTACTTCGATAACTATACAAAATAAGATTAGTCAAGCAAAAACGCCTTCGGCGTCCCCTATAAGGACGGTAAGCGTTTATGCGAGAAATATAAGGATAA
>DJUJ01000182.1:0-2797 GCA_002438345.1 Paenibacillus sp. UBA6285
TACCGGATCGTGATGCCCGGCGTCGCCTACACAGAGCCTCCGCAGCAACACAAGCTGAACCCTCTGGAAATCGGCAAAGAACAATTTCTCAATTTGATCTCGGCTGCTGAAGAAGCCGCTCTGCTGGAAGACGATGAGAAGGAGACTGAACCGGAGGAAATCATAGAGGGTGAGCTTGCTAACCTGATCACAAAAGAAGAAGTTGAGCAGAAGCCAGACGGCTCAGGCGGTCCCTCCCCATCGGCTGAACCCGTGGGCTGGATGGTACATGCCTTCAGCGGAATGAGTCCACTAGTTGCTGGAGAGATTGATCTTCGTCTTAGAACCGCCCTAGCACTAGGCGATACACAGGAAACTACAGCAGAATTTTCAACAAAGTTATGGGAAGCCTTCCAATCTGTAATGGGACTCGTGCGTGATTGCGAATTTTCTCCTGTTGCAGGTCCGAATGCAAAAGGCAAGATGATTTTTTCCGCGATTTCGTTAACTCTATTGGGTGAGAATGCGAAGCAATACAACTCCATCAGTGAGTGTATGGAGGATTATTACGGGGATAAAGCCGAACGAGATACCGTGAAACAACGGGTGAGTGATTTGATCCGATTCCTCAGCAACGAACGTAGCAAAAACGTGAAGAAGCTTGCCAATTTACAGAAGGATCTGGACGAAGCCCAGGACGCAGATCGTTATCGCATTTGGGGTGAGTTGCTATTCGCATCTTTACACGCTGTATCCAAAGGAGATAAAGAAGCCTCATTGGTCAATTATTATGACAAAAATCAGGCTGAAATGGTCATCCCACTCGACCCTTTATTAAGCCCATCGGATAACGCACAACGTTATTTTAAAAAGTACAACAAATATAAGAACAGCCTTCTTGTTATTAATGAGCAGTTGATTAAGACCCATGAGGAAATATCCTACATGGAAAGTTTACTCCAGCAGCTTGCGCATGCCTCACTGAATGATATTGAGGAAATCCGCGATGAGCTTGTAAGTCAAGGATACCTGCGCGACCGAAGCAAAAAAGGAAAAAAGAAGAAAAAAGCAACCAGACCTACATTGCAGGTCTTCACCTCATCTGAAGGCATCGACATTTATGTCGGAAAAAACAATTTACAGAACGAATACGTCACCAATCGACTGGCTTCACCTAATGACACTTGGCTGCATACCAAGGATATCCCTGGTTCTCACGTTGTCATCCGAAGTGAGGAGTTTGGAGATGCCACACTAGAAGAAGCAGCTCAGCTTGCCGCTTATTTCAGTCAAGCGAAGCAGTCAAGCAGTGTGCCTGTAGACTGCACACTGATCCGCCATGTACGTAAATCGAGTGGTTCCAAACCCGGATTTGTGATCTATGATCATCAGAAGACATTGTTTGTCACACCGGACGAGGATCGGATTAAGAGTCTCCCAAATACTTTGAGAAGCTAGTAATAAACATACAAAAGCCTCCAGAATGATGATGTTAACTCATCATATTTCTGGAGGTTTTTTGAGTTACTCTGTATGTCAGTAAGTTACAAGATTTATTTCTTCAACTGATCCAACACATGAACAGGAACAGTAACGCTACCGATATCTCCATGGAATATAACACCTTGGCGGGCACCATGAAAATCTGAGCCGCCAGTTATAATCAAGCTATATTCTTCAGTCATTGTTAGGTAACGCTCTGAATCAGCGGGTTCGTGATCCGAATGATAGACCTCAATCCCTTTAAAAGCACCCCGCTCCAATATCCCTCGTACCAACTGATCATCACCGTACAGGCCTGGATGGGCTAACACAGGAGACCCACCAGCCTCGATGATCCATTCACAGGCCTCCTCGGGCGTGATTCGTGGAGGTGACACGTAGGCTGCTGCACCTTCGGCCAAATACTTATTGAAGGCATCTCTCATATCTGTAGCCGCTCCAAGCCGAACCAGCTCATCGGCAATATGCGGCCGACCAATGCTCTCATCAGGCTTTAGTTCACGCCCTATCCCTGCAATAACCTTATCCAAGGTAATGGAGATACCAAGGTCTCTCAGCTTAGAGATAATCGCTTCATTCCTAAGCGCCCGAGTATCTCTTAATCCTTCCAAACGTGACAGAAATAGTTCATTCTCAGAATCAACATAGTAGCCAAGCACATGAATATCCTTGCCACCAGCACGAGTGCTGATCTCTACACCTGGTACCACAGTAATTCCGTACTTCTCTCCTGCTTCACAGGCTTCCTTCACGCCAGCCACAGTATCATGATCCGTAATGGCAACAGCGGCTAGTCCCTTCTCTTTAGCGAGACGTACATTTTCCTCCGGTGGCTGCATGCCGTCAGAGGCTTGAGTATGTGTATGGAGGTCGCATCGTCCGACGCCAACATGCTCTGGTCTGTCGCCCTTCAGTTCATCTAGTCTCCCTTCAGTATCCAATTCTATCACCTCTACCGCTAGTTTCTAAGTTTCCATTTTTTAGCCATTCAAGCTTCAGTTATCATTCGAATACTCCCGCAAAAAAGTCAGGAATGTCACCGCAGAAATCGGCAGCAGTGTCGATTTTAAATGAATGGCGTAGAACTGTCTTTTAAATGAGGCATTCGAGATATTCACAATCTTCAGAAGTCCAAGCGCCACCTCATGCTTAACCGAAGAAGTCGATATTATCGTAATGCCAAGGCCTGCCTCAACAGCCGACTTCACGGCTCCTGTACTCCCAAGTTCCATCACTATTCTCATATTTCCTGGATCAAGCCCTTTCGAGAACAACTGCTCTTCCATGACACGGCGCGTTCCTGAGCCCTGCTCAT
>DJUJ01000182.1:2960-8216 GCA_002438345.1 Paenibacillus sp. UBA6285
GCAGCACGTACTCCCCAATTGTAAGACTTGCTCCAAGCTGCAGACGACCCTCCAACATTTGCGCAAACGCCGACATCGCTTGATCCGTCTCACGCATCAATTGAATACTGCGCAGCGCGTATGGCATTAGGGTATGACCTGCTTCGGAGAGCACGATTTTTTTGGTAGAACGGTTGAAGAGCTTGGTCCCAAAATAATCCTCTAGCGCCTGTACTTGCATGGTAACTGCCGGTTGAGTCATATGTAGTGTCTGCGCCGCCGCCGAGAAACTCCCTCGCTCTAAGACAGTATAGAATATATGTAACTGATGAAAGTTCATGCTCTACAACTCCTTGTACTATCTATAAAAGAAATTTAAGGATTATGTATGGTGTGAAATTTATATTTTCTTATATTTTCAAAAAGGACATGCAGCCACCGCTGCATGCCTCCTGTCCGTTCTTTATATACTATTTGCGTTTACGTTTCTTCTTCGTTATCTTGTTGCGGCGGGAATTGCGCAGCTGCGAAAAGTAAGTCTTTAAATCTCTCAACTGTGGTGTCACAGAGATTCTCCCAAGAAACGAAACGATGATCATAGAATATAATGGCTGACCTGAAATAGCTTTCTCACCCGTCAAATCCGTGAACTCAGCGATTACTACAGAGTCATCGTCAATTAAATACGCGTTAAAATCACTGTCTGAAAAGGGCTTGAGCCGATTCTGCATCAGGCACTGCCACATCCATGCGGCGACCTCTTCGTCATTGCTTACACCTTTACTGATCCGGTCCAAATAACGACTCTTCGCATGATTTGTTATAACGATGTCAGTGACCCTGTAGTCGTTCAGCATGATGTGGAAGGGCTCGTAAGTGCTGGGCCAATCCGTCCCTTTGTTGCGCATCATCATCACACTCCACCATAAGGGTCTTTGTATGCACTTAATGTTGTCATCTTACCTCATTGCTTAAAGTTGTACAAGTTCCAGACCACGAGAGAAACAGTGTTTTCTAGAGATATCTACGCATAAAAAAACAGGCGCTGCTAAAGCACCTGTTCATCTCCAAGAATTACATACCGTAATTACGGGACTTGTCCGGTCCATTACTGGTATACTCTGTCTTAATTTCGTTACGATAGGATCTTTCAATCTTACGAACGTAGGAGAGTCTGCGGACATTCTTCATAACTTCCTCGGCACGTTCCGCATTTACATACATCACTGCATAATGCATTTTCCGAGAAACATAATGCAGTGTTCCGTATTTTTCAAGGTTACGTGCTGCTTTAACGTCACTTACCCATATGATGTATCCTGTCCGTTCCGCAAACATAAGCTAAAACCGCCTTTCTCTCTCTAAGTCCCTTAGGGAAGCTTATCCGCAGGAGCATTTTCCCCCGCTGCCGCATCCACCTTTAGGGGAAGGATCATTACTTGGTACTTTAATGCTATCCGATACTGAAAAAGCAATCGCTTCCGACATGGAATGCAGAATGTCATCAAGGGTCTTCTCAGCTTGCTTGAAACGAGCGACCTCTTCGAACTGTTCCAATTCCGCTTCTACTGCCGCAACCTCATCCTTCGCTGAATGATAGTTCGGATGAAAATGTCCGAATCGTTGTGTTTCTTCAAACAACTCCTTCTTGGCTTGAAGTCGTTTGACCATGGCCTGAATTTCTGGGTTCGTATCAACCCGTCCTTTCCAGTATAAGTAATCCGACACCTCGGCGGATTGATTAATCATATCGCCTAATTCATAGGCGTATGTCAGCACTTCAGCCATATCGACCGTATTTAATTCCGCTACGCTCATGAACTCAGCTCTTTTCTACGTTAATGTTCTACCGAATTCAGTAGACTTTTCTATCATAACATAATCACTCGCTTCAGCAGAAGAGGAATTTCTTCGCCTTTTGGGAATAACTAACTTCATTTCCTTCCAGTCTTCAGGACTTAGCTCTATTTCTTCAACCGTTTCACCATCGTTATACAGTAGATGCCCTGCCACTTTCCAAGGATTCCCTTTAATTCGGGTGGGGATGAAATCTAACATTTGATCCTTTAAGGAAAAACGCACCTTGACTCCCCATTTCACCCCTTGCTCCATTACTTTCTGCGCCGTTGAGCTGTGATAATGGCGCCATTCCTTGCTCCAGATCTGTGGCACATTTTCTCCACCTAACAAGATATCCTCCTCCTGCTCAGGAGAAATAACAGGTAAATTTAGAAAGGGATTCCCGCTACGAAGTAGACTTAGTTCTGAATTTAAGACTGGGAGTGAATATATATCTTGCTGGGTCTCTGCTTCCTGGTGAAATGAGGTCCAACCAACGTCCATCTCCACCTCACGTCCTCCAATAATCCTTGAAGGGGCCAATCCCGCTAAGAGCAACTCCTTACGCATTTGCTCCATAGACTCCGGAGACACAAGGAAATGAAGTGGTCCGATACGCTTAAGGCTATCTTGGACACGCGGGTGGGCTGCGATAGCCGCTCCAGCCTCTTCCGTCTGGCATGTCAACAGGATCACTTCAGAGAGTGATGTTCGGCCAATGCTTTTTCCCCATTGCTCTAAAGACAGCTCAACCACAGGTGGCAAACCACCCAGTGCATGATCACCAATCCAAGCAATCGCTTCTTCCGGAGGCATCCCTCGCTCTGATGCATGCACCAGCATCTCCCGGGTCAGCCGTAAGCTCCACATCGTATCCGTTTGCAGTAGTTCAGCGCATTCAGCCAAAGTCCAGCGCACTGTATAGGGAACCTCTGGTGGAATCAGGACTTCAAAATCGGGCTGTACAATAAACAGCTCATTCGAATTCTCAGCCACAGAATCAGGGAATGAATCACTACCCGATAATAGCTTCGGTTTTGCAGCAGTCCAGCGAAAACACTGGATGCCTTTAGAAGTTTTCCCCAGTTCACACCACCCAAAGCCGGTGAGACAACGAAGCCAGATCAAGCTTGATTGTTCCAGCTCAATTCGGGCCACCGTTCCGGTTAGATTCATATCCACCATCCAGTCCAGAAGCTCAGGCAACATCGTCCATTTCTCCGGTACAAAATCAGCGCTGGAAATCAAATAACGAAAATGTTGATCGGCAGGCCCTATGCTTCCACAACGATGAATGACAATCCCATATAGAATGTCATTCATCCTTGTCTCAGGAAGTTGCAACCAACGATACAGCATACCNNTCATATCCTTGTCGAGCCTATAACCTGTACTCAGTCTGTTAATAAGCCCAAGACAAAGCATGATATCTACTGCAAGAGCCGCTGATAGAGCATTCTTTTCATCCGAAGGAGAACCCATAGAGAGCCCTAGTAAATGTTCCTCCTGAAAAGAAAGCTGAGCAACTAAGCGATTTAGATTCTTTTTATGGATGATTCCCTTGGCTGTCAGTGGCAGTCCTTCGCGAGCGGTGAACAGCAGCGCCCGAAACAGATCTATTGCCAGGCCAGCACCCGCCTCCACCGTTAGATTCACTGAATACCTCTCAATGAACTTTGGTTGGTACGGGAAGAATTTTTGTTCTAGCTTTGATAGTTGTTCAACCGGAACCTGGTACAGCTTCTCCCCCAATATTTTATGCCTAGCAGTTAGCATACCCGCGCGTCGCAATTCATTCATTGCAAGCTTTTGCTCCGCACGACAGAGCGCCGTAGGGCGCAATTGCTCTTCTTTCCCTTCTTCAAAAGGCTGGGCCGCGTAAGCAGCACATAATCGCTTTAAGACCTCTAACGATTCCGGTGATAGCTGGTTCAATGGATGGTTCGCTCCTCTCCGCTCGGCACCATTTTAACGACATATTCATAACCCTGTTCAGTCAAAAACATCCGGCGTCGCATAGCGAATTCCTGCTCCCGACTATCACCAGATACTAGCGTATAAAAATACGCTTTGTTCTCGCCCGACTTCGGACGCAAGATCCGGCCCAGACGTTGAGCCTCTTCCTGCCGCGATCCAAAAGCTCCAGAGACCTCAATAGCAATCGACGCGTCTGGCAGATTCACCGCAAAATTCGCTACCTTGGACACAACCAACACCTGTATCTTCCCTTCGTTAAAAGCCGCATACAGCTCATCTCTTTCTCGCTGCTTCGTTTTCCCGGTAATCAGAGGTGCTCCGATCGCTTCCGCCAATTCAGTTATTTGGTCGAGATACTGGCCAATAACCAGAACCGATGATCCCTGATGGGCTTTTAGAAGCCCGACTACAACTTCAGCTTTGGCAGGATTGCATGAAGCCATACGAAATTTTTCTTTCGCTTCCGCATACAAGTACTTTTGTCTAAGCTCCGAGTTCATAGGCACAATCATCTCCACACATTCCACCGCTGCGATCCAGCCCTGCTCCTCAAGCTCCTTCCAAGGTAAGTCGTACCGCTTTGGTCCAATCAAAGAGAACACATCACCTTCCTTCCCGTCTTCCCTAACCAGAGTTGCTGTTAGTCCTAGTCGTCTTGTAGCCTGAATATCTGCTGTGGCCCGAAATACCGGAGCTGGAAGCAGGTGCACCTCATCATAAATAATCAACCCCCAGTTACGTTCGTTGAACAGCTTCATATGGTGNNAGGGCCGCCTTTGGATTGGCGATGCGTTAATATCTGATAGGTAGCTATAGTAACAGGCCGCACTTCTCTTTTTTCACCGGAATATTCACCAACAGAGCTATCATCCAAATCGGTTCGCTCAAGCAGCTCATCCACCCATTGCCTTACTGAAGTTGTATTTGAAGTTAAGATCAGCGTTTCGCATTGAAGACTTTCAAGAACGGCTAATCCNNACTACCGTCTTACCCGCTCCGCAAGGCAACACAACTACTCCGCTGCCTCCGTGTCCTTCTGTCCCTTGAAACAACTGAACGGCTTCCTGTTGGTATTCACGTAGTCCAAATGAGTCTCCTTCAGCTCCATCCTTTGAGTTATTGCGAGTCTCCTTCCAAGCCAGGCTTAGAGCTTGTCCCACATGATATCCTGCATAATCCAGTACTGGATAGCCCAATCTCATCAGCTCTTGTTTTAAAAGCCCCCTGTACTCCGCACGGCACGAACTTTCTAGTGGATTTATTCTCTGCAAGCCTAATTCCTTCAGGCCTGATTCATTACCTAATTCATCCAAAAGCTCAGCCGTGTCAACCCTAAGCGTGATGAACTCATTCGGAATCTCTTGTCCATGAAGGGTCAGCTTCCCATACCTGGAGAGAAGAGTTCCGATCTCTTCCTCCAGCCCGGCAGGAACACCCCAGCGCGCGAGATGATGCAGACTT
>DJUJ01000047.1:0-370 GCA_002438345.1 Paenibacillus sp. UBA6285
TTATTTTTTCTATTTAAAGCGGCAGCATATCTCTTTTTTTCGCCTTCGACTGGCAATCCTTACACAGACCAACTACAGTTCCATTGTCTTGTGCATAGAAGATTAGCTTTCCATTCTTCTTCTTACAAGAAGAGCAAGGCTGCTCCCCTGGACTCTGTTTGGCTTTACGATGACTGTCCATTGAGATTACGTTACTACTTGTGGTGCGTAAATGATTGCTTGTGGTGTTTATTTTCCGTTTCCAGACTAAAAAATATACGACTGCCAAAACTACTAAGGCAAGCAAAATGGCAACATATTTCATTTGGCTCCCTCCACCCTTCAGGATTTATTAAAGAAAGAAATTAAAAAGACCGCCCTGTTCTGCAAG
>DJUJ01000047.1:426-2660 GCA_002438345.1 Paenibacillus sp. UBA6285
AGGTTCTATATGAGAGCTTCTACGCCCTTTTTAGTATGTATCCATACCCGTATTTCGTCAGCGAGTCATCTTTAATTTATTTTAGCACAATTGAAAATCGAAGTGTAGTGGACACTTTTGAGACCTAGTCTTTGGTCCAGTACAATAACCCACCTTCAGCCGTTTTTACAGAAAAAATCCATAAGATATACTTACAGAAGTACATAACGAAGTCACATAGGTAAGATCACATACACCCATATATGAGGAGGAGTTCGTTCAATGAGGAAAAGAAATAATAATAGTGTATTGGCAGCAGTAGCCGTATTGTCCATTGTACTTCTGGCTGGATGCACTGAATTACCAGGTAGACAGTCTGCAAAAAATGAGGTAGAGAAGAGTATTTCTGAAGATGCGCAGCAGAATATTGGTGAAGTTGTCAAGCAAGAGATAGGCAAAGCATCTGCAATTGTGCAGCAAGCCGTTGAGGAAACAGCTACTAAGGTGGTTGATGAAGTTAAAGCAGATAGCATTAGCAAAGAACTTTCAGTATCACAAGAGATCGGTTCAGCATCCGTACTCAACATAGAAAATGCTGTCGGAGAAATAGAGGTTACATCTATTTCAGGAGATCAAATCCATGTAAGTGCGACAATCTTATCCCACAACGGCTCTCTCCATAAATCTGACCGTCAAAAGATTATGGATGATGCTGAAGTTTCAATAGAGGTTAGTGGAGATACCTTGAAGGTGTCCACACATTCCAAATCAAGTCCTAAGAAGGATTTATGGACATGGGCTCAAGACAAATATGGTTATTCGGATTTTAGTATAAGTTATACTATAGAGCTCCCCGCCAGCATAGATAAATATAAAATTACAAATAACGTCGGTCAAATTCGTCTTCGCAATCTAGAGGGGAATTATCATATCGTCAGCAACGTTGGAGCGATTAATATTGAAGGGGCTAAACTCTCTGGCAAATCCACTGTAGAGTCCAATACTGGTAGCATACGCATGGATATAGCAGGGATGAAGAATGACAGCAGTCTAAAAGCCAAAACGAATGTTGGTAGCCTCAGTGCGGTACTAGCCGATGGCCTGAAATGTAGCGTGGAAGCCGAAAGTGACCTTGGGCAGATCAAAGGAGTAGAAGGTGGAAAAACCGATATTAATGGTGGGGGACCATTGTTGTCCCTAAGCTCGGATATAGGTGCAATTACAGTACAGTAATCAGCAATAAATAGACCGTCCGGATAATCGGGCGGTCTGTTTTTGGTTCCTAATGATTAGATTAATGCGATGGCTAGCAGAGTGAATAAACTTAAAGTTAAGATCTCATTTCCGGAAAAAGAATTTCCCCAAAAAGCAGAAGTATGCACAGAACCATTGTCAGTTCTTAAGTAAACATTATTTCTGTCCACATCTGTAATAACTCCTTCGTGCACTCTACCATCTCTTGTCAGAATCCGCACCCTTCTATTCTTACAACGCAAACAGTTATAATAAGCTTCCACTAGTGTACTCCTCCTTGTTCGTAATGATATACTCTATGTGTAGGAGTATAGGTCGGTAACGGCGAACTTACATAGGTCGGACTTTGGGTCAATATTTACTTTTTTTCGATCTTTGTATCTTTCGTATTCCTCAAGGCTATAAATAATGAAAGACCTATCTTCGGTTTGCAGTTCGTAATATCCCATCCATTCGAGGAGGCCAATCTCATGAATGTAGAAAGAAGACAGTTTATTAAGGAAGGCGTACTGCGTATCACCATTTTCGTTATTTTAGCTTCGCTTACTTACACCGTTCGCAACTATGCATGGGCTGTTACTGTTCTCGTATGTGTTGCGCTGTACTCACTCCTTACAGGAGTACACAAAATCTTACGCAAAGAATAACATGTGCCTCCACGAACTCTTATAGTCAAAAAATAACCACTTTTCGCTGAGATCCTAGATCTCATTGAAAAGTGGTTATTTACAGTTTAATCGGAGTAACCGGATCTCGCCCACCCCAGTGGCGCACGCTACCTGGCTGCGCTATACCCCGANNGGCTTTTAGAGTGGGAATATTACTTATGCGAGCCATTTCTCTTCTTAAAAAAGAATAAAACCATTAGCGACAGCGAATCGAAAATTCACTGGATCTAATGGTTTTATTCAGTCTAATGATCAATACCTAACGTTCAGTCTTATATGTTCACTCTTTAAATGGCGAATGGGAATTGCGATTTGTATAAAAATCGATAATAT
>DJUJ01000225.1:0-11506 GCA_002438345.1 Paenibacillus sp. UBA6285
TGTTTGTTAAGCAAAGGATGGTTTGTTATTATCTACCTTCCCGCTAATAAGCTTCTTATATTCATCGTCTCCACCTTCCAAAGAAGGGGCAGTATAGATCTGGGCTGGAGCTGGCTGCTGAGCGGAATGGCTCGAACCTGCTTTACTTGTGGCACTCTTATCTTCTGAACTCCTGCTTCCAGCACTTGCAGTTCGGAGAACAGCACCGGATAAGTTATTGATTCCCTTTATTCTCTTCATGCTGAATCCTCCCCTACTAAATGATTGATGGTACGGAATAAATCCTGATTATGCCCAACTACCGCCTTAAGATCATCCGCAGATAACCCATCACTCCCTGAAAAA
Source organism: Paenibacillus sp. UBA6285 (assembly GCA_002438345.1). Classification (GTDB taxonomy): domain Bacteria; phylum Bacillota; class Bacilli; order Paenibacillales; family Paenibacillaceae; genus Paenibacillus_AQ. The sequence goes on from DJUJ01000225.1 coordinate 346, forward strand.
TGTACGGAAAGAACATGTTTCTTACCTAGAGGATAGCATAGGATATATACCTCCGCAACTTCTGTGCGTTGAAAAAAAGTCCATTTACTCGATAAAAATGCATCCACCACACTTGGCTGCTTCTCATTCCCTTTCGTTACAGACAAGGGATAGGAGTGACCACGTCCAACATTACCTCCCACTTGAACAAGTCTTTCTTTCTCTTGAGCCTGCCAGATGGCAGCACCGATTACACGACAATGCTTCGGAGGTAAAAAGGAATTGCGTATCGCGTCGCTTAGTGCGTGATACTTCTCTCCATCCTCAGAGATGGTCACATTACTATTATATTGCCAAAAAAAATGAAGGATACTTTCTTTGCGCCTTATTTCTATCTTTAGCTGCTCTAAATCTTTAACCGGGTCACGGAATCTTCCACGCTCCTGAATACTATCAATAATCTTACCACAGCTCACATCCACAGCAGCCGTAGGATTATCATGATGCATCTCATACTCTAAAGATGTAATTCCCGACAAATCGGACAAAAGATGATACTCTTCAACATTCTCCCCAGGAATCAAATCATCACGGGCAGTCACCTGATCCGGTACTAAGCAAAAGACGNNACGCCGTAATCTGGCCCAAAACAAGCCCATTTCAAACCCCGTATTATCGCGAGTTACATAATAAAATTTACCGCGTATTTTGGCGACATCATCTGGCGAGAACACAAATACAGCAAAATCGCTCTCATCCAAATTTCTCTCCAGTGCCTCCATCGTGTATTCATTCGCTCGAAAGGCATTGGCATACCAAGGATGTACTTCAGCATCCCTCTTCAGCTGCTCATGAATCGCTCTTGCATAACGTATGGATTCCCTAGAAGATCCAATGAATAGCTTTGGTTTAGTCACGGCAGTGCTCCTTCATCCTTCCCGATATGTAATAATTATACAAGTCTTTAGGCCACCGGAAAAGAGGCCATGTTCTCAAAAAATATTATTCTAAACCTCGTAAAGTGGGTAAAAAATTACGACTACTTTGAAAAAGCGAGGATACTATGAACAAAATGATAGGTGTCACACTGCTTGCGGCATGCCTTTTGGGTATGGCAGCACCACAACCTGCTGAAGCTAAATCAGTAGCGGGAGGTTATACGGCTCAGGTATACGTAAACTCTTTAAATGTACGCAATGAGCCGGCTAAGAATGCAACTGTTGTAGGATCTATTAAGAACGGAGCTAGGGTAACTGTGACTGATGAGCAGCACGGTTGGTTAAAGGTTCAGGCAGGGAACACCTCTGGCTGGGTAGCTGGTTATTACCTTAGAAAGGTGAACAGCACCTCCCCGCGATCAGGAGCTTCTGGAACATTTGGAGCATCCATTACAACTGCTAGCTCCTCCACCTCAGCCAGTGCTCCTAGTAGAACCACAAAGGCTACAGTTACGGCAGATTCATTGCGTATCCGAAGCGGTCCGGGAACACAATATAAGGTGCTCGGTTCTTTAAAGGCTAAGGATACTGTTGCCCTCCTCCTTCGTCAGAACGATTGGGCGCGAATTCGAACAGCCAGCGGTGAAATCGGTTGGGTCGCAGCGCAATATATCCGTGATGGAGCAACTCAAGGTAGCATAAGCACCGTTTCGCACACAGGAAATCTGCGAGGCAAGCTGATCGTCATAGATCCCGGTCATGGCGGCAGTGATCCGGGGATGCTCGGCACTACATTTAACACCATGGAAAAAGATTTGAATCTCCAAACAGCACTTTATGTTCGCGATGCCCTTGTAGCTAAAGGTGCACGGGTTGAGATGACGCGTACTCGTGAGGATCAGAAACCGACGCTTGCTCGTCGTGTTCAGATGAGCGAGGCCCTACGTGCAGATGCATTTGTAAGCATTCATTATAATTCTTCTCCGAAAAAAGTGTCCGGAACACTGACCTTCTTTTACTCCGAATCGGATGATTTAAAGCTGGCACGGGCGATTGAAAACCGGCTGGGGCAAGGCATCGGTCTTAAGAGCAACGGATTATCTTTTGGCGATTACCACATTCTGAGAGAGAATCGAATTCCAGCTACCTTAGTTGAACTTGGATTTCTTACCAATCCTACAGACGAGTCCATTGTCCGCAAATCCTCCTATCAGAAAAGAGCAGCCAAATCCATCGCCGATGGCGTAGCTGATTATTTTAAATAAGACAGGATCCGTCAAGCATAAACGCCTTCGGCGTATATAGTGTGAAACTTATACTTTNNCCGGGCTCTTTTGACTGCTTGCTTATACAAATATTTGATACACCAAAAACAAGTTCAACGATACAACTAATCCGGAGATTATCCAGCCGAGAGTAGCTGTAATCTTACGATTCACTAGCCCACCCATTATTTGGCGATTGCTTGTAAATACAACAAGTGGGATCAGAGCGAATGCAATTCCAAAGGACAAGATCACCTGACTGATAACGAGTGCCTTCGTTGGATTCACACCAAAACCGATGATAGCCAAAGGTGGAATAATCGTAATCGCACGGCGTAAGTACAAGTTAATTCTTTTGTTGATGAAGCCTTGCATCACCACATCGCCAGCCATAGTCCCTACAGAAGAGCTCGATAGTCCTGCGATGAGCAGTCCTAACCCGAACGAGATCGCCGTTACTGGCCCAGCTAAGTGACCAAATTGCTGAAACGCGACATCCGNNCCAGATCCTCAACCACGAGACCATTTTTGAAAAACAATGCCGCGGAGACAATAACCATCGCCAGATTCACTGCGCCAGCAATAATCATCGCAATAATAATATCTATGAATTCCAGTTTAAAGATCTGTTTTTTCTCCGCCTCATTCACCCCTACGACACGGTTCTGTGTAAGTGATGAATGTAGATAAATGGCATGTGGCATCACTGTTGCGCCTAGAATTCCTGCGGCCAAAAGGATGCTGTCCACCCCTTCAAACTTAGGCGTAAACATGCCTACAGCAACAGCGCCCATATCTGGTTTAGCTACAATAACTTGAAATGCGAATGCTAAAACGACTATAAGAATCATTGCAGCGATTCCGGCCTCTAGTGAGCGGTATCCCCGACGCTGAAGCTCTAAGATAGCAAAAGAACCAACAGCAGTAATCAGTGCTGCAGGCAGCATAGGAATATCAAACAATAGATAAAGTCCTAATGCCGCCCCGATAAACTCCGCCAGATCCGTAGCTATTATCACCAGTTCACTTTGAATCCATAAGAAGATCGATACACTCTTCGGAAATCGATCATGAGCGATCTCAGGCAAGTTCTTGCCTGTAGCAATACCAAGCTTGGCGGATAACGCCTGAATAAGAACGGCCATTAAATTCGAGGCTACAATCACCCATAATAAGAGGTAGCCATATTTTGAACCCGCCGTAATGTTGGTGGCAAAATTACCTGGATCCAGATAAGCAACCGCTGCGATAAACGCTGGACCTAAGAAAGGAAGTAATCTTCTAATCCCTTTGATCTCCCCATTAAGTACGGCTTGCGCTGAAATGGAGTTCTTATGTTGTTTTATATGTGGCTGTTCTATATGTGGTTGTTCTACTAAAGTTTGTTCAAGCATCTCAGTTCCTCCTCTTGCCCTAAAAAGTTGTCTGCACACACGAAAGTTTCCCTGATGCAACTTATATTTAAAGTATATGCTCATTTCTGAAAAATGTAAATATGTTTCATTCAGGATTTTCATAAGCTTGTACACTTCTGCTCGACAAAAAAGCTGGACGATGATCAGGAAATTACCCGATCTTCGCCCAGCTTAAATTCTTAAGTCCATGATTACGACCTGTTTATAAAGTGAGACTTTGAATATCTCTTCTCATTTGTTCATTCTGTATTTTCAGATCATTCAATTCTTTCTGAATCTCCTGATAATCAGGTGACGCTTGCTTTCTTGATCCATGTCCGTGTCCATGTTTCCCGCCCAGTCCGAACATCATAAATAGCATCATTAAAGGGCAGATCAATGTGATTAACCAAGACCAATTCATAGCTTTACCTCCTTGAAATTCATTATGACCTCTTTATCATAAAGAATAATTGTGGAGAAAGGATGTGCTGTGGATTACGAATTCTTCTTCCATGTGTCCTTCAGCGGCACAATTCGATTCAGTACCAGCTTATCTGGTGTGGTATACTTCTTATCCACACAGAAGAATCCATGCCGGATGAATTGAAATTTATCTTCTGGAAGCGCGCTTCCCATGGAAGGTTCAAGCAAACAACCCTTCAGGATCGTTAGGGAATCCGGATTAAGATACGCGTCCCAGCGCTCATCGTCTTCTTTAGAACCATCGTTATCTCTTAGCAGCCGCTCATATAGATGAACTTCCGCTTTGATAGCGTGTTCTGCCGATACCCAGTGGATGGTCGCTTTAACCTTACGTTCATTAAATCCACTTCCACTCTTCGTTCTCGGATCGTAGGTGCAGCGAAGCTCTATAACTTCTCCGGTTGCTTCGTCCTTGATCACCTCATTGCACTTCAAGAAATAAGCACCCTTTAGCCTTACCTCGTTACCAATAGTCAGCCTGTGATAACCTTTAGGTGGCTCCTCCATGAAATCCTCTTGTTCAATATAAAGCGTTCGTGAAAAAGGAACTTCTCTATCCCCAACCGTCTTATCTTCGCTGTTATTCTCAATCGTTAGCCATTCGCTATGATCCTCAGGATAGTTAGTAATGACCACTTTTAAAGGCTTGAGAACGGCCATCACGCTAGGTGCTTTCGCCTTCAAATCTTGTCTAAGCGCATGCTCTAACATCGCAATATCCACAATGGTGCTATGTCTGACAAATCCGATTTCCTTCACAAAATTCCGAATACTCTCAGGCGTAAAACCTCTTCTCCGCAGTCCGCGAAGCGTTGGAAGTCTTGGATCATCCCACCCGTCCACATATTGTCCTGTAACTAGTTGTCTGATATACCGTTTGCTAGTGACTACGCCTGTGATGTTCACCCGTCCGAATTCCCTTTGCTTAGGAGCCTCAGGGGTATCCAGCTCATTCAGCACCCACTCATACAGTGGTCGATGATCCTTGAACTCAATCGAGCATAAGGAATGCGTAATGCCTTCTATAGCGTCTTGTATAGGATGAGCGAAGTCATACATCGGATAGATGCACCAATCGTTGCCCGTTCTATAATGCTCCGCATGAATGATTCTATAAATCACCGGGTCACGCAAGTTGATATTAGGTGAGCTCATATCTATTTTGGCCCGTAATACTCTGGCTCCCGTCGGATAGGCTCCATTCCTCATCTCCGTGAATAACTTCAAATTCTCTTCCACAGAACGCTCCCGATAAGGGCTGTTTTTTCCCGGCTCCGTAAGCGTTCCTCTATAAGCTGATACCTCTTCAGGTGATAAATCGCAGACGTAGGCTTTTCCTTTTCGGATTAGCTTTACTGCGCTATTGTAAATTTTCTCAGAATAATCTGATCCGTAGAAAGTATGGTCCGGTGGGTAGCCCATCCATAGCATATCTTCGCGAATAGCATTTACATACTCCAGATCCTCTTTTAAAGGATTCGTATCATCGAACCGCAAGTGAAACTTTCCGCCATACTTTTTCGCAGTCGTATAGTTCGTGTGAATGGCATACGCACTACCAATATGCAGATATCCGTTAGGTTCCGGTGGGAATCTGGTACAAACGTCTCTACTGTAAGTCTCAGCCTCAAGCTCTTCTTGAATAAATCTGTCGATGTAACTTTCTGACACTACTTCTGTTGCCTTATTCATTAGTGTTACCTCCTGTATATAAGTGATACCCGCATGATTATTCTGCACAAGCATAAACGCCTTCGGCGTCCTTGTATTTAAATAAAAAAGAACCTCACCTCCAAGACTTATGGTCTTGGGGACGAAATTCTCGCGGTACCACCCCAGGTTCATTAATATGTCGCCATATTAATCTCATCAAGTACGGCAATGCTTCTTACGCAGTGCTTATACTCTAGCTCTATAACAGGAGCTCCCGTCATACCATCCCCTTTGTCCGGTTCCGATATGCCGCTCAGAGGCTTGTTTCGATAAAATATCCCTTACCCCGTTCTCATCATCCAGGGCTCTCTGTGAAGGAATGATTTTATTTACTCTTCTCGTCATCGCGTTTAATTATTTTGTATAGGATACCAAAAAGGTGCTCCTATGTAAATGGTGCTGATTCTCCGGGCAGGCGTGTTCTCTATTCCTCGCTCAGAGCCATTTCTACCTTAGAACACTTACAAAACGTTTAGGTAGTGTCAACCCCACAATCGACCCATATAGGTATAATCAACCATTGATTGGTAACAAAGATTGAAAATTCTGTTATTGAGGTATATATTTGATGATGTCACAAAATTACCCATATACCAAGGTAGAGATGAAAAAAATATCAACTTCTGCAATTACTAATAGACCATCAACTTTTATTACACGAGATAATAATGTTAGGGATAATTTACTTTATGAGATTGCCATCACATACTCAATTGAGTTATAAAATTATTTTGGAGACTGAATGATCAGTCTCCATCTTTCTTCAATAAGGAGGCAGTTTATGAAAAGAATTAGTGTCCTTTCATTTTCACTGATAATTTTGCTGATTTTATTATTTGTATTAGTCAGATCAAAGCAAAAGATCGTCAGCGTTAGCCTTGTGTCCGAAACAACGGAAATCACTTATACTTACAGTGAAAGCATTCAAATCTTCGAAGATGCTATAAGAACTTCAAAAAAATTACCCAGGGCTGTTGATGTGGGTGGTCCACCAACTTATCGAATGACGGTTACTTACGCTAATTCTGAGGTTGTCGAATTCAGCCTTTATATGGATTTTGAAACTAAAAATGGCTTCCTTATTAAAAATAGTGATAGCGAAAAGATGCTGGACTTAAAAGACAAAAATGCGAAAGAGCTAGCAGAACTGTTAATTAAAGAAAAGAAAAAATAATGTAGGATTTTTTTATAAAAACTGTGACTCGCAAGAGGTCACTTTTTTCAAAGTGTCCATCTTTCGAATCACAGTTCAACGTATGTTCTATTCCTCGATCAGAGCCGTTATCAGTTCCAACACTACTTCATTATCCGGCTCTACAGCCAAAGCTCTACGCGCGTATTCCAGTGCAGCAGCTTCAGCTCCAAGCTCGTAGTTACTAATCGCCATACTATACAGCACGGCGGCTATAGGTTCTTCCGTATTGGCATGCATAGACCGCTCTAAGTAGACTAACGCCTCCTCGAACTTATCCATTTCATACAGCAGTAATCCAGCGTCTAGCGATAGGTCATAACTTTGTTCCATCGGATAGTAGCCTGTCCACATTAACTGTATGCCTCGCTGAAGATCCAGCATTTCTTCATCACTGGCATCGGGCAGCAGCTCCGAAATCTGTTCAGCACTGTGGATAAACCATTCCGCATCGTACCCGCCTAATCGCCAAAAGGCCAAAATTTGCTGCAGCCCCATTGTTTCTAATTGCTGATCCATCCATTCCTTCACACTGAAGAAATCGTCCGGGCCAAAACGCTCTATAAATCGCTTGTAACCTAACCGAGTGTTCGTATATTTCATCGGCGAATCCAGCATAAGAATACATCCGATGTTCAAGTTTTTATAATGATGAGCGGTAAATAAGGAGTGAGCCCCTTTTTGCTCCAACGTATGCTGAATCGCATGATAGTTCGCCGTTAAGGAGAAACTTCCGTGATGAATAAGCATAGGCGGCTCCGCAAATTCCCAATTCTCTATACGGTGATCTCCCTTATCCGCTGTAAGTAGAACGAAACCTTCTGTAGACAACCTCGCAAGCCGCTCCAGACAAGTAAGCCCCACGACCGGAAACAGAATATGCGAATCCTCCAGCTTCTGCTGATAGAGCTTTATAACATCGTGATAAGGATAGGTCTCTTTTTCGTAACTAGCCGCACGACGATAATGATACTGTGGGATGATTTTTCCAAGTACATCTGAGGGGTTATCCGAATCTGCATCCTCTGAATACTGAATCGATACCTCACATTCATATATCTTCCCTTCATCCACATAAATCAATTCCTGTGGGATACTGTCAAAAAAATAATTCGCTACAAGCAGCAGCGGCTGCTGTAAATCACCGGGCCTGATGCTGAGCTTAGCGTGAACTAAATGCAGTTCAGTATCCTGTACAGCATCAAAACGTGCGAAATCCAGTATCCCCTGCTCTACGAATGGAAGTAAGCTCGAGTGCTGCTGCCAGCTGGTTATATTTTTAGTCGGCAAATCACTCATTACATAACGAAAAGGAGGAAGCTGAATCCCCGCGTAATCAATGATTTCGCATAGATTCTTAAGGATATGAAACGCTAATCGGCCCGCTCCCGCTCCCAGTTCCAGTATGGTGACTGTTTCAGAGAGATGTCCTTGTCCAGCCCGATCTTGAAGGAATCCGAAGATCATTTCTGCATATGCTGTCGCAATCATAGGATTACTCGTAATATACTGTGGGACCTGATCATTATTCCAAGCCTTTAATCCCTGTTCTTCATAATAAGCCCGCTGCAATTCCCAAATGGGTGCTTCACTGAAGCGATATTTCTGCACTTCGTTACCTGTCATCTATTTTTTAACCTGCTCTCTGTATATCTTGTTAGAACACTCTATGATACTTATTCTGTTCTCAATGTACGTGACCTGAAAATGACATATTCAGCCTCTGCGGGAATGGAAACAGAAAATGATAACAATGCAGCCTTCGAGGTCAGCGAATCGGGTCCTTTCAACGTTTGGTAGTAAGAATTCCCTTTACTGTCCACACTCACCAGCTCCAGTTCCGCATTTCCTTTAGGGATGACGAATCCGGAGGTATTTTGCACACCTAAGGTTAGTCTATATTCTTTCCCAGATTGAGCCTGTGTTAGCATAAAAGGATATAACGGATACGGATGTGCTGTAGTTTCCACTGGGTAAGGGGCAAGCGCACGATCCGCCTCTGGCTTCGCCCATTCCTCCCCTTTTCTAGCGCCAATGCCAAGGGTTAATTTATTCACGTTATTGAACTGAGTTTCCCAGCGAAACGACTTTAACCCCTCTAGAATAGGGGACGCTGGAACAAACAGGATTCCGTCCTTGATCTCTGGGGCAATCCCTAACGAATCTTCTGTCTCCCCATTAAATTCTGCCTCGAGTTGCCCTGCTTTAATCTTCCCTACCGATCTGTCCAGTAGTGAAACAGTAATACTCTTCGTCAGTGCATCATAGAGCAAATCTGCACCAATCGCATTGGAGAAAGCCCGAATTGGCATCATTAATTTACCTGATTTAAAATAAGGGGCGAGTTTACCTGGAAAAAGGACGTAATACCCGCCGTATGACAATGGCATTACCTGAGTCCCTAACTGGGCAGCTGCCGATACCGATGAAGGTATAACAGCAGAACCGGCGGCAAACATAACCACTAACAAACCTATTAGATAAGCCTTTATCTTTCCTAATCGTTGTAAGGACTCCTTGATCTGATTCATCTCAAACCCCTCTCCCTCTATACTCCGTCTAGAACCTTTAACCTCTATTAGTAATAATCAATGATCCCCTTGCACATGTCAACTTGTTCCACTTTTGCTATTCATCATAAAAGACAGCATTCCACATATATTTTCATTAAGTTATTAAGAATCAGGAAAGGAGTGCGATGGATGACTGCAGCTGGACAGGATTCGCCAAAAAAGACAAACATCCCCCAGCCCATTCGAAGCGATGGCGCAGGGGGATTAGATAAAGGACCACGTGATATTATGCGGGATTTGGAGAATCCGGACATGTTTGTCCCTCCTGTGACCGATGCAGGTCTTCTTCCCAATTTAAAATTTTCTTTCTCTGATGCACACATGCAACTTAATCATGGTGGCTGGTCGAGAGAAGTGACGGTCCGGGACCTCCCCATCGCCACTACACTAGCTGGCGTTAACATGAGCCTAACACCCGGTGGAGTGCGTGAACTCCATTGGCATCAACAAGCAGAATGGTCCTATATGCTGTTAGGCCGCGCTCGAATAACTGCCATGGATCAAAATGGTCGAAACTTCATTGCAGATGTGGGGCCAGGTGATCTATGGTATTTCCCACCAGGTATCCCCCATTCTATACAAGGTCTTGAAGAAGGCTGTGAGTTTCTACTTGTATTCGACGATGGAAGTTTCTCTGATCTAAATACCTTGTCCATTTCCGATTGGTTTGCCCATACTCCGAAAGAAGTGCTTTCGGCTAACAGCGCATCTCTTCAGCCCATTAACCATTCATATGGTTTAATAATGCGCACAGATCTTTCAAATCATATCTATGGGTTAAAAAAAGACTAACAGCCTCTCTTACGAGAACCATTAGTCCTATCTATTTCTATTTATTAACACAAGCCATCGTTATAATAACTTTGGCTTGCTTAGTATGTGGTTTAGGGTCTAGGGATCGTTACAATAAACTGGGTTCCTTCTCCAACTTTACTCTCCACTTCGATTTTACAATCATGTATCTTTAGAATTTTCATCACAATGGAAAGTCCAAGTCCATTCCCTTTAAGAGCGCTGCTCCGCGCCTTCTCCACCATATAGAATCGATCAAAGATAAGCGGAAGTGCTTCCTCAGGTATGCCTTTTCCAGAATCTTTAATATATACCTTCACAAATTGTGCTGACATCTCGATTTCAACATGAATGGTGCCCTCTTGCCCCGTATATTTTATGGCATTATTTATTAAATTCTGCCAGACCTGATCAAATAAATCTTTATCCACCGTAATCTCGCAAGGTAATAAATCCAATTCAATCATAATATCTTTCCGTGCCCACTGAGGTTCCGCTAATACGATCGTTCTTCTTAATTGTTCGTCTAATTGGAATGTGGTGAGATTAACCGGATGGTGTTCCGAATCGAGTGAGGCTAATCGGAGCAGATTATCACTAAGTCTAGATAGGCGCAATGTTTCCTCATAGATAATATCCAAATGCTCTTTTTGCTCTTCTAATGGGATGACACCATCTTGCAGCGCTCTTGTAAACCCTCTAATCGATGTAAGTGGTGACTGCATTTCATGGGAAACATTGCTGACAAAATCGTCACGAACAGAGTCCATTTTCTGCAGCTCACTTGCCATACGATTAAAGCTCTCCATCAGTTCACCAAATTCATCTC
>DJUJ01000225.1:11532-12383 GCA_002438345.1 Paenibacillus sp. UBA6285
GTATTATGATAAGTCAATCGGACAGATAAATCGCCTGATGCCATTTCCTTAGCTGCAACAGTCAGCTTTTTGATCGGCTTCACAATGTACCCGGACATGAACAGGATAAGCAAGCTTCCGATGACTAGTACAGCTAATAGTGTAAACAGGAGCGTAATTCTCACCCCCCTTACAATCGATGAAAAATCAATTTTGATAATGAATGCACCTTTCTCATCATCTATCTTGGGAATCCCTACGATAGCAAGTCCGCCCTTACCAGATAGAAAAACCGCATCCGTTGTGTTTGTATTGAATAAGGTAGATATTTTTTCCTTATCTAACGAAAAGACACNNCAGCGTCACTCGGCTCATTAACGATTGCTATATCTATACTAAATCTATTAAGAAGATCTCGAAACGCATTTACTTTTTCCGGGTCATCTATTAGATTTATCACCTTTGCTATATCTTCAGCAATACTAATGAACATATGGTTTGGGGTATTATTGTTCTCTGAAAACTGCATAAATAATATAAAGGATAAAATTAAACTGGTTAAAACAATACCAATGAATGTAGCAACGATTCGAAGACGCAGACTTTTTCTCACCATCTAGGCTAGCTCCAGACGATATCCAAGTCCTCTTACTGTAGAAATGATGAACTGAGGGATAGGCTCAAGACGTTCTCTTAAGCGTTTGATATGCACATCAACCGTCCGCTCATCACCTTCATAATCCATTCCCCATATATTTTCTATTAGCTGAGTACGTGTGAAGATTTGCCTTGGCGAACCCGCCAAAGCAAATAACAATTCACATTCCTTCTTTTTTAATTCAACCGTTTGATCGGCATTAGTTACTGTTAGA
>DJUJ01000225.1:12448-35981 GCA_002438345.1 Paenibacillus sp. UBA6285
AACATTCGAAGGGGTCACATGATATCTCTTCAATAACGATTTCACACGCAGAACCAATTCTACGGGATCAAACGGCTTTACCAAATAATCGTCTGACCCTGCGTTAAATCCCATGACTTTATCCTTAGACTCTCCTTTGGCTGTAACCATTAGGATCGGCATATCGATATAAGATCGAATATCTTCTGTCAGTTCGATACCATCTACATGCGGCATCATCACATCCACAATTGCTAAATCAATTTTCGTATGCGCTAGAATGTCTAATGCAATTTGACCATCTTCCGCTTCCACTACGGAAAACTGTTCTTTTTCAAGATATAATCGTATTAATTTGCGGATATGGGAATCATCATCAACCACTAGAATTGTGCTCATACATCCATTTCCNNTTATTCGTATCGTAGAGATTCCATTGGATCCAGCTTAGCAGCCTTCGATGAAGGCATCAAACCAGCGATGATACTAATCCCTGTACTTACAACTAATCCGAATACGATATAAGACCCAGATAAGTTAATAAGCTTTACTCCAAAAGCATTCTCCAGAAGTATATTTAACCCAAAGCTAATGATCGCTGCAAAGATTATCGCGAAAATACCACTAAATATTCCCAATAATGCAGATTCGGAAAAGAATATCCGCTTGATATCTTTCTTTCTTGCTCCAATCGCCCGCAGGATCCCAATTTCCTTAGTCCGTTCCACTACACTAATATAAAGCACAACCACTATCATAATCCCTGATACAATGAGCGAAATCCCTGCAATACCAGATAGAACGATAGTAGCCATATCCACATAAGTCGTGATACGCTCCATGATTGCTGCCGTTTGGGAGCCTGAGAAGCCCGTATCAACAGCAGCTGCATTAATACCATTCACATATTTCATATCGGTTGCAAAAGCATTAACCTGAATCGGGCCAATGGTAATCCCTTTATCAGTATACATATGCTCTAGTGTCTGTGTTGGAATATATCCTGTTGGCGCCATTTGGGCTCTTGGATCCGTTGTTTCATAAATACCAGAGATAGTAATTTCTTTTTCCAACGTTATCGGTTTATGATGAGCATCCATTTCATTAATATACAGATGAATAGACTTCCCTACCATAGATTCCGGTTGGTCAGTTCCGCTTAATTGACTTGCCGTTTTCATTGGTAATAACATTTCATTTTCTTTCGGTAAATCCCCTACTTTAATCGTCTCTTTATCAAACGTGTCATTTAAGGTGGTTAATTGTGTGATACTACCCGTTTGTTCTCCAAAAACTGTAGTAGATTTGCCCGTAATGGTTGTTATGGTCTCCACATGATCTACATTTGGAAAGTTACGAATCGTTTCAACATCGGCCTTTGTAAACGTGACGCCTGGTAACATCATCGCTTCTGGACCTTTCATGTCCTTGGCTTCTGGATTTGGCTTAGTGATATCCACCAGTAAAGGGTCCATACTTGAATTAATTTCATTATTAATATAGCTCGTGATCCCATTTCCTAAGGAAAGCATCAAGAGTACACTCAAAATACCTATCGATCCACCCAATGCTACCAATACATTACGTTTGGCGTTGAGCTTCATATTTTGAAGGGCCATTTTGAAAGAAGCAAGTAAACTGAGGTTTCGGGCTGAACCATCTCCCCCATCGTAGGTAGCCATGGAACGTTCCTTCAAATGAATATCGTCTTTAACCAATCCCTCTTCAAGCTTAACGATACGGCTACCGTAATCAGCTACTTTTTGCGAGTGGGTCACGGTAATGACCAAGATTCCTCTTTTCGCAATGCTGTCCAACAAAACTAAGATTTGATCGCCTGTATCTTTATCCAGCGCACCCGTAGGTTCATCTGCCAAAATAATGTCTGGATTATTCGACAATGCGCGTGCAATGGATACCCGTTGCTTCTGTCCACCGGACAGTTGATTCGGACGTTTTTTCAGATGATCCTTTAATCCTACCTCAGTCAAAATCTCTATAGCACGCTTATTACGTTCCTTCTCGCTTGTATTCGTCATCTGCATCGCAACCGTAACATTCTCCAAGACTGATAAATGGGGAATCAGATTGAAGTTTTGAAACACGAAGCCAATATTGTTCTTGCGATAATCATCCATTTCCTTTTCGGTCATCTTGCTTAAGTTCTTTCCGCGAACAAGGACATCGCCCTCATAATCAGAGTCCATTCCACCAATGATATTCATTAGTGTGGACTTACCGCAACCAGACTCACCGAGGATGGAGACAAATTCACCTGTCTCAAAGCTTAAATTCACATCATGGAGTACAGGAACCTTTTCTTTACCATACAAAGTATACGATTTTTTTACATTCTTAACCTCTAATATTTTCATTCCGTTCTCTTCCTCTCCTGGGTCACGCTCTTTGTCTCTTCCTTTGATGTTTCCTATCCTAACAAATGTATGTGAACTGATAATGAACTTGAGAACTCATCATCTTGAGACAATACATTTAAGGAGGGAGTTGTAACTACGGAGAACTTTTGGACTTCCGGCCGCTGTTGTCTCCAAATTCCCTGAATTGTACCGCTGTTAGTGGATGAAATTCAGAGACAAAGGCGGTCGCTATCGCTCCTTCAGTTCCAAATTTCCCCTTCGTAACTCTCCTCCGTTTATTTTCAGATCAAGTAATATAAAAAGGCGAACTCTCACTCAGAATGGAGTGGAATTCGCCTTTTTCTGTTAGGCACATTTTATATGTATTTAGTGAGTCAAATTAAAAGCTAATTGCCCAATTTCTTTACCTGCGTAATAAACGATATCGAAGATAAGCACTGCTAAGATAAATTTTGAGAGCAGCGGATACTTCTTAAATAAAGGCTTTATACCCTTCTCTATGAACTCCATTCATGTTTCTCCTTTCTTAAGCTAGCGCTCTTTTTCGTATCAGTCTAATTTGACCTCTATGATTGATTTCATCTTCGAATACGTGAAACCACATGAAATAGTAGTTGGCTGGCTTGTTATACCAGAATGCCTCTTCTGTATATAACCAGTCGTCATCCACGGTTGCGAACAATTCATACGTTCTTTGTCTTACTTCATTTAGTCGGTCCAAATAATAGCTCAGATTATTCCCTATAATAATCGTTCTTCCTTCGTCTCCTAGGTTCAGTGCTGGCCCCCATATCGATATCTCTTCTTCGGATAAGTCTCTTCCTTCAAACGTCGCCACTTGATATGCAAATTCCACAGCAGCGTAGTGTAATAATAATGCTCCAATAGAGTTACTCTGCGAATCCAATAAATAGTCTAGTTGGTCTACACTTAGGTGNNCGTGTCTTGCATAGTTCATCATGGATAAAAGACGACTAATTTGCGGTGAATAACCGGGGATATCTGTTATCAGATATATTTTGTCCATGTTGATCATAATAAGTTTCTCTCCTTCATTACTTCGGAATAATAAATCTAACAAAACTATGTATTGTTCAGCTCAAAAAGACTCCATTCTGACAAGTCCCAATCGCTTCCCTTCCACGATTGCTTCGGACCAAGAATGTACACTTAACTTCTCGAAGATTCTCTATACCCTTTACTTGCTAACGGGATAGTTACTCTACCTGTTCCACAGGCCAAATCAATGATAGTGCCTCCCAATGTTGAAGCCCATTTCAATAAAAAGGGTAACTCCTCTTTGTGCATTTCATTTTCTTGATCATACAAAGTAGGATCATCGTATTCCTCGGAATTGCTATGTCTATTCTCCAATTTCACTTTCCCCTCAATTTCGCCTACGCTAATCAGGTACATCAGATACCATTATCATNNAGTCATTATTTTCCATAATAAATCTCCTACCAAAAAAAGAATGCCCTACAGCCTTTTCCTTCATGGCCATTAGAACATCCTCTTTAATGATACCTATTTACACGCCTTTACTATACATAGCTGCTCAGGCTATTCTTCCCACTAATCGATGCTTCCTTCGTATTCTATTTGATCACACTACTCGATTTCGCTTCCCTAATTCTTGGTTCCAGTTGTTCTGGCTATTGTCGTAATTTATTCAATTTGAATCGATACGCAATGTACGGAAGACCTGGGAAGACCAGAATAATCAGTGAGGCAATGCCTAGGAACAAACTAATGTCCCCAACAATCTCAGGCAACCACCCGTTCGCGCTTAAGATTCCAAGGATTATAAAGACAATCATAGCTATAAGTAATGGCAAAGCCGCAGTGACCATCGTCTTCTTTTCACGTTCATATTTGTCGATCAGAGTTCCTGTGTCCGTATAGATAGGTGCTGTACCAGCGGCTGCCCGAAAGATATGAAAGCCATCTCCGGCAGTACAGACATAGGTCCATCCGGCATCTTCAAAAATCAAATAATACTCTTCATCGACATTCATTTGAAAATCCACACTGTACACAAGGTTTTGTGGCTCGCCT
The DNA here is from genome assembly GCA_002438345.1 of Paenibacillus sp. UBA6285. Taxonomy (GTDB): domain Bacteria; phylum Bacillota; class Bacilli; order Paenibacillales; family Paenibacillaceae; genus Paenibacillus_AQ. The sequence goes on from DJUJ01000225.1 coordinate 16,864, forward strand.
TTTCTTAGCTTATAACCAAAAGGTGCAAAGCTCTCCAACAGCCAGCCCTTCTTCGCATACTTACTCAATTTCTTCATATCACCTTTTTCCGTAAAAGCTAAGCCCCCGCTAGTCACATATTTTGTATTCTTCATGCCTATTCCCCACCTTTATTTGAGAATTTGTTCTGCATGTCTAATCATTTCTTTTCTGCGTTCCACTTCTTTTCTTAAAAGTTCAATCCCTTTATCCGTTGCAATATATGTCTTTCGTTTATCATCATTCTCTTCTTCTTTAAAAAGCTCGATAAATTCAGCGGCTAACAGCTTCTTGATCGTCGTATACATGGAAGCAGGCCCAATTGAAAATTGGTTGTTCGTCATCGTTTCGATCGATTTCATAATTAAATACCCATGCTTCGCTTCTACCAAAGACAAGAGAATATAAAAGGCAGTGTCTGTGAGCTCTCCCATTTCCAATGAGTCTGTTCTTGACACTTCGTCACCTCCTTATATGTATCATTAAAAGATATATCATTAAATGAACTATATCTTTTAATGATACATTTGTCAACGGCTGGCATAAAATTCAAACAACCTTCTCATACTATGATGAGAATATGGAGGTGAATGTAATGCCCAAAAATGATGCCAGTCCCAAAGGAGCACCGGGAAAACATCAACCAAGTAAGAAAAACAATGCACAGAATAACAATAATTTCAACGAAGCGGCTCAGATGGTAAACATCGATAAAGCTGCTGATTATGTCCCTAGCTTAAACGGTGTCTCCAAAACCGATGTCTAAGTAACACAGCTAAACAAAAAACACTCCTCAGAATTTTCTGAAGGAGTGTTTCAATGCTATATGCGATACGTTAAGCCTACCACACCGTTGCTGTAAGCTTTTGAGTCCACAAGATGAAGAGAGACTTGATCCGTGACCCCGTCAAAAAGACGCATTCCAGAGCCAACGACTACAGGGCAGATATTAAGCCTAAGCTCATCTAACAGTCCGTTCTGTAGTAGGGATCGCACTAATCTTGGACTGCCAGGGATCTGAATGTTCTTTCCAGGCTGTTGCTTTAGCTTCGTAATCTCCTCGAAGAGCTTGCCCTTGATCAGTGTCGCAGGCTGCCATTCGAGCATGTCCTCCGTAATTGTACTTGAGACCAGATATTTGGCAGAATGATTTAGAAATCTTCCCATAGGTAGTTCATCACTCTGATGCTGCCAGAACTGGGCTAACATCCTGTAAGTACGTGGTCCAATCAGAACAGCATCTGCCTGTGCGACCCCTGCCGCAATCGTCTCATTCATTTCAGCGTTGCCCCACTTCTTAGGTGAGGCTTCCAGCGAGTCTACCACCCCATCCAGCGACATGAATAATCCTGCCACAATCTTTCTAGTCGAAGTTTCAACTTCTTGCACATGTTGATCTACAGGCACGCCCATCGCTCCTTGTACCAGAAATGGATAATTAAATTCCGATCTGCAATATGTAAGACATTCTAGTTTATTTCAAGTTTTCTAACTCGACGGTTACTTTCTCAATCAACTTCACGAAGGAAGCTAGTTCTTGAGAGCCTTTAACCTGATCTCTGGAATACATGGAGTTGTGTTCCGAGTCTTTTTTCACCTTGGACAGAGTGGAATTGATATTATTCAGCTTCTCATCAATCGTTCCTAATGAATCTTTAGAGCGACGAGCTAACTTCCGGACTTCGTTCGCAACGACTTCAAAACCTCTTCCGTACTCCCCTGCTCTTGCAGCTTCAATCGCCGCGTTTAAACCTAAAAGATGCGTATGATCTGCCACTTCCCTAATCATTGTACCCACTTGATGAATTGACTCTACCTCATTGTCGAGATATAACACATTTTGATTCGTTTTCTCTTGATAATCAGCATTCTTACTGGCTAAATCCTCTATCGATTCACTGCTATCTTTTAGTTGAACCATTAAAGATACTAATTCTTGAACAGCAGAACTAACACCTGTAAGCATGTGATTTTGCTTCTCTAGTAAGTTTTCGATTTTTGCTTTTTCATCGACTTCGTAGGCTTCAAGAACCAGCTGTGAATCGAGATTGAACATCTTGGTTAACGCATGAATGACAGGTTGCCACTCGGTCGGTAATATCCGTTCAAAATGAGCTGTAGCGAGATCCAAATATAATATGTACGTTCCCAAATACCAATTTGTTGTCAGACCAATACGCGAGTGAATTTTACCTATAAGCAGTCGTCGTTCAATAAATGCTTCATCAATCACACCCGATGCTATGGATAAAAAATACCACTGTTGCGTTTCTTTCAATCGGTCTAGTGTACTGTGTTGTTCAATGATGTGGAGTAGCTCAGGTTCCTCTATCATCTGCTTATACAATTCATCTACAAGGGAGCTTACGATTAAGTTAAATTCTTTTCCCTTACTTTTCAATACATTTAAATCAGCCTCAGTAATCCCAATATAGCTAACTTGCTGTTGNNTGTCGTTCTGAACTAAGATTGATCATAATTTGATCAACTACCCTCTCATTCTGTTTATATAATGATCATCGCATCTTCCATGCCATCCCCTATGGCATCTATTTATCTTGATAACAAAGGTATTATTTGTATAAATTCTAACACTTTATTTACTTAAATAGTTTATTAATTTTACAAACTTTGCATAGCGTACATTATTCTTTAATCACACTAAAAAGAGGAGCTCCTATAAAGGAAGCCCCTCTTAAAATTATTACCCTACCCTACACTGCAACCACTTGTTGCAGCAATTCTATCGTCATCCTATCAATGAATTTCCTGAATTTCTCTTTCCCTTTGGCGTTAGCCTTATAGTAATTAATCAATGACAAAATCACTGGAATGAGTTGATCTTCAGTAAGCCCTGATCTAAGGGATTGTGCGATTGAAGTCTTAAGCCCTTTAGGTCCACTTGAATTGGAGGCGCAACTGCGATTCTCGTTATCTCTTCCATATCCTTATCTCCGTCTCCATTCCTCTACCGATTTAGTTACGGATCTTCACACGTTGCAGACGAAGTGCATTAAGAACAACGGAAACTGAACTGAGAGCCATTGCCGCACCCGCTACCCATGGAGCCAAGAAACCAAGTGCTGCAATCGGAATGCCAAGTGAGTTGTAGCCAAGTGCCCAGAATAGATTTTGTTTAATATTAGTCATCGTTTTACGGCTCATGTAGATGGCATCTGGAATACTGGATAGATCGCCACGCATTAAAGTAACATCCGCAGCTTCCATTGCCACGTCCGTACCGGTACCAATTGCCATCCCAATATTTGCAGTAGCAAGGGCCGGAGCATCGTTAATGCCATCACCGACCATGGCTACTATCTTCCCTTGCGCTTGTAATTTTTTCACTTCCTCCGCTTTTCCTTCTGGAAGCACTTCAGCGCGTACATGATCAATACCAACTTGGGCTGCGATTGCCTTTGCCGTACGTTCGTTATCTCCGGTAATCATGATGACCTGGATTCCCATTCCTTTCAAGCGACTGACAGCAGCCTGAGAGGTTTCTTTAATCGTATCTGCTACAGCTACCATACCCACGTACCCTTTATTTATAGCAACAAGCATTGCTGTTTTACCGGATTCTTCTAGAGCAGACATAGTGTTATAGGCATGACTTGCCTCTACTCCGTATTTGTCCATGAGACGCCGAGTACCAATTAACAGCTCTTTGCCTTCCACGACAGCCTTGATCCCAAAACCCGGTATAGCTTCAAAAGATTCAGTCGCTGGCAATTCAATATTTCTTTCCAAGATGCCTGCGACAATAGCTTCTGCAAGTGGATGTTCTGAATTCTTCTCAGCTGCACCCACCAGTCTAAGAAATTCCGTCTCGTTTCCTTCGACCAGAATATCGGTAAGCTCAGGTTTCCCCTTTGTTACTGTACCTGTTTTATCTAAGATGATCGTGTCAATTTTATGCGTTTGCTCTAGATGTTCTCCGCCTTTGAACAGGATTCCCAGTTCAGCTGCACGTCCGGAACCAGCCATAATGGAGGTTGGCGTAGCCAGACCCAAAGCACAAGGACAAGCGATAACCAGAATGGCGATTGCTTTTTCCAAGGCCCCTGCAAAATCACCCGGTGTTACGAAGAAGTACCATACTAAGAATGCAACAACAGCAATCCCAACAACTATAGGAACAAAGATACCGGAGATGACGTCAGCGACCCGTTGAATAGGTGCTTTTGAACCCTGCGCCTCTTCTACCACTTTAATGATCTGCGCAAGAGCGGTTTCTTTACCTACTTTTGTGGCTTTGATTCGAAGTATACCGTTCTTATTAATCGTTGCTCCAATGACGGAATCTCCGGCTTTCTTTTCAATAGGGAGGCTTTCGCCGGTCAGCATGGATTCATCTACCGACGAGATCCCTTCCAGAACTTCACCATCCACAGGGACTTTATTACCTGGACGAACAAGTACAATATCACCTGCAATAACTTCCTCAACAGGAATGCTTAGTTCCTCACCGTCGCGGACAACCAAAGCTGTCTTAGCTTGCAATCCCATCAAGGATTTAATAGCTTCCGATGTCCGTCCTTTTGCCAAGGATTCGAACAATTTCCCCATTAGAACTAGAGTAATCAATACTGCACTCGTTTCATAATACATTTCTGGTCCATGATGCGCGCTCCCACCATCGACAGCCCAAACAATTGTTAGATACAGGCTGTAAAAAAAGGCCGCTGAGGTCCCAAGTGAAACTAGAACATCCATGTTCGCACTGCCGTTACGTAGCGATTTATAAGCACCGATGTAAAATTGTTTTCCGATATAAAATTGAACCGGTGTTGCCAAAATCAATTGGAACCATGGATTCATAAAAAGATCAGGCAGCCATATCCACGAAGTGAACGAAAAGTGGCTCACCATCGCCCACAGTAGCGGAAACGATAGGATTGCGGAGATCAGAAGCTTACGTTTTTGCTTGGATAAATCTTGTTGTCGCTGTTCCGCTGGGTCACCTTGCTCTTGTTTGGGAATAGCCTTGTATCCAAGCTTCTCCACCCGCTTCTGCATGTCAGATATAGAAACTTCAACCGGATTATATTCGACATGAGCCGCTTCCATCGCAAAGTTCACATTGGCCGTGCTTACGCCCGGCAACTTATTCAGAGTCTTTTCAATTTTCAGCGCACAAGCAGCGCATGTCATACCTACCAGCTGTAAATCTACAGCTTCTTTAGCTGTGCTATACCCAAGCTTCTGTATACTTGCTTCCATCTTACTTACGTCCACTATGTTCGGATCATAAGTCACTGTGGCCCTTTCCATGGCAAAGTTTACGTTGGCTTCTGCTACACCTTCTAGCTTGTGCAAACCTTTTTCTATACGGTTTGCACAAGCAGCACATGTCATCCCTGTGATTTGTAGTGACGTTTGTGATTGTCCCGCCTCAGTAGTAGCCAATATATAAACACCTCTTCCACTTTTGTGATGATTTCTATTGTCTGTATCATCCTCTTCTCGAAGTTAGTATACCCCCCTACCCTATTTTATGTCAAGTGACGAGCTCTACCCTAAACTCCTTCTTAAATTCATCCGCTTAGAAGAACACTTTGCTAGGTTAAGCGGCCATTTCACGACAAATTTTCGCACAAGCTAAACATAAGGCTTTAGCATACACTCTTCAATACACGCTTTGTAATTTTGATGTGACATCATAAGAGCTCCTCTCAAGATGTGTATTAGGATAGTCCCCTACTCTATACTATATTTGACGCAAACAAAAAAGGATTCTTATGAACCCTTTATATTATCGATTATTTTATTAATTTATTGATCGTCACTAACAATTCATCTAGGACTTCGTTCTCGCCTTCTTGGATACGTTCCACGACGCAACTCTTCATATGATGCTCTAACAAAAGCTTACCTACGCCATTCAAAGCAGATTGGACCGAAGAGATTTGATGCAGCACATCATCACAATAGGTGTCTTTTTCGATTAATCCTTTTAGTCCTCTTACCTGTCCCTCAATTCTATTGAGTCGGCTAACTAGGTTTTTTTTAGTCTTCTCAGAGTGATGACTTTTTCGTTCACCCGTGCTACATGATTCGTGCTCGTGCGTATGATTTTCCATGCACCAATCACTCCTTTCCTCATAGTTTTATTATACTATAGCCCTCCTATTCTATACAAAATTTAAAATGATGATTAGACTTTCATTTCCTCATGGGATATAGCCGAAGTTTCAACTTGAATAGTAGTATGCTGAATTTTAAAGCGATCCGCTATTAACTGAATGGCTTGCTGAAGAATGCGTTGATCATCTTCCTGATCTTTGATTAAGAGATGGCAGCTTAGTGAATCAAGGCCCGAGGTAATCGTCCAAATATGAAGATCATGAACATTTATAACGCCCTCGATATTTTCTAGAACTGCCTTCACCTCAGATGGATTGACTGTAATCGGTGTGCCTTCCATAAGAACATGAACGGTATGTTTGATGATTCCCCAAGCTCCTCTAAGAATTAATAGAGCAACTAGTACACTTATAATCGGGTCTGCAATATACCAGCCAAAAATCATCATAACTAAACCTGCGACAATGGCCCCTACCGAGCCCAAAGCATCGCCAAGCACATGAAGATAAGCGCTACGAAGGTTAATGTTATTCTTTACATCCCCTTTTCTCATAAGAGACCAAGCGCTAGCGACATTGGCTAAAAGACCTATACATGCAATCAGCATCATAGAACCACTTGCAACCGTAGGCGGCTCGAAGAATCGTCCGTAGGCTTCCACGATGATAAAACCAGCAACTACAAATAAAGTGACCCCGTTCAAGAGTGCCGCCAAAATTTCAAACCGATGAAATCCATAAGTTTTATTGGGAGACGCTGGTTTAGTTGCAAACCAGACCGCTACTAGACTTAGTGCTAAGGAGCTTGCATCGTTTAGCATATGCCCACTGTCCGATAGCAGCGCTAAGCTGTTGGTAATCAGTCCGCCGAAAAACTCCAAAAACATAATTCCAACCGTAATTATTAATGCAATCAAAAGCCCTTTTTTGTTTCCACTAGGATCAAAATGATGATGACCGTGAGGGCCATGCGAGTGATCGTGTTCTTCATGAGAGTGATCGTGGCTACCGTGATCGTGATCGGAGTGTTGGTCGTGTACGTGCTCTGCCTGATGATTGTGATTATTCTTCTTGTTCTTCATGATTTACCTCCTATTCGCCCTCAGCAAGATAGTATTTGTATGCGCGCGCAGTGGTATTCAAAAAATCCGGATCATAATAACATATGAACAAGTGCTCATATGTTATTATGAACTGGATTTTTCTTCTTGTCAATAACGAACCTGAGGGTATAGCCTCAACTAGAAGTGTATAATTCTTGTGAATCTTGAAAACACAAAAAAACATCTCTATACAATTTCTGTATAAAGATGTTTTAGATTATCTTTCACTTCTTAATCTTAAATAGAAATCGCTGCTTCTAGAGCAACTTCCATCATGCTGTTGAAAGAATTTTGTCTTTCTTCTGCCGTGGTTACCGCGTGAGTGACTAATGAATCTGAAATGGTAAGAATACATGCCGCTTGTTTACCTAATACTTTCGCATTGTGGAACAATGCATAGCTCTCCATTTCTACACATACACAGCCATGTTCATTGTAAAACTCATTGTGGCCAGGCACGTTGTCTTCATGATAGAATACATCGCTGGAATGAATTCTTGCAGTCAAAATTGGCTTGTTAATACGTTTAGCTGCTGCTTCAATGACTTCGTTCAATTCTTTACTTGGCAGCTGCACGTCTCCTTCTACACCACTTTGCACATAGGCGTATGTAGATTCACTCCACGCACTATCCGCTAGCACCACGTCAAATAAATTCAATTTATCTGTGTAGGCACCTGCGCTACCGATGCGAATGATGTTTTCCACACCATAATTTTTGTATAGTTCATAAGAATAAATACCGATACTTGGCATTCCCATTCCCGAACCCATTACTGACACTTCTTTACCTTTGTAAGTGCCTGTATATCCAAACATATTCCGTACCGTATTAAATTGGGTTGGGTTCTCCAAATAGGTTTCTGCGATATACTTCGCTCTTAAAGGATCTCCTGGCATTAATACTGTTTTGGCGATTTCACCATTTTGTGCTGCATTGTGCGGTGTTGACATAATTTATTCCTCCTATTTTTGTTACTCAACTACTATCTTACTATACCATCCATGAATTTAAATATACGTTTAAAATATTCTTTTGTTTCGACAATAAAAAAACAGATGCTTTTATCTTTGTTTATTGGAACTGTTACTATCCCTGAATTAATCCAAATTAATATGCGTCGCAAAGAGATCTTCCCGTTTGTATTGAAGCCCCAACTTAAGTACAATACTTTTTATCGGTGCATAGGCCGTCCCATCATATGTAAAAACTTGCTTATCTCTTAAATCAACAGTTGCTGTTTTCCCGTTTAAGGTGAGTTTAACTGTCCCAGATTCAACTTTAATACCTGCTCCAATCCCATTCGCCAGATCCTTAAGAGAACAATAGACCAATCCATTCTCTCCTTCAAAAGACGGTTGTTTTGTATACTTGATTGGTTTCCCTTGATAACGGATCTCGAGCGGTCTTACAAATGTAAAATATTTATCTTTATCTGCGACGTCAATGATGTATTCTTCCTTGTCGTCGTATGCCTCAATAAGGTCTTTGGTGATAATTCCCGAAAGAATTTCTATGTTCACATTTCTTATATAGAACTCATTACGTGATGAGAATGGCCTATATTGAAGTACGGTATTTGACTACCAAATTATGTTCTGGGGTGCTGTATCACGATAGGGCAGTTTTATCTTTCGGATGTCTTTTTGTTTATTAATATCATAAATGCGTAACTGTTCCTCTTCATATGGATGGTTCGATTTCTCTTTATTGTAAGATGCCTCGAAGATGGCTAAATATTTATGGTCAGTTGAGACAGTTACATCTCGTACAAAAGTATAACGTTCGGATATTTTTTTCACCTTATTGTTATCGGTACTGATAATGTAGTCCCAAACACGACATTATCATTGATTGAAGTGCTCTCATCCGATTTGAAACAGTTATTACCGCGATTACATAAATTCAAACTTTTTGTACTTAGCAACCCTTCTGAGTTAAAAGGAACTGTTACCACATATAAAGAGTTCACCCATATTAGTGCCTGAGTATGTATAATCCCAATAATCCATCGTTTTATATTTCTCTTTCGTTTTTATATCAGTAACATAGGAAAAAGTGATAGGCGGCAGCTTCTTTTGCAAAGTGGACTCTCTTAATAACTTTAATTCCTTAGTTCCATAATTGAACTCATACAATCTCTCACGGTCTATCCCATTATCCTCAAATGTGTGCCACTCATTCACTACCTTTTTTTATAGGATTGGCCTTTATATAAAGGCTATGTAACCACCTACATTCAAACATATAACCCACCTTTTCTTTTTTATTTTACAAAATCACCCTTTTGGAATATTCCTTCAGCAACTCTATCATAATTCCTTGTTTATTCCAGTGACTGAATTTCACCAACTCAGGCGAATGGTCTAGCATTGAATAAATACTAGAATTGAGGAGTGCGTATCAGAGTCAACTAAACGAGAGGTGATAATAAAAATAAAGGGTTCCACATATTAGTCTTACCTAATATGTGGAACCCTTATTTGATTCTTGTATCGATTAATTGCGGATCAGATAATCAAATGCACCTAAAGCTGCAGTTGCACCAGACCCCATCGAAATGATGATTTGTTTATAAGCACTATTAGTGCAATCGCCAGCAGCAAATACTCCTGGTACGTTGGTGGCGCCATGGCTATCTACAACAATCTCGCCTACACGAGTACGTTCAACCATGTCACCTAACCAATCTGTGTTTGGAACCAGACCGATCTGTACAAATACACCCTGCAATTCAATATGGTGAGTTTCTTCTGTCGCACGATCGATATAAGAAATACCATCTACCTTATCTGTTCCGGTAATCTCTTTCGTTTGCACGTTCTTAAGTACAGTAACGTTAGGTAAGCTGTAGAGACGGTCTTGCAGTACAGCATCAGCTTTGAGCTCTGGAGCAAATTCCAGAACCGTTACATGCTTCACTATACCCGCAAGGTCAATAGCTGCTTCAATCCCTGAATTACCGCCGCCGACAACGGCAACATCTTTACCTGCAAACAAAGGACCATCACAGTGTGGGCAGTAGGCTACACCTTTATTCTTGAATTCAGCTTCACCAGGCACACCCATATTCCGCCAACGAGCGCCTGTCGACAGAATGACCGTCTTACTCTTTAGAACAGCGCCGTTCTCAAGTTCAACTTCAATCAAGTCATTCTTGTCTAAACGTGTAGCACGCTGTAATTTCATCACATCAATGCCATACTCTTTCACTTGCTCTTCGAGTTTAGCTACGAGCTGAGGACCTTCAATGTAATTTACACTGATAAAGTTCTCAATGCCAAGCGTGTCGTTAACCTGTCCGCCTAAGCGTTCAGCAACAATACCTGTGCGAATCCCTTTACGTGCCGCGTAAATTGCTGCACTTGCACCTGCTGGGCCACCGCCAACAACAAGCACATCATATGGAGCTTTATTGTCAAATTCTGATGCGTCCACAGTACTACCCATTTTAGCTAGAATTTCTTCAACCGTCATACGACCACTTTCGAAGAATTCACCATTGAGGTAGACGCTTGGTACAGACATAATCTCTTTGCTTTCCACCTCTTCTTTGAATACTCCACCGTCAATCATCGTATGGGTAATACCAGGATTAATGATACTCATTAGGTTCAATGCTTGTACGACATCAGGGCAATTATGACAGCTCAGGCTGATATAAGATTCAAACTTGTATTCGCCACGAATGCTTTTGATCTGATCAATTACACTTTGCTCAACCTTAGGAGCTCTTCCGCTAACCTGCAATAGTGCCAATACTAATGAAGTAAATTCGTGCCCTAACGGAGTTCCAGCAAAGGTTACGCCTGTATCTTCACCAACACGGTTTACGCTAAAACTTGGGGTTCTAGGTAATTCAGTTTTTTCCACTGTAATCCTAGTTGACATTATAGAAATTTCATCAACCAGCTGGGCCATCTCTTGAGATGCCTCGTCAGCGCCTGCACTGACTTTCAGTACTACATCGCCTTCCAAGAGTTCTAGGTATTGGGCTAGTTGAGCTTTGATTTCTTGATCTAGTTTCATATAGCTTTCGCTCCTTAAATCTTACCTACAAGATCGAGACTTGGTTTAAGTGTTTCAGCACCTTCAGACCATTTCGCTGGGCAAACTTCACCTGGATGATTACGTACATATTGTGCTGCTTTGATTTTGTTAACAAGAGCACTAGCATCACGACCAATGCCACCAGCATTAATCTCAACCGTTTGGATAATACCGTCTGGATCAATGATGAATGTACCACGATCAGCAAGACCGTCAGCTTCAATCAGAACATCAAAGTTACGGGAAACTACATGAGAAGGATCGCCGATCATAATGTATTTTACCTTGCCAATGGCTGCAGAGCTCTCATGCCATGCTTTATGTGTAAAGTGTGTATCTGTAGAAACGGAATATACTTCAACACCCAATTGTTTCAGTATTTCATATTGGTTCTGCAAATCTTCTAGTTCAGTTGGGCATACGAATGTGAAGTCAGCTGGGTAGAAGCAAACTACACTCCATTTACCTTTAAAGTTTTCTTCTGTAACATCGATGAATTTCCCATCTTGAAATGCGCTTGCTTTGAATGGTAGGACTTCTGTTCCGATTAGTGACATATTATTTAAATCTCCTTTAAGTTTTATTTTTTTAGTGAATAGAATATTCAAGATCTGCAATCATCACATATCTGAATACTATTTATAATTATTATAATTAACCAAATTAAGGCCTGTCAAGTTATTTATAATAATTCTAATATGATAATCGTTGTCAGTCATCAAATGTTCATAGAAATTCCTTTCTTTCGGATTTAAACAAACATTGTAGTTAGAATATGGTTCGAACGCATTTATTAACTATTATGGTTTAGTTCACGCGTTTTATGTAGTTCATTTACTCCGATTCGTAATCATCCACGATTAGGTTAACTATATTAAATGATTCTGCGGCTGCTTTTGGGTTGGAATTTTTATTTCCATTGTATGTGATCAGCGCTTTCCACAAAGCCCACCCTCTTGCTCTGTTCCAAGTCTCTTCATCCATATTTAATACATCCTTGAATACCTTTCTACTATCCTTATCAAAAAAAGTCCAAGCCATTGCCGCATCACAAGCAGGATCGCCTACACCCAAGATTCCGAAATCAATGACTGCACATAGCTTTCCATCTTTAACTAGTAAATTCCCTGGTGCGATATCTCCATGAACCCAAACTGGCTTGGAGTTCCATTCAGATTCTAGTGCCAGTTCCCACATTTCTTGTATTATGTCTTCATTAAAAATATCTTTATTATGCTCAATGGCATGTCTAGACTCTTCATCATAAACAGCTAAAGATCCGCCTCTAAAGAAATTATGCTCTCCTGCTAAAGGTCCCCCACTAGCATCAATGGATTGTAATTCTAATAAGAATGCCCCCAAATCTCTTGCAAACTGATTAAGATCATTAATATTTTGGTGTGTTAATGTCTCTCCTTCTACCCACTTATTGATAGACCAAGGCAATGGATATTCTTCGTTAGGCTTCCCTTTGGCTAAGGGTACTTGAATAGGTAACGTGAGTTTTTTACTTAATATGGGCAACCATAGTTGCTCTTTCTCTACTTGTGGAGCATAAGCTGCTGCACTTGGTAACCTCACACTCATATGTTCACCTAAATGAAAAGTTCGATTATCATTCCCACTGAATTTTACAGGTCTAATCTCTAAATCGGACCACTCTGGAAATTGTTCATTTATTAATCTTGCAACTAAATCGACGGTTATTGTATTCATAAAACACCTCTCTAACATAAGTTTTACTAGCCATTTTCAGAAGAGACATCTACTATTATGTTAGCCTTACTGTTGTCTGTATGCAAACTATACAATTAGATCAGCCAGAAAAGGGAAAAGCTAAACAAGTAGAAGTTGAAAATGAAAATGAACTTTTTTGAAAACTCAATATTATTATGAGGAAGAAGGGCGTTCCTTAATGACAAACCATAAAACGAATCCTAAGGTTGATGGATTTTTAAGTAAAGCAAAACAGTGGCAGGAAGAATATGTGAAGTTGAGAAATATCGTTCTTGACTGTGGACTGACCGAAGATTTTAAATGGATGCATCCTTGTTACACTTTTGAGAACAAAAACATAGTCTTAATCCATGGATTTAAAGAATATTGTGCACTACTGTTTCATAAAGGCACCTTGTTAAAGGATGCCCATGGGATTCTAATTCAACAAACGGAGAATGTACAGGCAGCGCGCCAGATTCGGTTCACCAATGCTCAAGAGATCATTGAAAAAGAAAACATCATAAAAGACTATATTTATGAAGCCATCGAAGTTGAAAAAGCTGGTTTGGAAGTGGAATTTAAAAAGAATACAGATTTCATCATTCCTGATGAATTTCAAAATAAACTCGATGAAATGCCTGCCTTGAAAACTGCTTTTGAGGCCTTGACACCCGGGCGGCAAAGAGCATACCTTCATCATTTTTCTGAGCCCAAGCAATCCAAAACTCGAGTGTCTAGGGTTGAAAAATGGATGCCACAAATTCTGAGTGGAAAAGGATTAAATGATTAGGAGCTTTTTAAATAGGAAGAAGCAACCTTAGTACAGTGGAAATTCCGAACTGAGGTTGCTTCTTCTTTTTTAACAAAGACAGACTTTTATTCTACTTCAGGTAGGTTCCTGTCACTCCAATTCCACCGCTACCGTTCAATACATACACCCGTGCATTTCCTTTACCGGAGCAGGTTATTGTGATCGCACCGTTGGTAACGGTTTTGGTATCACCAGTCACTGCATCCACATAAGTTCCGTTCGGAATTCCGGTAAATGTCGCATTTCCCGAAATCGTAACTAATGCAAAGCTATCAATACCTTTGGAGCTGTCGGTGTATCTTCTTTTAAACGCCAAATCACCTGATACATTTTCTGTGGAATACTGGCCTTTTTGCAAGGCTGGAACCGCTCTTCTAATTAGATTGAGTTGTCTGATATGTTTGCCCAAAGGATAGTTCAATGAATCGGCAAGTGTGCCGGTAGCATTTGTATATTTACCGTAGTCCTGAACCGTAACGCTACCCTCGATGTGATCTCCGAAGTAAGCACGCCCGGTTGAGCTGAGCGGTGCATTTGGACCTACATCGATGACTGATCCTTTTTTGAATTCAACTTCAGAACCATAGTAGATCGCAGGTATTCCTCGGAAGGTGAACATCAGAGCAAGATTCTCAGCCCATGTGTCTTGTGTCCCTCCAAATCTTTGATTTTCTGGTGCTTGGTCAGGTGCATAGTCATGAGAATCAATATAAGTTACATTCCAGGTAGCATCGTTATAGAATTGATCACCGCTCTTCATACTGAATGCTTCCTGTGCAGTCTTGAACGCCCAATGCATCGGAAAGTCAATAACGTCCATCCCCGATTTCATCGAATAGTCAGGCGCGTGATAATTATTGCCTATTAAAAAAGCATTGTTCGAGGTTGGCTGCCCTGCTGTAGTAGAGTTATCTGCCCACTCTTGTTCCACAGACAGCTTGTTGGAAGCGTAGTCATTTTGTCCATCACCCGGGTAGGCTTTCGAGCTTTTCCATGTATAGAATGGAGTCGATATTGCCGGAATCCCACTGTTCCATACATCTCTGTACCGAGTAGCCACTTCACCAAAGACAAAGAAGTTTGAGCCCCCTCTTGTTTTCCAAGCAGGAACAAAGTACTTATTAAAAATATACCGGCTCACATGCTTCACAGTATCGACCCGGAAAGCATCAACACCCATGTCGATATATTGATTATAGCTGTCAATTAGATACTGATTAACTACTGGATTTTCCGTATTCAAGTCCACAGCATCTCCTGCAATCTGTCCTGTCTGTACGGTGTAAGATTCCCAGGAAAGACTTTTTTCGGTATGGTAAATGTTATTGTTGGTATCCGCATTTTTCATGATTGCGAGTCTTGCCTGATATTGTTGATCAGGGGTCATCGTATCATAGTTAGCTGGCAGCTTATCCGTAATTTTGATCATGTTATTCACGGTGTCCGCTGCAGTTGGATCTTTCTTGAACATAGGTAACAGATTCTCTTCCCCAAAATTACCGGTATGATTAACTACGACATCCTGAATAACCTTTATGCCTTTGGCATGAGCCGCATTGATCAATTCCTGATAAGAGGCTCCCGCTGATTCATACCTTGGATCTACTTTGGCAAAGTTTATCGCATGGTAACCATGATAATCATACCCGCTGGCAATCTGCACAACTGGCGTAATCCAAATGGCACTGAATCCAAGGGCTTTGATGTAGTCGAGCTTTTGGATCAGTCCCTTAAAGTCACCTCTCCAAGCTGGGTCTGAATCCGGATTTCCTGCCTTGGCATCCTCCCATGAATGCACATTGTTACTAGGATCACCATCATAGAATCGAGAAGTAATCACGAAATAAATGGTGTCTTCACGGAAATCGCCTTTATTTCCAATCGTGTAGATAAAGCTTTGTTTCGTTTCATTTCCGGCACCATCGATTACCAGAAATTTCAGTGTCGTCGTCTTGTTAATAAGAATGGACGGTCCTGGCAGAGCAGTTAAAGCATTTCCAGAGATATAGACATTTGAGTTAGTCGTTGGTTCCGTACCATTATCCGTGTAGTATGCTGTGGTCGTTGCCGCTTTGTTATCTTTGATATTAAAAGATACGGTAACCGCAGAACTTGAATTCCCAACAGGCAAATTTGCTGTTATGGTTGGGGCTTGTAGGTCGATGTTTAAGTCAATAACATATGCAAAAGTGCCTACATTGCCTGCTTGACCGATGGAGTTAACACCAAAAGCCTTGATAGTCATAGTAGATGCTACTTGGATTGGAGTGGTGTACAAGGTAGAAGNNCGGTTTGAGCAGAATCATATGTCTTCGGCGCTAACGAGACAGAAATCACAGGAATCTTCGGAATTTCCGGATTAGCGTCATACCACGCGTTATCCGAGGAATACCAGCCCTCTTTTACACTGCGGGACAAGTCAGTCGTCTGTTTGCCGTTGCCATCATTAAAAATAAGGCTTGCACCAGTGGCGTTGGCAATAGTATAGCTGTACCAGTCGTTCCCGTCCGATTTCATCAGAATTCCTGGCCAAGCTCCACTTGTTGGAACAGTTGACGGACTCAAATTCCAATAATGGATTCGGATCGTTGAACTCCAGTTTGCTGGTTTCTTAAAATGAACCGTTAAGCCAGCCGAAGTTGGTGTTGGAGTAGGTGTTACGGTTGGTGTTGGTGTAGGAGTCACTGTTGGCGTTGGTGTAGGAGTCACTGTTGGTGTTGGTGTAGGAGTCACTGTTGGTGTTGCGGTTGGTGTTGGCGTTGCCGTGGCTGAAAGGGTCACATAGTCGATATTGATATTTCCAGTATCATCGGAGTCATATTTGTAAGCGATCGTATTATTTCCTGCCTGCAAGGAGAGCGTTTCTGTTTGATCACCCCATGCATCCCAGTTTGCCAAGTTCGCTAAAGTGGTCTGCTTTACCTTGGCTCCATTCACATAAATGGAAACTTTCTTGACACTGCCGGTCGCATTGGCGTAGTGGAGCGTGGCATTATAAGCACCTGCAGCGGAAGGCTGAACATTGAAGGTCGTTGTTGCTCCTGTGGTTGTATATCCATCAACAAAACCGGTGCCAGTATATCCGGTGTGATTCGTATTTATTTTAGCGCCACCTGACAAGGCTGCGCTCTCAGCTTCATATTTCCCAGCAACCGGAATAACTACCGTCCAGTTCTTCCCTCCGTTGCTGTCCCAACTATCCGTCGGGGCTGTGATGTGATAACAATAAATGAGTGTGGCTCCCTCTTGAACATTGAGGTTAGCCGTAAATGTAGTCCCATTTTTGGACATGACCGTATCTGTGATATTCGTCCAGTTATTTGTAGTCCAATGCAGTGTTACTGCAGATGCTGTAGAGTTCGTATAAGAGACTGTATAATCAGTGTTGCTGGCTGAAGCCCCGCCGGATAAACCGAATAAACTAAAGATTAGCGAAAAAATGATCAACCAAGAAACAAACCGCCTAGATTGTTTTCGTACCAATTAAATAACCTCCTCATTAATTTCAAGTGCAAATTACGTTGTGCAAACGTTTGCAAAAATGAGAAAAAAAGAAACAATCTGACTTACCAATCTCCTCCTTCTTAGAAAACATGGAAAACCTCATTGTATGCGTTTACAAATAGAACTATTGAGAAATCCTCAGGTTACAGATAGCTCCATATCTAATGAATTTTCCCTGTTTATGATTATAGGCTCCAACTTTTTCCGGGTCAATGCATCTTTTAGGCTAAAAACATAAAAATCTAATGGTCTAAATACTTAAGTTCAATCGTTTTCATAAAGACTGAATCCACTATTAGAAGCAGCGGCAGTCTTTTGAGTTAATGACCCCCTTGACTACCGCTGAAATGATGGAACTAGCGTGTTATTTTAGCAGAATCTCAAACAATAGTCTCCATTAAAAGTTCGATCACCGGATAAGAGATCATATGCCGATCACGGTAAATCGAGGTAATAGCATCTGGCCGTGTGCTAAGGATTCCCTTCTGTAGAAGGGCTGCTTGAAAGCCTCTTTCTAGTGCACCGTTAATAGTAAAGGTTACACAATGTTCTGCGGCGAAGCCAGCAACGATGACGAATTCAACACCATGTTCACGTAGCAGCTGTTCCAAATCCGTTTTCCAAAAAGCATTAGAGAATTCTTTCGCCATCTGGATATCCGTGGGTGCTACTGTAATTTCCGGTATAATATTTCTTGCTTCTGGATCCGTATCCGCATCCGCCCCCTCCATGTCTTGTATATGGACGACGATTTGGTCTTTCGTACAAAGTAACCCAGACACATGATTAATGTATTCACAAGCCTCACTTACATTTAACTTCTCCATATGATCGTGTAAGAAAAGGTTTTGCATATCAATAATTAGGAATCCAATTTTTATTTTGAACTACCCCTTTCAGAACGAATATAGCTTCTATATTAATCTGGATGTAGATTCAGCTCAAGGGAATAAATAAATTAATCTGTTTTGTACGATGGCATCATACGTTATGCCATTCCTCTTCATTCAGCTCGTTGTTAATGCCCACCCCAGCTAATGAGCCCATAGAAGCGGCAATTATGGCTTGATGAAGATGTGTTGCTGCATCACCGGCACTAAAGACGCCAGGAACGTTCGTTTTACCGAGATTATCGACGATGACTGTTCCAGCTTCTGTGATCTCACAACCGATAGCTTGTGGCAAGTCTGATCCGATCATAAGCTTCGGTCTGAAAAATATCCCTGTACAATTGATACTAGTACTATCCTTAAGAACAACTTGCTGCAACATACCCTCGTTAGATCCGATCGACTGAATCGGTGAGTCAAAGACAGGAATGTTATGTTGTTGAAGTTCCTCGCGTTGTGCTTCCGTCAAGTCATCAGGTCCATTAGTACATATGGTAATGTTATTCGTCCAACCAGATATCACTTGGGCCATATGCGTTGCATCGGCTCCCTTAACAATTACGACAAGCGGTTGATCTCTTAGTTCCCATCCATCACAATAAGGGCAGATAAAGGCGCTTCTACCANNNATCCATCGGAAGATCCTTCATCCCTATGGCAAAGAGCAGTTTTTTGCTTCGATAAGTCTGACCCTGAACCGTCGTAATTTTAAAATCGCCATCGGTTCCCGTAATCGATATGGCGGTATCTTCCGAAAAGGTAACGGATGGATAGGCACTAATCTGTTCCTTGGCAATTCGCCTAAAATCGCTTGGACTTATACGATCTCTAGTAAGAAAGCCATGCGTTTCACGAGTAACCCTATTACGTGCGCGTCCTTCATCAATAACAACTACGTTTTTTCTTGCTCTGCCTAACACAAGAGCAGCATTTAGA
>DJUJ01000011.1:0-1500 GCA_002438345.1 Paenibacillus sp. UBA6285
GAGAGTAGGACGTTGCCAAGCAGATTGAGCCATTGTTGATAATATCAGCAGTGGCTTTTTTTCTTTTTTTATTGTGCAAGTGTTTAAGGCTAGTAATAACATTAGAATAGGTTACTGTGGAATGACATTTTTGTTACCGACGCCGCGGTGGATACAAGTATAATAGAAAAGTGCTAATAGTTAGCAGATCTTTAATACGAAGGAACTACTCATAAATTCTAACTTTGAATTTTCTTGTGTCTTTAGATGCATTGTAGAGGTAGGGAGGATTTAAGGCATGAAACAATTAAAAATATTCAAGTTAATAATGATTTCTTGTATTTTAACTTTAATACTGGCAAGTTGCGGGACGAAAGAACCTACTTGGGATACTTTTGAGGGTGCACTTAATGAGAAGAGCTTCCCTGTCCCCCATGAGGCGAACTCACCAGACCAGACTACTACTAACGTTGCTATGGATTATGTACGTTATTCTTTACCTGGACTAAAGGAGAAGAACGGTATTCCGGATCCTTATTTGGAGGCTATTAAAGCTTGGGGTTGGGATGAACAGGAAGATGAGGATAGCGGTTCTTCAGGTGTTTTTCAGAAGGACGGGTTAACGGTTCATTTAACAGTGCATGATGATTATTTTGTGGTGATGATTCCTAAAGAAAAGAAGTCCTCCATTAAAGGCCTTAAGACCAAATAAAGAATCGCCATCCTTTATGGATGGCGGTTTATTTTTTAATACATGAGAATTGTATGAGCTATACTAGGGTTTGTACTTTATTGAGAGTAATAGGATACATCGGTTGGATTGAATTTCAGCATGCCTTCCTTGTTCTGTCGATTCAGCCTGAACAGAGCATAGAGCCGAGGCAGTAGGAGCCATAAGTGGCAAGTAATCAGGGATACTGTAAATGCTGGTGGTGACCAGAAAATAAAGAGAGCTACGATACAAAGACCAATATAGAAATTATGTAGCTGTACTTTACGGAATATACGGTAACTAATGTGTTGATCAGGCATAAAACCCAGCCAAGGCAGTTTAAATGATACAGACCATCTTTTTGAAATAGGATGTCCTGAGATTAAAAGAACTGAGCGTGAAATGACATATTGAACCCAGAAGGCAACAGGCGCTGCTATGATTATGTAGAGAATGCTCCACCAGGAAAGAAATACTGTTTCGAGCACAGTGACTAATAGGGGAAGCATANNAGCAGGCGTGCCGTTAGATTGATTTTTTTGATTAATTTATATTGATAGAATGTAGCTGCACCTTTGGTATTGGGTTCCATAGATAATAGTCTAACCTCCTCGCGAATTCGTATGTTCTTAATATCGGCGATTGGATGTATTTTATTAAACTGGGGCGAAAATTCACCGATACAGAGGCAACGGAATATATATAATGCACGATACGAAGGATATGAAAAAACTATGAAAAGGTTTAAAATGATAGAAGGTGTATCATACTGTTCTTAAAAGAGTCAAGGTGGGATGGTTATGGAACAG
>DJUJ01000011.1:1596-15164 GCA_002438345.1 Paenibacillus sp. UBA6285
AAACTCTGTTAAATGATGCGGTTGAGAGAGCGGTCTGGATGAAAGATACGATGGCTGCATTAGTGATATTCAATATACGGCTTCCTCGTTCTTCAGGCGGGAGAAGCCGTTTTGTTGTCCAGCGGGCTGCTTTTGTACTGAGGCGTAGGCGTTTCCGAATATTTACGTTAAAATAGAAGGAACCCTATGGGAAGGAATTTAATATGAATAATTTACAACGTTGTAGGGCGCCTATATACGAAATGCTGGAACAATATAGAATTATGGGTAATATATCATATCATGTGCCAGGGCATAAAAATGGAGAGGCATATGACGGCGATGCAGGCGCTGGTTTTCTAGATGAGGTTATGAAGTATGATGTTACGGAAATTACCGGCACGGATGATCTTCATCATCCTGAGGGAGTCATCAAGGAAGCTCAAGAGTTGGCAGCAGATTGCTTTGGAGCAGAGGAAAGCTTTTTTCTGGTTGGAGGGAGCACAGCTGGCAATCTGGCTCTTATTCTAACCGCTTGTCCCGAGCCTGGAATGATTATGATTCTTCAACGCAATGTGCATAAGTCAGTCATTCATGGACTGATGTTGGCTGGAGTACGCGCTGTTTTTTTGGAACCGCTGATTGACCCTCTTAGCGGCTTAGCAGTGGCGCCGGCGGCAGAAGCGGTGAAGGCTGCTCTTGCAGCCTACCCTGAAGCCGCAGTTGTACTTGTTACCATGCCGAATTACTACGGCATGGGTAGTGACCTTGCGCCCCTCGCGCGTATCTGCCACGACAGCGGTGTACCGCTGCTTGTGGATGAAGCGCACGGGGCGCATTACGGGCAGCACCCGGCGCTGCCTACCGGGGCACTTGCTTGTGGCGCGGACGGCGTCGTGCAGTCCACGCACAAGATGCTCACAGCGATGACCATGGGCGCTATGCTGCATGTTCAAGGGCCGCGGCTCGACCGCGCCCTGCTCCGGCAGCGGCTCGCCATGGTGCAGAGCTCCAGCCCATCATATCCTATGATGGCGTCGCTGGATCTTGCCCGGCGGCTGCTGCACAGCCGGGGCAGTGGTGCCTTCACGGCGGGGCTGGCCGCCGTGGACGTCCTGCGGCGCGGCCTCGCCGAGCTGCCGCGCTTCGGGCTGGTGCAGCCGGCAGAGCCGCTGCACCTAAATACGCCGCTTGATTCTATGGCGGCGTACGTGACACAGGACCCCTTCAAAGTCGTCATTTATGACGCCACCGGGGTCCTGAGCGGCTTCGAGCTGCAGCGCAGGCTCGAGGCTAAGGGTTGCGTGCCGGAGATGAGCGATGACCGACACGTAGTGCTGCTGTTTAGCCTCGGATCGAAGGCTGAAGATGCAGCTAGGCTACTACAGGTGCTGCGGGAAATAGATTCGGAGGAACCTTCCGAATCACCGCTCGCCCCGGACATATCAGAATCCCGCAATATTTCCACGTGGAACAATTTTGATTCTTTACAAATCTCAGCGCCTGTCTCCTTCTCATTGAAGCCGGTGTCAGCTAATGAGATAGAAAGCATTGATCTTGAACATTGCGTGGGGAGAGTGGCGGCTGAGATGGTTATTCCATATCCGCCGGGCATCCCGATATTATATCCGGGTGAAGTGATCACAGATCAGATCCAAAGAAGGCTGGCTGGTTTAGCTAAAGGAGGCGCCAAATTTCAGGCTTGTGCTGATCCGGTCTTGCAGCGTATTGAGGTATACAACATTCAGAAGGGCGGAGAAGCATAAGTGGGAAGAGAAGGTTTCTTCATAACATTAGAAGGGGGCGAAGGCTCCGGAAAAACAACTGTACTGGGAAGAGTAGCAGCCTATTTGCAGAACCGGTCCATGCCTTATCGAATTACACGCGAACCTGGTGGCATTGAAATTGCCGAGAAGATTCGCTCCATTATTCTAGATCCTGCCCATACAGCGATGGATGCGCGAACAGAGGCATTGCTATACGCAGCATCAAGAAGCCAACATCTCGCCGAAGTAGTTGAACCAGCGCTTAGAGAAGGGCTTACAGTGCTCTGTGACCGCTTTGTAGACAGTAGTCTTGTTTATCAAGGACATGCGAGAGGGCTAGGAATTGAAGAAGTATGGAGTATTAATCGTTTTGCTATCGGGGACCGTATGCCGGATCTAACCTTTTATCTGGATGTAGATCCAGAGATAGGGTTGTCACGGATTGCAGCGAATCAAGAACGAGAAGTGAATCGCCTGGATCTAGAGAGTCTTTCTTTTCATCAGAAGGTTCGCGAAGGCTATCAATTATTGGTTGAGGCGAATCCGGACAGAATAGTAGTTCTAGATGCTAATCGCCCCATTCATATGGTAGAACAAGATATAGTGAGAACACTTGAAGAGAGAGTATTAAAGGGTTTTTAGGGTGTTTTGTCTAATATACTAAGAGAAGTGACATATAATTAGGCGTTTGCTTATGAAGTAAGGGTTACTACGAGAAACTCTAAGTAGTAATACACCACAAAAGTATTGGGAGGGAATGCGAAGATGAAGTTGATCATTGCAATTATCCAGGATAAAGACAGTAACCGTTTGTCCAGCGAGCTAGTCAAAGCCAATTTCCGTGCTACCAAACTCGCAAGTACAGGTGGATTTCTGCGTGCGGGGAATACGACATTTATGATTGGGGTAGAAGACAGTCAGATTGAATCCGTATTGACCGTAATCCGTAACAGCTGTAAAGTGCGTGAGCAGTTAGTCACTCCGGTAACGCCAATGAGTGGAACAACGGATTCGTATTTGCCGCTTCCTGTCGAGGTACAAGTGGGCGGAGCTACTGTATTCGTACTTCCTGTAGATCGTTTTGAACATTATTAAGTATAATATCAATTAGCAAGTCACTTACAAAAGGGGCGGTAGATAACCTTTGAAGATCAATCCGGGGTATAGGCCCTTAAAGAGTGAGATGACAAATGCAGAAGGGGCTAATAGACCCGTTCAGCAAAAATCGTTCTCTGATGTTTTTCAGCAGCAAAGTGAACAGAAAACCAAAGATGAACTAAATCGCCAGATCAAAGAAATACAGTCCCAAGGTGATCGTTTATCTAAGTCCATGACGATTCGCGAACTCACCATTTACCGGATGATGATCAAAAGGTTTCTGGAAGAAACGGCTCGAAGAGGCGTTACTCTGAAAGAAACACGCGGATGGGATCGACGTGGCCGTGGCAAGCGTTACAAGCTGCTTGAGGAAATTGATTCGGCTTTGCTATCTATGGCAGATGATTTGCTGAATAGTGAGCAGGGCCGAATAGATCTGTTGGGACGCGTTGGAGAAATCCGCGGGTTGTTAATTAACCTTTCTTTTTAAAATATAAGAAAGTATAAGTTTCACACTATACTTTATCCTTATATTTCTCGATTAATCACTTACCGTCCTTATGAGGACGCCGAAGGCGTTTATGCTTAAAAGTTTTGGGAGGAAATTATGCCTTTTCATGATATAGTAGGCCAGGAGAATGCCAAGCGGCTACTCCAAAATGCCTTGCGCAAAGAAGCTGTGAGTCATGCTTATTTATTTACAGGGCCGGCAGGCAGTGGACAAATGAAAACGGCGCTGATGTTTGCCCAAGCTATATTTTGTACCCAGAGCAAGGACGATGCCTGTGGGGAATGCCTGGAGTGCCGGAAAGTAGAGCATGGAAACCACCCTGATTTGTCACTGCTGCAGCCAGATGGAGCAAGTATTAAAATAGATCAAATCCGTGAGCTGCAGCGCGTCTTTTCCTATCGGTCAGAGGGTGTGAATCCGAAAGTATATATCATAGATGGAGCAGACAAAATGACGGTACAAGCTGCCAATAGTCTGCTGAAATTTCTGGAGGAGCCACCAGCTCCGGCTGTTGGAATCTTAATATCTGATAATAGTCGTTCCTTATTGCCAACGATTCAGTCACGGACCCAGCGGATTCCATTTAGTCCGTTAAATCCGGACACTATGCTCCAAGCTCTGGCAAGTGAGGGCGTTCCGATACCCTTAGCTCGATGTGCAGTATCACTTAGTTCAGGACTTGATGGTTGCAGGAAACTTTTGGAACAGAATTGGTTTGCAGAAATGAGAAATGTAATGTTACAATTAGCTAAGGAGTCCTTAGGCAAGGGCAGCTCCGCGGTAGCAACTGCTGGGCAGAAGCTGTTCAAGACCGGGCTCGCTGAACATTTGGATATCCTTTTCAGCATGTTCCATCTATGGTTTAAAGATATGCTCTACTTCCTGTACCGTAAGCATGAAAGTATCGTTTTCATAGATCAGTTAGACTTTATTTCCAGGCATGCCCGTCTACGGAGTGCGGAACAATGGGTGGCTTACATGGGATTTGCTGCAGAGAGTACTAAGAAGCTGCGGTCCAATGCCAATGCCCAGTTGTGTCTGGAGCAGTTCTTAATCCGACTGGAAAGTTAAAGGATTAGTTATGATATATCCTCCGGATGTCGCTTTACCTGGAAGTATCGTTTTAACAGACGAGGAAGGACAAGCATGGATCATCAGGGAGCGGACATGCCCATAGGTTCCTTTTACCGGCAAACAAGGGGGTTAATTTTTGTACAGCGTAGTAGGTGTCCGTTTTAAAAAAGCGGGTAAAATATATTATTTCGATCCACTTGATTTTCCGATTGAACGGGATCAATATGTTATAGTGGAGACAGCACGTGGGGTTGAATACGGTAAAGTTGTCGTAGGCAAAAAAGAGGTGGAAGAATCCGACGTAGTATTGCCTCTCAAAAAAGTGATGCGTATTGCCGGCGAAACCGACGCACGCGTGGTTGAGGAGAACAAAGGGGCTGCTAAAGAGGCATTTACCACCTGTTTAAATAAAATACGCGACCATGGTCTCAAAATGAAGCTCGTCGATGTAGAGTTTACTTTTGATCGTAACAAGATTATATTTTATTTTACAGCCGAGGGACGCGTCGACTTTAGAGAATTGGTCAAAGATCTGGCAAGTATCTTCCGGACCCGCATTGAGCTTCGACAAATTGGGGTACGTGATGAGGCCAAAATGCTAGGTGGACTTGGACCTTGTGGACGAGTGCTTTGTTGCTCATCTTGGTTAGGGGATTTTGAACCCGTATCCATAAAAATGGCCAAGGATCAGAACCTTTCACTTAATCCGACGAAAATTTCTGGACTATGTGGGCGTCTGATGTGTTGTTTGAAATTTGAGCATGACAATTATGAGAGTGTAAAGGAAGAAATGCCAGCGGTCGGCAAGATTGTCGTGACCTCATTGGGGGATGGCAAAGTAGTAGGACTTAATGCCGGAAGCCGTACGGTTCATGTACAGTTGTTTGAAGTGGGCAAGGTTAAGGAACTTCCAATGGATGATGTTGTCGTCAAGTAAACCATATAAGGTTACTTTCGGGGTGGAAACTTGGAGAAGAAAAATATATTTGCACACATGCAGGATATGGAAGCACAGATGGAAACGATGCGCGCCAATCTTGGAGAATGGAAACAGACGGTAAAAGAACTGATGGAAGCTAATCAGAGGTTAACTCTGGAGAATGAACAGCTTCGCAAAATTTTAAAGCGGGATGCACCTTTGGATCCTACCGTAGATTCTGCGGAGGCGGAAGCTCTTTTGGCTGCCGGAGAGGGAACAGAAGAGGTTGTCGGGGAAGGTTATGACAACTTGGCCCGACTTTACCATGAAGGCTTTCACATCTGTAATGTTTATTTTGGACATTTACGCACGGAAGGTGATTGTCTGTTCTGTCTTTTTTTTCTTAATAAATGAGGATATCCAGCCGTAGGAGATTGATCCTACGGTTTTTTTTGAATTTTAGCAAATAGACTGGGCAAAACATATGCTTACGAAGTAAGTTTTGTCTCGATGATTTATTCAATGAAGCTGCGCTAAACAAAACAAAGTCTATGCTTACGAAGCAGTTTTGTTTCGATGATTAATCAATGAAGTCAATGCTCAACAAAACTTTTAGGAGATTACATTACATGACGAATTCTAACGATAGTTCTGCTTCTTTGTTACCAACGGAGCGGGTGGATGATTTACTAACGCACGACTTACGTATTATTCAAAGTGACGAAGTATTTAGCTTTTCTATGGATGCTGTACTGCTTGCCCGTTTCGCCAGCGTTCCGCCACGTGGGAGAGTCCTGGATCTTTGTACTGGAAATGGTGTAATACCTATTTTGATGACGACCCGAACAAAAGCTTCTATAGAAGGGATTGAAATTCAGCCCCGTTTAGCCGATATGGCTCGGCGTAGCGTGGCTCTAAATGGGTTACAGGATCAGGTTGTGATCCATGAAGGCGATTTACGTGAGTTATATAAAGTAGCGGGGCATGGCGTATATGATGCGATAACGGTCAATCCTCCTTATATGCCGCTTAACGGCAGTGACCTCAAGCTGAATACTCATCAGGCAATGGCTCGTCATGAAATCGGATGTACACTGGAGGAAGTCATTCAAGCCTGTGTGAGACTGGTTCGCACCGGAGGAAAGGTAAGTATGGTTCATAAGCCACAACGATTGGTCGATATTATTAGTCTGATGAGAAAATATAGGCTTGAGCCTAAGATTATTCGCTTTGTACATCCACGTGCGCATCTGGAGGCTAATATGGTATTAATCGAAGCGATGCGTGATGGCAAGCCGGAGGTTCGTTTACATCCACCACTCATTGTATATAATGAGGACAATCAATACTGTCCAGAAATTATGGACATCTACTATGGTGCTAAAGAGGGTAAATCATGACGATATCATGCCAAAGCAGTTTTCAAAACAATAACAATACACATAAGCAGGAGTCAACAGGTTCACTCTTTTTGGTGGCAACACCTATCGGTAATTTAGAGGATATGACTTATCGCGCTGTTCGTACATTGCAGGAATGCGATATTATAGCTGCTGAGGACACAAGACAAACTCGAAAATTATTGAGCCATTTTGAAATTTCACCTTCCATGCTGTTCAGTTACCATGAGCATAATAAGGCTGCTAGTGGACCTGAACTGATCCGCTATATAATAGAAGGAAAAAATTTGGCTCTCGTCAGCGATGCCGGTTTACCAGCGATTTCTGACCCTGGTGTAGACCTTGTAGCCCTTGCCATAAGTCACGGCATACCAGTAATTCCTATACCCGGAGCTAACGCAGCTTTGTGNNACATTCACTTTTATCGGTTTCTTACCTCGAGAACGTAAGGATATCCGTGCGGTATTAAGTCCTCTTCGTTCGGCTCAAGGAACTTTGCTATTGTACGAATCTCCACATCGTGTGGTTAAGACATTGGCCCATCTTCAAGAGGCATTCGGTAATCGCCGAATTGTGTTGGCGCGTGAATTGACGAAGAGGTATGAAGAGTTTTTACGTGGGACGATCGAGGAATGTACGCTTTGGCTCGCTGAACATCCACCGCTTGGTGAGTATGTCATCGTCGTTGAGGGTGAGAGCAAGGAAGATGCTGAAATCGCGGAATCGGCTTGGTGGCGCCAGTTAAGCATTGAAGAACATGTTGCTCATTACGAAGTAGCAGATATGTCACGTAAAGAAGCTATGAAAAAAGCAGCCTCTGACCGTGGTGTGGCAAAGCGCGACATTTATAATGCGCTACTTGATAAAGCTGAGCAGTAAGTGTTATAGACGAATTCTAAATCTAAGATTCCAAAAATACTTAAGGATTCATGGAAATGACTTGTGCTTAAGCAATTTACGTGTAGGTTAAATGTACTTTGTACAGTTATTCTTAAATATTTTAATGTATTTGTTAGTTTAGTTGTACTTCATACAGTTATAAAGGTGAAAACGATTCATTACACTGGAAAACAAGGAATATAAGTGCACAAAGTACAATTAAATTGTTTAATGGTAAAAACCGTTTAAAATAACTGTAAGAAATACAACTAAGTGTTACCAGTTCAGTCATGCAGCTCGGTTTTTACGTCCCCATTAACCGGCGTAGTCAAGTAATTCCCATAGGGATCAGACCTACAGCCACAGTTACTTGGGAGTACAACGTGCAGTAATAGGTACGAAGGTTATTGCGAAGCTGTTGATGATCTAGCTGAAGGTAGTTCCCAAAAGGAATCCCATTATAAACCAGATCATGGTAGAAACTTTTTTTAGTTCGACTCTCACCACATTAGCCATAATTAAAGGGTGTCCAGAAGGGTAGAATGCCCTTCTAGACACCCTTTAGGGAGGAAAAACACAGGTGAAAACAGAAAAAAAATACCTCCCGCGGTCACGGGAGGTCAAGGAGATATGAAAAGGTTAGAATTAACAATTTGATTAGTTCTATTATATACTATTTATTTTAGTTTGTCACAGGGGTAGGGATGGTAGAAATGCATTCATGACAAACTATTTTTCCTTTGAAGTAAGTTACGTTCTCAGCATTGCCGCAGAAAATGCAGGCAGGCTCATATTTCTTAAGCATAATGCGCTCACCATCAACGTAAATCTCAAGGGCGTCTTTTTCACCAATGCCAAGAGTACGGCGCAATTCAATGGGAATAACAACCCGTCCAAGTTCGTCTACTTTTCTTACAATTCCTGTTGATTTCATCATAACAATCGTTACTCCTCTCAATGTTCCAAAAACGTCATTATTCGACATTGTTCACTGTTTTATGATATTTATAATACCAACGATTCCCAAAACAGTCAACCTTTTTTCATATGTTAATTAAGAACATTTTCACGAAAACTTTGAATTGCCTATAAAGATTACGAATTCTTAAAAAAGTGCAAAAAATAATTTTGTCGATTTACCAAGACTAAAAGCGTCATCATTCGACAAAGTGCGACATAATTTCTTATTATATACTTATATTGGTTAAAATCATATTAAATTAAAAAAAGGAGTTGATCTCATGAAGCAGCCGCTCACGGAAGAAAAGGTTTTCAAAGATCCAGTTCACAATTATATCCACGTGCAGGATACTATTATTTGGCGACTAATAAATACAAAGGAATTTCAACGTTTACGCCGAATCCGCCAGCTGGGCACCTCGTATCTCACTTTTCATGGTGCAGAGCATAGTCGGTTTTCTCATTCCCTTGGGGTATACGAAATTACACGTAGAATCATTTCGCAATTTGAACGAAGTGGGTATAAGGATTGGATTCCTGAAGAAAGTTTGCTCACCTTGTGTGCGGCCTTGCTGCATGATCTGGGGCATGGTCCATTTTCTCATTCTATAGAAGAAGCTTTTGAAATGAATCATGAGGATTGGACTTGTCGCATTATTCTGGAGGACACGGAGATCACTGAGATTTTGCGTGATGTGGAGGACGACTTTCCTCGTAAAGTAGCTTCTGTGATCTCTAAAACTTATGAGCATGAAATTGTTGTGAATCTGGTTTCCAGTCCGCTAGATGCTGATCGTATGGATTATTTGCTGCGTGATGCGTACTATACAGGTGTAAACTATGGAACGATCGACATTGATCGGATTTTGAGAATGCTGCGTCCTTATAATGGTCGGGTTGTTGTAAAAGAATCGGGGATGCATGCGATAGAAGATTATTTAATGTCGCGTTATCAAATGTATTGGCAGGTATATTTTCATCCGGTTACGCGTAGCTCTGAGATTATTTTGCGACAAATTTTCCGCAGAGCTAAGGAGCTTTTCCAAGAGGGGTACACTTTTGGTTTTATGATCAATCCGCTGGAAGACCTGTTCCGAGGAGAGGTAACAGTGAAGCAATATCTAATGCTAGATGAGGCACTGGTACAGACTGCTTTTATGCAGTGGACGCTTGAACAAGACGAGCTATTAAGCGACTTGTGTACCCGTTTTATTCATCGTAAACTGTATAAATATGTTGAGATGGAGAATCTCGATACAGAAATGATTGCTGAAATTCGCAGCAGTTTTGCGGGAGCGGGACTTAACGCAGAATATGACTTGGAGATTGATTTTCCGACAGATCTACCCTATGATGTGTTCCGTCCAGGAGAAGCTTTTGACAATAAGCAAATTTTACTGCTTGATCGGCATGATCATCTGAGAGAAATTTCAGAGGTATCGGATATTGTACGCTCCATTAGCGGCATTCATCGTGGAAGATATCATCTTTATTTTCCGCAGGATAAGTTGAGAAAAGTGCTTACTCGATTGCCATCTTCTATAGCAGAGATTTTTGCAAAATAATACAAATAAATATGGGACTATTGATAAAAATAACAAGGAGTGAGATCTAAAATGTTTCTGTTTGACACACATACGCATCTAGATGCACCTCAATTCGACGAGGATCGCGNNGTAGAAGCAGGAGTTAGTAAGATGATTAATATCGGATTTAATCGGGAGACGATTCCCTCAACGATGAAGCTGGCGGAATCTTATGATTATATTTATGCTGCAGTGGGTTGGCATCCGCAGGATGCGATTGATATGAAAGAAGGAGATCTCGATTGGATCGCTTCTTTGTGCAGTCATAAAAAAGTGGTGGCCATCGGGGAGATCGGACTGGATTATTATTGGGATACTTCTCCCAAGGATGTGCAACATGAGGTTTTTCGCAAGCAAATTGGACTAGCCCGTGAACTAAATATGCCGATTTGTATTCATGACCGTGATGCCCATGAAGATGTTGTACGGATTTTACGGGAGGAAAAGGCAAATGAGGTTGGAGGCGTGATGCACTCGTTCTCAGGAAGTTGGGAAACGGCTAAAATGTGCTTGAATCTTGGTTTTCATTTATCGTTTGGAGGACCCATTACGTTCAAAAATGCAAGAGTGCCAAAAGAAGTGCTTGCGCAGACCCCGCTAGACCGATTATTGATCGAAACGGATGCTCCATATTTGACTCCGCACCCCTTCCGTGGGAAGCGTAATGAGAGTGCTCATGTGAAGTTAGTAGCAGAGGCAGCGGCTGAAATTAAAGGGTTAACATGGGAGGAATTGGCTGAAATAACGTATGCGAACGCACTGGAACGATTTGGGATTGTCTGAAAACGGGAGTAAAACAGGTGAAAAATAAAGAATGGCCGATATATTAAACTTTTTTAATATAAAAACGGCTGATTATTACAATATTTTAACCATTTATTTGCGTAAACGTGGTTGAATCGTCCTTTACAACATGCATCAAAACAGGATATCATCTTTTCAGTGATGTGAGCTGTGTTATAGTGACAGCCATTGATTCATGGATCGTCTCGCTGAGTCTCCGTATGGAGAACGGGGGAACCAGTATTGAATCTGCCGCATGCCTGTATCTTGAATACGGCTTAGACGTGCCGCAGGACAATATTTGATTTCTTCACGTGGTCTTTGGGGTGAATTCAAGGGCAACCGCCATGAGCGGGTGACCTGAGATAGGGCGTCTCTCTTTCGTCCGAACCCGACAGCTAACCCCGTAAGCGCAAGTAAGAGAGGCAACCTCGTGCACATACATTCTCTATTCTGACATTGGAGAAGCCACGAAAGAGTCCTCAGTTGAACTCTTTTTAGGCTTTTTTATTTTTGAATAAACGGAATGTTGCCCACATACTGTTATATAACAGGGGTGGGAGTAGCTGTGCCGAGCAGGCGATCCATGAGCAGGAGACGCTAAGTTATTACGTGCGTATCCTGTGACAATCTCAAATAGTTTCGTCAAAGGAATTCAGTCCTCATGATATACAATTGACGACGGGGCTATGTAAGGAGGATGGAGAGAATGGGCGTATTCCAACCAGAAGTATCCCATGATTCGCAGTCATCCAGCAGGTCTTTCGCATTACGGTGGGAGCAAGTAAATACTCGCGTACTTTTACTTGCGGGCGTGATTTCAGTCGCTATCGCGCTACTTATTCTGCTGTACGTACACGGTCAAAGTAACAAACAATTATTTTTAGTANNACAAACACAGACGCTTCAAACGCGTGAGTCACTTCTTGGTGATGTGTTGGAGAAAGAGCAAATTCCGCTGCAGCCGCATGATGAATTATCTTTAGGTCTGAGTGATGAAATAAAAGACGGTGACCGTGTCGTCATCAATCGTGCGCAGAAAATTAGCCTTACTGCGGACGGAGCAACAAAAACGTTATATACGACCGAGGATACAATTGGTAAAGCAATTGACAAAATGGGCATCACCCTAGAAGATCATGATAAGATTTTCCCTTCGTTAGACACCACCATTTCTGCCAACATGGAGATTAAGATTGTTCGCATCAACAAACAGACAGTACAGCGAACAACTAACTTACCCTTCAGAGTCATCAAGACAGCAGACCCCTCCCTTACTGTGGGAACAGTTAGAGTGGCACAGGCAGGCAAACCAGGCGTCATGATTCAGCATATTGAAAAGATCTACCAAGACGGAGAACTGGCTTCTATGCGCATGATTGGTAAGGAAGTACAAACGGTAACGAAAGATAAGATTATTGCCGTTGGTACCAAAGCACTTCCTAAGCCGGCTGTAGCTAAGACTACAACAACTTCCAAATCAAACATCACTTCCAAAACGGCTAAGGTTAGCGCTAAGGCTAATAACGTCACAAGCAAGGCTGGCGTAGACTTTGAGTACAAGAAGATGATTAAGAACGTCTCCATGACAGCTTATTCATCAGAAGAGCCAGGTATAGGTACCAAAACTGCTTCCGGAACACGCGTAACGGAAGGTCGAACGATTGCAGTAGACCCAAATGTAATTCCTATTGGCTGGTGGGTATATATCGAGGGGCTTGGATTCCGCCGTGCAGAAGATACTGGCGGTGCCATTAAAGGCAATAAAGTAGATGTCTATTTCGACTCACTGAGCCATGTTCGTAATTTCGGTCGTAAATCACGTACCGTTTATGTGATTGGGCCTGTGAAACCGGAGCTTAACTAGAACTGAAGCTTTTGCAAATTAACCTTTGATAAGATATAGTGATGGTAACCGTTAAGGAACGCCAGATGATCATTTCGTTGATCGCAGAGCAACCGCTCATCACTTATAAATTCTTTAACCAAAAGAAGAGGAGCGAAACCTCTTCTTTTTGCTTTTTTTGGGAGGAGTCAAGAAATATGATTAAGGAATTAATTGTCGTTGAAGGTAAGAGTGATACCGTCGCTGTTAAACGCGCTGTAGAAGCAGATACGATCGAAACAGGGGGCTCGGCTGTAGACCGGACCGTAATTGCTAAGATCGCGCTTGCTATGGAGCGTAGAGGCGTGATTATTCTTACGGACCCGGATCACGCGGGTGAGCGAATTCGTAAGATTGTATCCGCGAAGGTGCCGGGCTGCAAGCACGCCTTCATTCCGGAGAAGGACGCAACCCGCAAAGGGGATATCGGTGTGGAGAATGCATCTCCAGAGGCGATTCGTCATGCGCTGCGGAATGTACATACCTCCTTTGAAGGAGCACCTGCCTTGATTGGAATTGATGATCTAATGGCCGCAGGTATGCTTGTACACCCTCGGGCAGCTGAAAGACGTATGGCGCTTGGTAATTTGCTTGGAATAGGATATTGTAATGGCAAGCAGCTGTACAAGCGGCTGGCGATGTTTGGAATCACGCGGGAGGAATTTGCCGGAGCTCTCGCCCAAATTGATCAGGGGGGCATTACTTCATGAGTGGTAGAGAAGAAATTT
>DJUJ01000011.1:15275-31291 GCA_002438345.1 Paenibacillus sp. UBA6285
TTTTTGATTGATCAAAATATATTGGACAAGATTGTAGACGCTGCTGGGCTAGAAAGCGACTCAGGGGCATTGGAGATCGGTCCTGGGATCGGGGCCCTGACGGAGCGCTTGGCGTTAACAGCGGGTGCGGTAACGGCTGTAGAGATCGACCGTAGACTTATTCCCATTTTAAGGGACGTACTTTCTCCTTATCCGCATGTTAAGGTTCGTAATGATGATGTTCTGAATGTAAATCTGCAAGAGCTGTTTAAGGAAGATTTNNTGACGACTCCGATCCTGATGAAGCTCCTCGAGGAGAAGCTTCCGCTCGATAACATCGTTGTAATGATTCAGAAAGAGGTTGCGGAGCGTATGGCTGCTTCTCCGGGAGGTAAGGAATACGGGAGCCTTAGCATTGCCGTGCAGTACTACAGCGAGCCTGAGCTCGTCTGTATTGTGCCACGTACGGTATTCATTCCTCAACCTAATGTGGAGTCAGCTGTAATCCGTCTGAAGGTAAGAGAGCATCCACCGGTAGAGGTTGAGAGTGAGAAGCATTTCTTTGAGGTCGTCCAAGCTTCCTTTACACAGCGCCGCAAGACGATTGCTAACAATCTCAAGGCGCGCTATTTCCCTGAAGAGGGACGTGAGCGTCTGGAGGCTTTACTCGCAGAAGCCGGTATTGAACCGACCCGCCGCGGAGAAACATTAAGTCTAGAAGAATACGCCCGATTGAGCGGCGTTCTGCTGGCCGCTGGAATCGTATAAGCTAAAAACATGGCTAGTTATGAACCAACTGAGGCCTTTGCCCATACGATGGGGTAGAGGTGGTGGTTGTAATGAATTTAGGAGACTTGGTCGTTCGCAAATCTTATGGCGGTGATTTGACCTTTCGTGTAGATCATATTATGCAGGACAGAGCCGTCATTAAAGGCACAGATTTCCGTCTGTTGGCGGATTCTCCTTTGAATGACTTGGTTCAGGTGCCTCCTACCCGAATTACGGAACGAGGACAACAAGCACAGATTAAAGCGAATGAATCACTGACACAGCTGCGGAAAGACCGACAGGAGCAAAGTCAGCGGAGCGGGAGCGCTCTTTCAGAAGGGGCATGGGCTCCAACGCCCAAGGAAGCTGCTTATTTTGAAGTACCAGGGAAAGTGCTGCATCTGGATGGCGACCCGGCGTATTTGAATAAGAGTCTCAGCTTATACGAGCAATTGCGGATCCCTGCTGAAGGTCATCATGTTCATGAGTCTGCAATGGCTGACACTTTATACCGGCTGCTGCCCCGCGTGCGTCCAGATATTGTGGTGATTACCGGTCATGATGGGGTGCTGAAGCAACAGCATACTTACGATCTTCACAGTCTGAACAGCTATAAAAATTCGCAAAACTTCGTAGCTGCTATTAGGGTAGCTAGGGAGTATGAGCGGAATTTTGATGCGTTGACTATTGTTGCAGGTGCTTGTCAGTCACATTTTGAAGCACTGCTGGGGGCAGGGGAGAACTTTGCCAGTTCTCCTGGACGGATATTGATCCATGCTTTGGACCCAGTATATGTAGCGGCAAAATCGTCGTTTACGTCCATTAGGGATACAGTGAATCTGAGTGATGTTTTGAATAACACCATCAGTGGTAACCAAGGGATCGGCGGTGTTGAGACCCGTGGCAGTTTCCGTATTGGGATGCCGCGTCTGCAGAACTTGTCAGCACTAAAAGTGACACCTTCTGCGATTTAATCGACAGGGATAGGTCTATTTTTTAAGGCTAATAGGTAATTTCGAGTGGCCGAATAGAATAACGGGAAGAGAGGGTGAGCGATGAGCTTAACCCTTTTTTTACGCGAAATGGAAGCTATCTTTAGAGAACATCAATGTTATTTCTTCTTGCTTTGTGGCAATCCTATTACAGATAACAAGGATATTAGTTCGCCTCTGATTCCCCGTAAAAAAATTCCGTTGACAACCAAATATTCATCATCTATAATTATTTATTTGCTTTGACAAACGCCTGGGAAAGTTGTATAATGGACAAGAAAAGAGGTGGTCGTCAGGCAATGGCTAATAACGCGCTGTTGGAAATCAAACGCAGTCTCGAAGCTCACGTCGGTCATAAGATCACGTTGCGTGCAAACGGAGGTCGTCGTAAAACCGTTGAACGCACCGGTGTCCTGGAAGAAACGTACCCTTCTGTATTTATTGTCAAACTGGATCAGGAGCAGCAAACATTCAAGCGAGTCTCCTATAGCTATGCCGATATCCTTACCGAATCTGTGGAAATCACAGTTTGTGAAGACGATGGGCAGATGCGGATTATGTATATTAAAGCTTAAAGTTTCACAGGCAGCCTCCTTTGGAGGCTGTTTTTTATTTAAGTATTTTCTGCGGGTAAATATTCGGTGAATGATCCTTGTTCTTAGCAAGAATACTAATTGGGCAATGGGTTTATCATTTACTTTCATAAGGGAGGAATTCCGTAATGAGCCGCAGAAAACGAAGCATGATGTCGGAAGAACTAAAGACAGAGTTAGCCAAGGAGCTTGGTTTTTACGAAACAGTGGAACGTGAAGGCTGGGGAGGAATAAGGGCAAAGGATGCCGGCAACATGGTAAAAAGAGCGATTCAGCTCGCTGAACAGGCTGCGCGGAGATCTTAACCTTTAGGGTGTGAACAATTATTTAACGAAAAAGGGTGCGTCCAACTGGCGACACCCTTTTATTATTGGACTTCATTAGAAGTTTTTCATATAATATGTTAAGTTGTTTTTACGGGAAAAGCTGAAGGTGGGTGAACGCCTTGAAAATGTATGAGAAGGCACCAGCGAAAATTAATTTAATGCTGGATGTGCTGCACAAGCGTGCTGACGGTTTTCATGAGGTGGAAATGATTATGACCATGGTGGATCTAGCAGATCGTTTAGAGCTGTCTGAGCTGCCAGGGGATACTATTATAATATCAAGTCAAGCGGGTTATATTCCTCTAGATGAGAAGAACCTGGCCTTTCAGGCGGCTAGGCTTATTAAAGAGCGTTATAACGTGAAGAGTGGTGTACATATCCATCTGGACAAAAGAATACCGGTCGCTGCTGGCCTGGCTGGAGGTAGCAGCGATGCAGCAGCTACGCTGCGTGGCCTGAATCGACTGTGGCGCCTAGGCATTCCTGCGCAGGAGCTACAGGAGCTTGGCGCTGAGCTTGGCTCAGATGTGCCTTTCTGCGTTACAGGCGGCACTGCCTTGGCAACAGGACGTGGCGAAAAGTTGACGCCGATTAAGAACCCTCCGCAGTGCTGGGTAGTGTTGGCCAAGCCACCTATCAATGTATCGACTGCTGAAGTATATGGACGCGTTCGGAGCAATAATATAGCTGTTCATCCTTCAGCTCGGGAGATGCAGAACGCGATCGAAGCTGGGGATTTTGGGGGCGTGTGTAACCATCTGGGCAACGTGCTTGAGGATGTTACCCTAAAACTACATCCAGAGGTCCAACAGCTCAAAGAGGCGATGGTTAAGCTTGGAGCAGACGGAGTGTTAATGTCCGGTAGCGGTCCTACAGTGTTTGGTTTAGTGTCCAAGCAGTCTAAAGTAGCAAGAATTTATAACGGACTGCGAGGGTTCTGCAAGGAAGTCTACGCAGTGAGATCACTGAATTAGCATGCTTCTCTTGTGTAAACCCGTACAAAAGTGATATATTTTTCTAAAATATTCGGTTTTGGCGAGGAGCATTCCGTGAAGAAATTAAAAAGAAGCCAACGTTTGGTAGACATGACTCAGTTTTTACTTGAGCGGCCATATGACCTACTGCCGCTGTCTATATTTGCCGATCGGTATGGAGCGGCTAAGTCCTCCATCAGTGAAGATTTGGCTATCATAAAAGAAGTATTTGAAGGCGAGGGCATTGGAGAGCTTCAGACCTTAGCCGGTGCAGCAGGTGGAGTACGTTATATTCCTGTTATGCCTAAAGAAATGGCGCTCTCTTTTGTTAAACGTTTATGTGTGCAGCTGGAACAGACAGATCGGATTTTGCCTGGCGGTTATTTGTATATGTCGGATCTGCTTGGATTGCCATCTCTGATGGAACAGGCGGGGAAGATCATCGCAACGGCCTTTTATGGATCGGAAATCGATGTGGTGATGACAGTAGAAACCAAAGGGATTCCGCTAGCCTATGCAACGGCAGCACAGCTCGGATTGCCAGTTGTACTAGTGCGACGTGACCATCAGGTTACAGAAGGCTCAGCAGTAAGCATTAATTATGTATCTGGATCGCATAAGAGCATACACACAATGTCTCTTTCCAGACGTGCACTTAAGGAGAAAACGCGGGTACTCATCGTAGATGACTTCATGAAGGCGGGCGGAACCGTTCGAGGTATGGTTGATTTGCTCGGCGAGTTCAATGCCGAGGTTGCTGGAGTGGGTGTATTAGTCGAATCAGGTGCAGTAGAGACGGAAGAGCGTCTGTTGCATGACTATGTGTCTTTAGTGAAGCTGAGCGAGGTAGACTCGAAAGAGCGGCGGATATCAGCACATCCGGGTAACTATTTTTCCTCTTGATTTGTTGACGTTTCTACGTTATCAAAAAGCGTGGAAATTGTCGAAAACGTAAGGGATATTAAGAAAATCACCCGATACATGTCGAAAACAAAAGATTCTAAAAAATATATTTCTTTTTTAGGTATTTTATGGAATCAAAAAGAAGGAATTCGCTTTGCTGTGTGGAATTATACACCAAGTCTCTGATGGAAAAAGGTGGTGAACACACACATGCAAATTACGGATGTCAGACTCCGCCGCGTTAACTCTGAGGGGAGAATGAAAGCAATCGCATCCATTACAATCGATAACGAGTTTGTTGTTCATGACATTCGCGTCATCGATGGTAATAACGGGATGTTTGTTGCAATGCCCAGCAAGCGTACACCGGATGGCGAATTCCGCGATATCGCTCACCCGATTTCTTCGGGAACACGCGAGAAGATTCAATCCGCGGTTCTAGCCGAGTACGATCGCGCCGCTACTGAAGAAGAAGAAGAAGTTATTGAAGAGGGAGCCTAGGCTACCTCGGAAGACGGC
Organism: Paenibacillus sp. UBA6285; assembly: GCA_002438345.1. Classification (GTDB taxonomy): domain Bacteria; phylum Bacillota; class Bacilli; order Paenibacillales; family Paenibacillaceae; genus Paenibacillus_AQ. Next base: position 20,330 of record DJUJ01000011.1, read on the forward strand.
TACCTTTTGGGTGGCGTAGGATCCGCCGTTTTTGATAAGATCATACCGAATATACTTCATGACTTAAGCAGCTTGATCTTGCAAGAAAAGCTAGCGCTAGTGAAGGATTTGACGACATCTTCGAAAGGCAGCGATAAATGCTTTTCTAACTTGGGGTTTATAGAAAAGGGAACCATGACTTCATGGTTCTCTTTTCTTTTTGCCCGGAATGAGATATATTCAGTAGTGAGTTCAAGAGTAGGAGGTTGGCATTCTTGAAAAGAATGGCTGTAGTACTTGCCGCAGGTCAAGGCAAGCGAATGANNAATCTAAATTATATAAGGTGCTGCACCCCGTTTGCGGTAAGCCAATGGTAGGGCACGTGCTTGATACAGTAAAAGCGACCGGATGCCAGCGCACCGTTGTTGTTGTTGGGCATGGCGCAGAGAAAGTTAAGGCCTATGTAGGGCAAGGTGCGGAATACGTGCTGCAGGAAACTCAGCTCGGTACTGGTCACGCTGTCAAACAAGCAAAGGATTTGCTTGCTAGCGAAGAAGGAACAACTATTGTTATTTGTGGTGATACACCGCTTGTAACCACAGAAACTCTGGAAGGGCTTATGGCACTTCATGAGCAGCGTAATGCGGCTGCAACCGTATTGACTGCTGTAATGGGTCAACCTGCAGGTTACGGAAGAATTATTCGTGGTGAAGATGGCGGTGTTCTGAAGATTGTAGAGCAGAAGGATTGCACTGCTGAAGAAGATGCTGTTCAAGAAATCAATACAGGCACTTATTGCTTTGATAACGCTAAGTTATTTGCAGCACTAGAGAAGGTTACGAATACCAATAACCAGCAGGAGTATTATTTGACCGATGTGATCGGTATACTTCGTTCGCAAGGCGACGTAGTTCTGGGATATCAGGCTCACGATGCTGCGGAATCTATTGGCGTTAATGACCGTTTAGCTTTGTCAGAAGCGGAAGGTTTTATGCGTCAACGTATTAACCGCAAACATATGCTGGGTGGCGTAACCATCATCGATCCTGCCTCCACATATATCGGAGCAGATGTAGTCATTGGATCAGATACAACGATCTATCCAGGAACTATCCTGAAGGGGAAAACTGTAATCGGTGAGAACTGTGTGATCGGACCCGCAAGCGAAATCGAAGATTGTCAGATCATGGATGACGCAACGATTAAGCAGTCCGTATTGAATCAAGCACAAGTTGGCGCACGGACTACCGTTGGGCCTTTTGCCTATTTGCGTCCAGGTTCTATACTCGGAGAAGAAGTGAAGGTTGGAGATTTCGTCGAGATCAAGAATGCAACGATTGGTGACGGTTCTAAGGTGTCACATCTTAGTTATATTGGCGACGCCTCTGTTGGTAAGAATGTAAACGTCGGTTGCGGTGCGATTACTGTTAACTATGACGGGTATAATAAATTTACGACAACAATCGCAGACGATGCCTTTATCGGTAGTAACGTTAACCTTATTGCTCCGGTTTCTGTGGGCAAAGGGGCTTTTGTTGTAGCTGGTTCGACAATTACACGTTCCGTTTCAGAGAACGATCTGGCTGTTGCCAGAGTAAGACAGGAGAACAAACCGGGATATGCAGAGAAGATCCGTTCCCGTGCAAAAGCGAAGAAAGACCACTCGAGTCCATCGTAAAGCGTTGCTAAGAAGCGCCGGACGGACTTACATTTCCGCGCCGGCGCCTTTGGAAAGCTAAATTCCGTCACGGAGGGTTTAAATTTTATGACTTATTGTGATTCCAAATTAAAGATTTTCACCTGTAACTCCAACCCTAAGCTAGCTAGTCAAATTGCTGATTACATCGGAATTCCGATGGGTGAATCGCACACTACAAGTTTTAGCGATGGAGAAATTCAGGTCAAGCTGTCAGAAAGCGTTCGGGGTTGCCATGTTTATATTGTTCAATCCACCTGCGGCCCGGTTAATGACAACCTAATGGAGCTTTTGGTTATGGTAGATGCACTCAAACGTGCCTCGGCAAAAAGCATCAATGTGGTTATCCCTTACTATGGTTACGCTCGTCAAGATCGTAAAGCTCGTTCCCGTGACCCTATTACGGCCAAGCTGGTTGCCAATTTGATTGAAAAAGCCGGCGCTCACCGTGTAATTACGATGGACCTTCATGCCATGCAGATTCAAGGATTCTTTGATATTCCAGTGGATCACTTACTGGGAGTACCGATCCTGGCTCAGTATTTCCGTTCCAAACAAATCGAGAATCCAGTTGTCGTATCACCAGATCATGGTGGTGTAGTACGTGCAAGAAAGCTTGCTGATTTCCTGAACGCTCCACTTGCGATTATAGACAAGCGTCGCCCAGAGCCAAATGTCAGCGAGGTCATGAACATTATCGGTAATATCGAAGGCAAAACAGCCATTCTGATCGATGACATTATCGATACTGCTGGAACCATCGTACTTGGTGCTAATGCTTTGATGGAAGGTGGCGTGAAGGAAGTATACGCTTGCTGTACACACCCAGTATTGTCCGGTCCTGCACATGAACGTCTGGAGAATTCTCCAATTAAAGAAATTATCGTGACGGATACGATTCCAATTCGGAGCGATAACCCAACTTCTAAGCTCAAAGTGTTGTCCGTGGCTCCACTTATGGGTGAGGCGATTATCCGCGTCCATGAAGAGTTGTCGATTAGTAAATTGTTTGAGATTGAATAAATATAAATCAATAATAGCAAGCAAAAACGCCTTCGGCGTCCCAAAAGGACGGTAAGCGTTTATGCGAGAAATATAAGGATAATGTATAGCGTGAAACTTATACATTCTTATATTTTACAAAGGGTTACACCTCCGTTCTCGGAGATGTAACCCTTATCGGCGTGATACAGGTGGAAGCGCTGGCTTCAATACCCGGCGCGGGAGACAAAGGTGAATATGCTGCGGTTATAGAGTGTCCCTTGCAGCTCCACAAATTCTTCGTCCATCGCTGTTAATACACCGATGTCAATGTGCACGTCGCCTCTGTATATTTCCACAGGCACTGCATATTGGATGTGGTACTGGAAATCGCGCTGATGTGTTAAGATTTCACCTCGATGTAGCATAGGTTATCACCTGTCTTCGGAGTATAATTTCGCTCTGGTTGCACAGAGATATGTAGATAAGATCTATTGTACCAAAAACGAACTTCTCTTGCCGGAGAGTCGGATGGAAAGGAAAGGTTCGATAATGAAATGGATTGTCGGATTGGGAAATCCGGGAACACAATATGCGAAAACAAGGCATAATGTTGGCTTTATGGCATTGGATGAGCTTGCGGCCCAGAACGGAATTTCTTTCAACCAAAGCAAATGTAAATCCGTAATCGGTGAAGGTGTTATTGGGGGAGTCAAAACCGTATTGATTAAACCGATGACCTTTATGAATTTGTCCGGTGAGGCCGTTCGCGCTTATATGGATTATTACAAAGTTAAACTGGAAGATATGATCGTCGTTTACGATGATCTGGATACCGAAATTGGAAAAATTCGATTGCGTTATCAAGGAAGCGCTGGTGGACATAACGGAATTAAATCCATCATTCAGCATGTAGGTACACAAAGCTTTAACCGGGTACGAATGGGTATTTCTCGTCCTGAACCGGGTTTTGCGATAGTGGATTATGTTCTCTCTTCTTTTCCTAAAAAGGAAGGCGATCCTCTGAAGCAAATGATCCTTAATACTTGTGATGCACTGGAGTACAGCTTACAGAATTCTTTCGAACAGACGATGGCTAAGTTCAATGGTTGATCTTGTAAACTCTGTTAGTTATGAAGGCTAAAGATGATGCTCCCCGGACATACTGAAGGTATATAGTACCTTCAGGAGGCATATAGATGGCAATAAACTATGTATGTAGGCACTGCAAGACATCTCTAGGCAGCATTAATAGAAGTGATGTTACAGAAATGCAGTTGGGCCTTCATTCCTTGACCCCTGCGGAGCGCAGAGATATAATAGCGTATAATTCAGAAGGTGAGATCACGGTAAAGGTGACTTGCGACTATTGCAAGGAGGCTTTAGAGAACAATCCGGAGCTTAGCCTGCTGTCAAGTCCGCTTCAGTAGGTGATAGCGCCTGTCTCTATCGTCATCCGCAAGCCTTGGCGTTACAGCTGAGGCTTCTTTTCGATTCCAATCATAACAGGTGACGGTGGCATTGGCTTCCGTCAGCCTGTTTAGTAAGAGAGGTGCGCCTGTTGTTACAAGGTATTATAGAAGCTTTTTCCAAGGATTCCGATTTCCAGTCTATCACCCAGGGTGTTGCTGCAGGTATGAAAGAACAGCTCATATCGGGGCTTACAGGTTCTGCTAGACAGATCATGCTTGCAGCACTGCATGAAGAGACGGCTCGTCCCTTACTTGTGGTGACTCATAATATGTTTTCGGCTCAGAAAATGGCCGATGATTTACAGGAAGCGCTTTCCCCAGAACGAGTTCTTCTCTATCCTGCTAATGAACTTGTGGCAGCGGAAGCGGCTGTTTCAAGCCCAGAGACACTGGCTCAGCGTATTGATGTGCTGACCAAATGTGCCCAGGGCTTCCGTGGTATTGTCGTAGTTCCCTACTCGGGAGTGCGCAGATTGCTCCCTGCTCCAGAGGTTATGGCAGAGGCGCAGGTTACGGTTACCCAGGATGGAACCCTTGCTCTGGATGGATTTTTGATGTCCATGATCGAAATGGGTTATGAAAGAGTAGAACGGGTTGAGAATCGCGGTGAACTGAGCGTACGAGGCGGGATTATTGATTTTTATCCAATGACTTCTCCCTTAGCTTATCGGGTTGAGTTATTTGATGATGAGGTTGATTCCATAAGAACTTTTGATCCAGTGGATCAGCGTTCTATTGATAAGGTACGTAGTGTGAAGATTACACCGGCTAAAGAGATCATAGCGAGTAGATTTCGTCAGGAAGCTGCTTCTGCTGAAGCATCGGTTATGCTGGAACGACAGCTCGAGAAGATGGCGGATCGGCAGGCTAAGCTGCGACTAAAGGAAGAAATAGGCCGTGAGCTAGAAATGCTGCGTGAAGGAACCTATTTCCCTGAAATCTATAAATATATCAGTCTCTTATACCCTGAACGCTCTCATTTATTTGATTACATGGCCCAGGATACGATCCTTATTCTCGATGAGCCGACAAGACTGCTTGAAACGGCAAAACAGCTCGAAAGAGATGAGTCGGAATGGAACCTGCATTTGATGCAAAACGGCAAAACATTGCCGGATCTGGATCTCTCTGTCGAGACGGATGTTGTTATGTACCAGCGTCCGTTCCAAAGCCTGTTTATGTCGATCTTTTTGCGCCAGGTCCCGCATATTCAACCTCAGAACATTCTTGGATTTATTAGTCGTGGGATGCAGGATTTCCATGGCCAGATGAATGTGCTCAAATCGGAGATGGAGCGTTGGCAGAAGTCCGGTGTGAAAGTAATGATGCTTGCGAGTAGTGAGGAACGAATTGAACGTGTGCGCAGAGTCCTTTATGATTACGGCATTGATGAGCCAACGATTGTACAAGGAAATCTGGGTTCTGGCTTTGAGCTGCCCTCTATTCATTTAGCTGTTATAACTGAAGGAGAAATGTTCTCTCAGAAGCAGCGGAAGGCACGGAAGATATCTAAAGGAATAGATAATGCTGAACGGATCAAGAGTTATACTGAACTGAAAATTGGCGATTATGTCGTTCACCAGAACCATGGTATCGGTAAGTATATGGGGATCGGCACGCTGGAGGTCAGCGGTATTCATCGCGACTACATGCATATTTTATATGCAGGCGGTGATAAGCTCTCGGTTCCGATTGAGCAAATTGACTTGATTCAGAAATATGTCGGTTCCGAAGATAAAGAGCCGAAAGTATATAAGCTAGGCGGTAATGAATGGACACGGGTGACCAATAAGGTTCGCTCTTCCGTTCAGGATATTGCTGACGATCTAATAAAACTGTATGCCGAACGCCAAAGTGCTGCTGGATACGGTTTTGAGAAGGATACGCAGGAACAGCGTGAATTCGAAGAAATGTTTCCTTACGAGGAGACTCGCGATCAGCTTCGGGCTATCGAAGAGATTAAGAAGGATATGGAACAGAACCGTCCAATGGACCGACTCCTTTGTGGAGACGTTGGTTATGGTAAGACTGAGGTAGCTATACGAGCGGCCTTTAAATCAGCGATTGAAGGTAAACAGGTGGCTGTGCTGGTACCAACAACGATTTTGGCTCAGCAGCATTATGAGACCTTCCGGGAACGTTTCGCTAATTATCCGCTTAATATTCAAGTCCTAAGTCGTTTCCGCAGCCGTAAGGAGCAGAATGAGACGATTAAAGGCGTTCGGGCGGGAACTGTTGATGTGGTCATTGGTACACACCGTCTGTTGTCTCAGGACCTTGTATTCAAGGATCTTGGTTTGTTGATTGTAGATGAAGAACAGCGGTTTGGCGTTACTCATAAAGAGAAGCTGAAAAAGTTAAAAACGAATGTAGATGTTCTCACCCTGACGGCAACTCCAATTCCCCGTACACTGCATATGTCGATGCTGGGAGTGCGTGATCTGTCCGTTATTGAGACGCCACCAGAGAACCGTTTTCCTGTGCAGACTTATGTTGTTGAGCATAGTCAGACGCTTACGCGGGAAGCTGTCGAACGCGAACTAGCTCGCGGCGGTCAAGTCTACTATCTCTATAATCGCGTGCAGGGTATTCAAGAAATGGCCGCTCAAATTTCTATGCTTGTACCTGAGGCGAGGGTAGGCATCGGACATGGTCAAATGTCGGAGTCTGAGCTAGAGAAGACGATCCTTGACTTTCTTGATGGGGAGTACGACGTGCTTGTCAGCACAAGTATTATTGAGACAGGTGTAGATATTCCTAACGTAAATACGCTTATTGTGCATGATGCGGATAAGATGGGGTTGTCTCAGCTCTATCAGTTACGTGGACGTGTGGGCCGGTCCAACCGGATTGCTTACGCCTATTTCACGTATCAGCGGGACAAGGTTCTGACTGAAGTGGCAGAGAAACGGTTGCAGTCTATTAAGGAATTTACGGAACTCGGTTCTGGTTTCAAAATAGCGATGCGAGATCTATCCATTCGTGGTGCGGGCAACTTACTTGGTGCAGAACAGCATGGTTTTATTGCGTCAGTGGGATTTGATCTATACTCACAAATGCTGGCGGAGGAGATTCGTAAGCGTAAGGTTACTGTGCTTGGGGAGGAAGACACCTCGCTGAAAGAAGGCAATACAGTTATTGATTTGTCGATTGACGCGTATCTGCCATCCGAATATATTTATGACAGTATCCAGAAAATTGAAATCTACAAAAAAGTTGCGGCAGTAACTTCCTTCGATGATGCTTCTGAGCTTGAGGATGAGCTCTTGGATCGGTTCGGAGAATTGCCTGAAGCAGTTGTTAATCTACTTTCCGTAGCTCGTCTGAAAGTGTATGGAAAAATGTACGGCATTGATTCTATGATCAGACGGGGTGATGATGTTACCCTGAATTTCTATGAGGGAAGTCTTGGCGCTCTGGACACGGCGAAACTCGCTAAAGTTGGAAATAGCTTCGAAAGACGTGTACAATTTGATAGGGATGCTAAAGCCAGTATCCGAGTTAAATCGAAAGATTTAAGTGATAAACAGCTGCTTGACTTGCTTGAGCAGTTTCTTAAGGAAGCTAAACAGTCTTTTAAATCGAAGGGAGAACTACACAATGTCGTTAAATAAATCAAAATCATGGAAAGTGCTGCTCGTTTCATTAGCAGCAGCGGTTTCCTTTTCTATGCTAGCAGCATGCGGTAATGCCGAAGATAGCAGTAAGGCAGTAGCGACTTATAAAGGTGGAACAATTACAGAGAAGGAATTCTCAACAGATCAAAAAATCATGAAATTGCTCTCTCCACAGCAAGCGCAATATTTAGAGATTGAGGCTTTTAAGGAGTCTATTTTGAAGCAGGAAGTGGGATTTGAATACTTAGCTTCCAAAGCAACGGATGAAGCGAAGAAGCAGGCGAAGAAAGAGGCAGATAGCCAAATCGCAGACTTGAAGAAAGCTCTGGGCGACAAGTATAAGAAAACGCTAAAAGATGCTGACGTTACCGAGGGCGATATCCATAGTTATATGGAGCGTGTGCTGACGGTTTATCAGGATATGCTGCTTAAAGTGACAGACGACCAGGTTGTCAAAGAATTTGAAGCTACAAAAGGTGATTTTACAGTAGCCAGTTTGCGTCATGTGCTAATCGGTCTGAAAGATGCTAATAACAAAGAGCGCACTAGCGAAGAAGCACTGAAAATCGCGAAGGAAGTTAAGGCAAAGCTAGATGGCGGAGCTGATTTTGCAGCAATCGCTAAGGCATACTCTGATGATACAGGCTCTAAGGAAACAGGCGGAGAATATAAAGATAAAGCTGTAGGCACGTATGTAGATGAGTTTAAGAAGGCTGCTCAAACGTTGCCTCTAAACACCATTAGTGATCCTGTAGAGACTTCTTACGGTTACCACATTATCAAGGTAGAATCCCGTACAGACAAAACCTTTAACCAGTTAACGGATAAGCAAAAAGAAGACATCAAGAGCTCTATTGTGTCCAAGAATCTAGAAGCGTTCATGGAGAAAGATCTGGAGGGCATTATTGAGAGCATCAATCTGCCGAAAAGCTCTGCTGCTGCAGATGAATCCGGAACAAAAAATAGCGGAACAGAAGCCACTACAGCTCCAAGTGCATCCCCAAGCGCTACAAAAGCTGCTGAATAAACATCGGTAAAAATGGACAAGCTTACCTTATAAAAAGCCATCCTCACTTAATGTGAAGATGGCTTTTTATAAATATAAGGTAGTATAAGTTTCACACTATACTTTTTCCTTATATTTCTCGCTTAAGCGCTTACCGTCCTTATTAAGGACGCCGAAGGCGTTTATGCTTGTTCGAAGAAACATTTGTAGAACGGGCTTTATCTTGATACAGATATTAATACATGTCAGCTTATGTATAAGGATCTGGGAAGAGATGAATACTATGGTCAGATATTACGATAAATCACTGGGATTATCCTTTCCCATAATGGACAGTAGTAAGACCATACTTCTTAAGAAAGCGGGGCACATGTGAAATGAAAGCTACTGGAATTGTTCGGCGTATTGATGATCTCGGACGAGTGGTTATTCCCAAAGAAATTAGACGTACTCTACGGATTAGAGAAGGCGACCCACTGGAAATTTTCGTCGATCGGGACGGTGAAGTCATACTCAAGAAATATTCCCCGATTGGCGAGCTCGGTGACTTTGCAAAAGAGTACGCGGAGTCATTGTTCGAAGGTACTGGGCATATTACGATGATTGCTGATCGTGATACCTTTATTGCCCTTGCTGGGGGCTCCAAGAAGGACTATTTGGAGAAACAAGTAGGAATTCTCTTGGAGAAGGTCATGGATAGTCGTAAGACTGTACTGGAAACCAACGAAGGCAGTTATGAAATCGCTAAAGATCATCCGGATTTGGTGTCCTCATATGTAGCCTCACCGATCATTTCCGGTGGAGATCCTATTGGTTGTGTAGTGATGGTAAGCAAGGATGATTCGGCGAAAATGTCGACAATGGAAGTGAAAATGGCCGAAACCGCTGCCGCATTCCTTGGCAAGCAAATGGAGCAGTAATCGTAATGTAGACCCCGCTTTCCTTTTGGTAAGATATACAAAGGGCAAACGGGGTTTTGTCGTTCATACAAAACCGTTTCTACTTGTGGGCATACATACGTTATAATATAGAAATTCATCCCATCAAAGTTGTAGAAGCAGGTATTTTATGAAATCTAACACACAAACATCACGGTTGTTGCAAGGGGCATTTATTCTAAGTGCAGCAGCGATTATTTCAAAGCTTATAGGTACACTCCAAAAAATCCCGCTGCAAAATCTGGGTGGAGATGCGGTATTTGGTATATACAACACAGTTTATCCCTTGTACACGATGTTGTTAACGGTAGCGATGCTGGGTCTGCCGGCGGCCATATCCAAATTTGTCGCTGAAGCCTCTGCTGGAAGACGCGATGACGAGGGTCGGCGGATTCTGCTGTTATCTGCGGTAATTACGGGAATTAGCGGTTTGGTTATCGGAGCAATCACTTATACAGGTGCGCCGATTATAGCTGAATGGGTCGGCAACTCGCATGTAATGCCCGCCTTGCGAACAAGTGCTTGGGGACTAGCAGTCGTTCCGATCATGTCAGCTTTGCGCGGTTACTTTCAGGGTCTTCACAATATGGTACCGACTGCTGTGTCACAAATTGTAGAGCAGTCGGTACGCGTTACGGTGATGATTGTGCTGCTGTTATACTTGACCTCGCAGGGAGCAGGTGCTGAAAGTATTGCTGCCGGTGCATTGCTCGGCTCAGCCGGGGGAGGGGCAGCAGGACTTGTTGTTATGCTGCTGTTTTTGCGACGTCATCGGCGGGTGTTAAGACAGGGCGCCCCTTTAGATGCTGCCGCTTCTGCCGAAAGTCAGGATTTAAAGCTGCCCAATGCGGACAATGAGGGGCTCAATCAACGGATTAGGGGCGTTAAAGCAGGTGCATTGCTGGCTTATGGAATTCCTGTGATGCTTGGCGCACTGGCAATGCCTCTTATTGGTCTCGTAGATGTATTCACTGTACCTCGCTTGCTATCCTCTGTAGGAAGTGAAGTGGAGGCGATGACACAGTTTGGTGTATACAATCGGGGTTTGCCTCTAGTGCAGATTGTAACGATGATTGCCACTTCTTTGTCTGTTGTGTTCATTCCAGCCCTGGCAGAGGCGAAGTACAAGGGGGACACGAAGCTGATCGAGAACCGTTGCAGCTTGTCGCTGCGTTGGTTCTGGCTGCTAGGGTTAGCAGCCTCAGCGGGCCTTGCAGTACTTGCTGAGCCGATTAATATGGCTCTTTATGGCGATACCGCCGGCAGCAGCACT
>DJUJ01000011.1:31324-31540 GCA_002438345.1 Paenibacillus sp. UBA6285
TCGGCTGCGCTCCTGCAGGGCCTCGGCTACGTGCGCGCGCCGGCCCTGCACCTTTTGGCCGCCGCGCTGCTCAAGGCGGCCCTGAACCTGCTGCTAGTTCCGCAGCAGGGCATTACCGGCGCGGCCATCGCTGGCGTGGCCGCGCATTCGTTCGCAGCAGCGCTGAACGTGCTGCTGCTGTACCGCCGGGGCCATCTGCGGCTTCGCCTCGCAGAT
>DJUJ01000014.1:0-5877 GCA_002438345.1 Paenibacillus sp. UBA6285
GGAGGATCTCGCCGGCGGCCGCTTTACCCTAGCGCTGTTCGGTGCGTTCAGCGCGGGTAAGTCCTCCTTCGCCAACGCTTTGCTCGGCGAAGAAGTGCTGCCCGTGTCTCCACATCCCGCCACGGCTGCGGTCAACCGCATATTGGCGCCGGAAGGAGACTTCCGCCATGCCAGCGCAGTGGTAACGATGAAGACAATGGCAGATTTCTGGGATGACATCTGCCATTCCTTCAGTGTGCTGCAGATTGGCGAACCTCAGCGGGATACGTGGACAACAGTACTTGCAAGCTTGCCTGCCCGGGGAATTCATCCGTCTGCGCTGCCGCATGCTGGATTTCTACGGGCAGCAGCGGCTGGTTGGGCTGAAGCCGAGCCCCTTTTAGGAAAGGTGCGAACCGTTGATTTAGAAGAATACCGAAGCCTTGTTGCGGAAGAGACCCGGGCCTGTTTCGTGCAGGGGATTGATTTGTACTATGCCTGTCCCTTGACTGAGAGCGGGATTGTACTTGTGGATACACCAGGAGCCGATTCACTGCATGCTCGTCATACCGGCGTAACCTTTAATTACATGAAAAATGCGGACGCGATATGCTTTGTTACCTATTACAACCACGCCTTTTCGAAAGCAGATAGAGGACTGCTTGCACAACTGGGCCGAATTAAAGATAGCTTTGCACTTGATAAAATGTTCTTTATTATCAATGCTTCCGATCTTGCTTCAGGAGAAGATGAACTGGAAGAGGTAAGAGAACATGTCGCTCAAAATTTACGTGCGGGTGGTTTACGCTCTCCGAGAATCTATGCGCTGTTTAGCTTGCTTGCTCTGGAAGGTAAAACTCAGCGTAATTATGATCTCTATGAGGCTTCCCGTTTCAATCATTTTGAGCAAGCCTTGTCCAGCTTCGCGGGAGATGAACTTCCTAAGCTTTCACTTAACGCAGCTGCAGAGAGTATCGCATCTGTTCGCCGCCGGGCGGAAGAGTGGCAGAATCTCGCTTCCATGGCGGCAAACGAGCGTGAAGCTGGATTAAAAGAACTGCAAGAACGTCGTCAGTTAGCCATGAAGCGGCTATCCCTTTTGGAGATAGAGGAACGTCCTAACAGGGATCTTGTTCATGAAGGTGAGGAGCTGATTTATCACGTCTGTCAGCGGATTAGCTTCTCTTTCACCAGGAATTTTCAAGAATCCTTCCACCCCTCATTACTGCGTGAGGATGCAGGGAATTTAAAAGCTATCTTCTCTGCCTGTGGTGCGGAGCTGATGCGTACCACTCAGCGTGAATTGGAGCAAGAGCTATGGGCGACAACACTGCGACTGGAGAGTACTGGGCGCAGACTTGTTCATGAAGTTGCTGAAACGGCTGCTTCTGAGCTGCTTTTCTCTACTCAGGAGTTCCATCTGATGGAGTATGAAGAGGAAGCTTGGCCTTCTCCTAATGATCTGGAATGCCAGCTTCACTCCGTGGAATGGTCAACCTTATGGGGACATTTCAAATCCCCTCGGTATTTCTTTGAAGGAGCTGGCCGGGAACAAGTCAAAGGTGTGGCGGAGCCTCTTGTGAAAGAAGCTGTTAATCTTGCGGCAGCAGTGCAGAAGAAAAAGTTGCTTGCACATTATGTCGAATGCGTCGTCAGAGAGCTGAAGTCTGCTGCAGAGCATTTGCAAGAGGGGTTAGCGGAGCAAGAGAAAGCGATGCTGGATCTCCTTAAAGGGGGTGAATCCGCAGATCATTGGGGTCAGTTAGGCCACCAATTATCCCTCTTGGAACAATCTTTCGTTGATATATTGGACAAAGATCTTTGAAATTTGTAGGAAATTGTCGAAGAACGCTTGCAATCTGGCTTATGATGGATGAAAATAAAGAAGCCTGAAAATATACAATGAAACTGTTCCGTTTTCGGAAATTTATGGAAACGAGATAGTCAATTTGCCGAAAGAGGTTGAAATCGACAATGTGGGGAGCTCCTTTTTCAGCTCAAAGCCGCAAGCTGCTGCTGCTGGGCAGCGGGGAACTGGGTAAGGAAGTCATAATCGAAGCTCAACGTCTTGGCGTAGAGACTGTAGCTGTAGACCGTTATAGCGATGCACCAGCGATGGGTGTAGCTCATCGTTCACATGTTATTGATATGCTGGACGCAGAGGCGCTTAAAACGCTTATTCGCTCAGAGAAACCGGATGTTATTGTTCCGGAGATTGAAGCAATCGCCACTCATGCTCTTCAAGAGCTTGAAGAGGAAGGTTTCTTCGTTGTTCCGACCGCACGAGCGGTTCGTCTGACCATGGACAGAGAAGGCATTCGCCGACTTGCTGCTGAAGAACTTGGATTGCCAACAGCGGATTATCGTTTTGCAGATAGTCTGGAAGAACTGCATCAAGCCGTTGCAGAACTAGGCACTCCTTGTGTCATCAAGCCGATTATGAGTTCTTCCGGTAAAGGTCAAAGTGTTTGCAAAAGACCTGAGGATGCGGAAGAATGCTGGAACACTGCTTTGGATGGAGCGAGAGCCAAAGGAACTCGAGTTATCGTGGAGGCTTTCGTTACCTTTGAGAGCGAGATTACACTCTTGACGGTAAGGTCCGTGTCTGGCACGATATTTTGTCCACCTATTGGGCATATTCAGAAAGATGGGGATTATGTCGAATCATGGCAGCCTCACTTTATGAAGCCGGAACTTCTGGATGAAGCTCAGTCTATTGCCAAAGCAGTTACCGATCAGCTCGGAGGTTTCGGTATTTTTGGAGTGGAACTTTTCTTGACGGATCGAGGCGTATTGTTTAGTGAAGTGTCACCTAGACCTCATGATACGGGGATGGTGACGATGGCGACGCAGGATTTATCTCAATTTGCAGTGCATGTCAGAGCTATTCTTGGTTTTCCAGTCCAGTCAGTACAATTATTGACACCAGGTGCCTCAGCTACGTTGAAGGCTGATGGAGAAGGACGAGCTTTTGTTGTGACCGGAATTGGTGAAGCTTTGGAGTTACCTAGGACTCAGGTTCGGGTATTTGGTAAACCAGAAGTCCGTCCTGGGCGGCGGATGGCAGTGGCGTTAAGTGCGGCGGAAGATGTGGAAATCGCGCGGACGGTAGCCAAGCAGGCAGCGTCTATGCTAAAAGTGGAGGTATATGAGGATGAACAGTAGTACCATGGCACCTGTACTGGAAATTCGCAAATGCGGCTTGAATGATCTGGAGAGAGTTACAGCGCTTCTGCGGGAATTCGGCTATCCAACAACGCTTAGCGTGATGACAAAGAGACTCGAAAGCATGAAGAATAACCATCTCCAATGCACGCTTGTTGCAGAACTAAACAATGAAGTTGTGGGAATGGTCGGTCTTAGACAGGTAATCTCGTATTACAAACAGACAGATTGTATCACTGAGATTACTGCACTTATCGTATCAGAAGAACTCAGAGGAAACGGACTCGGTAAAAGACTTGTGGCCGCAGCAGAAGAATGGGCACGTGAGCAAGGTTGCTGTCAGCTCTTCTTGAGAAGTGGTAACCGCGTAGAGCGCGCACCGGCACGTGCTTTTTATCGTCATCTAGGTTTCGAAAAAACAGCAGGTTATCGCTTTAACAAAGCGTTGCTATAATACTTATAGGTTCCGATCATCCCCATCCCAGCTACGGCGGGATGGTTTTTTTTGTAAAATAATACTTTGAAGTGGATCGTTTTATGATATGTCCGCTTGTGATGAGATTAATTTCGCAGTGTTATTGTTAAAGATGGACAGATGTTATAGGGAAATTCTCCTTATAAATTTGTCTTTTTGGTCTCCAGCACATGAATAATGGGAAAACCTCCCTATAAAAGGAACCAATTTCATCATAAGGACTGTTTTCATCTTAATTTGCGAATGCTGGAAGCATTTTTACTTTTGAATGAATCCGCGATCAATTGCAATTTGCCTCACTTTTTCGAATCCCCAATCAAGTCACGCGCCAGCATTTCACTACATTACCCCGATTAGTTCCATCCACTGTACTAGCTAAAGAGGCAACATCACCTATTTTCATATATTTCATATCCTACTGACTCCGTATTTCATATCCCTCTGAATCGCACTATGCAGTCACTAGACTAACTCTTTTAGTTTTTAGTAAATCGATTTAAATAACTAACCATAGATGGAATAGTTTGAATCATATAGAATGAATTTTATGACAGCTCAATAAATCGTTTCCAAAGAGGGATGAGAAATGTATAAGTTAATTCTTGCAGAAGATGAAGAAGACGTTAGAGAAGGGGTCATCGGGCAGATAGATTGGGAACACTACGGCTTCGAGATTGTAGAACAGGCGGAGAATGGACGGGAGGCTGCGGATGCGATTGATCGTTTGCTTCCGGATGTGGTTGTGACCGATATTCAAATGCCTTTTATGAATGGACTGCAGCTNNAGCTGGCTGAGTGGATTCGCGATCGGCATCCCAATACCAAGATCATCATTCTGACTGGGTATGATGAGTTTGAATATGCACAGAAGGCGATTAAACTACAAATTGATGAGTATATTTTGAAACCGTTCTCATCACAAGAATTGATTGATGTTCTGCTTAAGGTCAGAGCCACCATAGAAGCTGAAATCGCAGAGAAAGAAAATGTTTTTGTACTCAGCGAGCATTATCGAAAAAGTCTGCCTGTGTTGCGTGAACAGTTCCTATCTTCACTAGTATCACGTAGAGTACGAATGAATGAAATCAATGAGAAAAGTTCGGAATACGGAATAGATCTAGATGGGCGTTGGTTTCAAGCCTCGGTAATTAGTGTGGATTATATTCGTCCAGAGCGAGAAGCGGTTGGTATTTCCGCTAGTAAGCAAATTTCTTTACGAGATACGGGAGAGAAAAATTTACAGCTATTCGCTGTGTTGAATATTGCAGAAGAATTATGTACTAAGCATAATTTTGGCAGGGTGTTTATCCATCGTGATGAGGTAGTGCTCCTTTCAATTTGTGATGCAGGTGAAGAAACTGAAATTACGGGGAAGACCTTTGAGATTCTAGAAGAAATCCGCCACAATGTGCAGCGGTTTCTGAAGCTAACGGTAACCGCTGGTTCTGGAACGGTGTGTCACTCACCGGCTATGCTATTTAACTCCTTCGGAGATGCCATGCAAGCGTTAGATTATCGTCTCATTCTAGGTAATAACAGAGTCATTTGGATCGAGGATGTGGAGTCACGTTCTAATGCACTCTTGGCCTATGATGAACTAACCCAGCAGTCCTTAATCCGAACAATTAAGATGGGAACCGTACAGGAGCTTAAGGAGGTCGTTGAAGACTTATTTGGCGGATTGGATGCCGAACAGGTATCAACTCAGGATTATCAGATTTTTTTGCTGGAGATTATTACATCCATCCTGCGTGTAGCCAAAGAATCCGGTAGTGATGCTGCCAAATTCGTAGGATCTGGCATTTCCTCATTAACTGAGATGAATAAATTCAATAGTATGAGTGAAGCTAAGCAATGGATTATTACGATCTGCAGCCGACTAATGGACTCCATTGCTTTAGAACGCCAATCCAGTTATAAACTGCTCATTGATGAAGCCAAAGAATATATTCGTAGCCACTATGAGGAATCGGACATTTCTATCGGAAAGGTTTGTCAACATTTGCATATCAGTACGGGGTATTTTAGCAGTATTTTTAAGAAGGAAATGAAGATGACATTTGTTAGTTATCTCTTGCAAATCCGATTAGAAGCAGCAAAAGAACTATTGCGCTCTACGGAACTGAAGGCTTTTGAGATCGCTGAGAAAATTGGCTTTGCTGATCCTAACTATTTCAGCTTTTGCTTCCGCAAAAAATATGGTCAGTCTCCTAAAGAGTATAAAAATAGCTCCAGAGGAGGGTAGCCATGCGGCAGGA
>DJUJ01000014.1:5921-8578 GCA_002438345.1 Paenibacillus sp. UBA6285
TCCGTTGCAGTTCTTGTAGCCGTCGTTGTCAGCCTTATGCTGTATAACAAGTTTGCGAAGACAGCAGAAGAGAATGCCAATATGAATATGCAGCAGATTATTGAGCAAGTGAACTACAATCTGGGGCTTTATGTTAAAGGAATGCGAAATATTTTTGAAACAGCAGAAGATCAAATTACGAATAGTCCCTCTGTGGACTCCGCTTTACTGATGGAAAGAATGGCTATGTTAATGGGCAGTAGAGAGGATCTGGTTTCTGCAGCGGTTTTTACACCACAGGGAAAATATGTAGTGGGTACAGCCGGACAGAAGCTGCGCAGCAACACACAGCTAGAAACTCAGAGTTGGTTTACTACAGCCAAAAGAACATCTGAGATCTCCTATTCAGCGCCCCATATTCAGAACTTGTTTAAAGGTCAATACATATGGGTCGTGTCTATCAGTAAACTAATTCAATATCAGGAAAAAGGAGAATTGAAAACGGGTATCCTGCTGATGGATTTTAACTTTCGTACTATAGATGAGTTGAGTAAGCAGGTTAAGCTTGGTAAAAGGGGATACGCTTACATCCTCGATCAATTAGGCAATATTGTGTATCATCCGCAGCAGCAACTTATTTATGCTGGCTTAAAGTATGAGAATGTGGAGCCGGTACTGGAATATGCTTATCGAAGCTATTTGGATGAGTCTACAGGTGAAAAACGTTTTATCACAGTGCGTACGCTAGAACAGACCGGATGGAAGATAGTAGGTGTTGCTTATTATGATGAGATCGTGACCACCAAACGCGATCTTAACACCTTTTTATCCTGGTTCTTAGCGGTAGTTATTTTATGTGTAATTATTGTATCTGTCTTCTTGTCCGCGCGAATTGCCCGCCCTATTCGAAAGCTGGAAAGGACACTTCAGCAGGTAGGAGAAGGAGATCTCAATACCCGAATTGATGTGAGTGGCGCGTATGAGGTAGAGCAGTTGTCCAAGCGGTTTAATCTCATGCTGCAACGTATCCGTCAATTGATGGATCAAATTATTTATGAACAAGAGACCAAACGTAAGGGTGAGCTTGAAGTGCTGCAATCCCAGATTAATCCACACTTCTTGTACAATACCTTGAACTCTGTGATCCGGCTCGCTGAACGTGGTAAGACTGAGGAGGTAGTCACAATGATTCAGTCCTTATCGAAGTTTTTCCGAATTAGTCTAAGCAAAGGGAATAATATGATTACCGTACAGGAAGAGCTAGATCATATTCGTCATTATCTCGTTATTCAGAGCTTCCGTTTCAAAAATAAGTTCCGCTATGAGATCGTTGCACAGGATGAAGTGCTGCAGTGTCAGACAATCAAGCTGATTTTGCAGCCGATTGTAGAGAATGCCTTGTATCACGGGATAGAAATGATGCCTGATGAAGGTTTTATCTCTATACATGCGGAACTGAAGGACGATCTTGTCATCATACGGATTAGTGATAATGGACTAGGTATGTCTAAGGAGACTATGAAGGTTATTTTAACAGGTGGCAGTAAGAGTATGAATGGTTCAGGGGTAGGCGTAAGAAATGTGAACGAGCGTATCGAGTTGTACTATGGCCGTGAGTATGGTCTTTCTTTTGAAAGTGAAATTGAAGAAGGCACTACGGTTACCCTTATCTTCCCGGCACTTGCAAAAGGCGAAGGCAATGAAGGGTTTAAGGAGGATGAGACATCGGCATGAGAAACGTTCGATTTTGGCTAACCTTGTTAATGTGTGCGGTGTTATGGACCACGGTTACCTCTTGTTTTAATTCGGCGCCCAATTACATCAATACAAATAAGACCCGTAATATTCATCTCATTGTGAAAATGAACAAGGGTGATTATTGGAATACGGTTAAATTGGGAGCTGAGGCTGCAGCGCAGGAATTCAACGTGAAATTAACCTTTAAAGCTCCGGACTCTGAGAGTGACATCACAGAACAAGTAAGAATGGTGCAGGACTCCATTAAAGAAAAAGCGGACGTGATTATTTTAGCTGCAAGTAGTTATATGGGGCTTGCACAGGTGGTAGATCAGGCGGCTTATTCCAAAATTCCTGTGATATCCGTAGATGCGGAAGTGGGTTCAGCAAGAGTAAGGACATATATTGGCTCGAACGGCTATGAGGCGGGTCAAAAATCTGCAGAAAGGCTTATCAAGCTGTTGAAAGGATACGGCGAAGTGGGCATTATTAACTTCACTAACTCAACTCAGAGTGAGAAACAGGAGTCTTCCAACGGAATTGAGTATGGTGCAAGAGATGCAGAGGAGCGGGAAAAGGGATTTTTAAATTACTCTGCCCGTTATCCAAATATACAGGTGGTTGAGATTTCATACACGACGTCCAGTATTAAGGATGCAGAAGATCTTACGCAACTGATGCTGCTGAAGCATCCGAATCTTCGAGGAATCGCGAGCTTGAATGAGACTGCTTCACAGGGGGCGGCAATGGCTATCCAAAGTCGGGGGCTGCAAAATATAAAAATGATAGCCTTTGATAGCTCACCCTCCATGATGGAATTGCTGCAGGATGGAACTGTTCAAGCAACAGTCATCCAAAATCCTTTTAGCAACGGGTATTTGGCTGTAAAACATGCTGTTGAAGTGATCGAAGGAATCGATGTTCCAGAACGCGTCGATACA
>DJUJ01000014.1:8652-13598 GCA_002438345.1 Paenibacillus sp. UBA6285
TTATAAGGACGCCGAAGGCGTTTATGCTTATAAATTTCGTGAAACGGATACCATCCTTGAAATGGGGCGGTATTCGTTTTTTTAGAATATAAGAAATTATAAATTTTAAATGAAAATCATCCTTATATTTCTTCATGGTTCATTAGAATTTTTATAATAATGAGTAGGATTTTATATTCGCAACCGTTTTCAGGTAAGTCATAATATGGATGTACCCGAAACGATCAGGGGCAAACAAAAAAAGAAGTATAAATAGGAGGTCAATGAATAATGAAAAAAATCACTTCCGTTCTATTAGCTAGTGCTTTGCTTGGTGCTGCTCTGACAGGCTGTGGTGGCAACAACAAAACTACAGATAGTGCTGCAGACAAGGCAACTAACGCTCCAAAGACTGAGAACTCGGGCACGTCAACAGAAACGCCTAAAGTTGGGGTCGCCATTTACAAATTTGACGATACCTTTATGACAGGTGTTCGTAACGCTATCGATAGTGCTGCTAAAGGCATCGCTACAGTAGATATCGTAGATAGCCAAAATTCACAACCCACACAAAATGACAAGGTTGACTTATTCATCACTAAAAAATATAACGGGATGCTGATTAACCCAGTTGACCGTACAGCTGCTGGCGTCATTATCGAAAAAGCAAAAACAGCAAACATTCCAGTGGTATTCCTTAACCGCGAACCGCTTCCTGAAGATATGAAGAAATGGGATAAAGTTTATTATGTAGGTGCTAAAGCAGAAGAATCCGGTACAATGTCCGGTCAACTGATTGTTGACTACTGGAAAGCACATCCTGAAGCGGATAAGAACGGCGACGGTGTTCTCCAATATGTAATGCTGAAAGGTGAACCAGGACACCAAGATGCTGAGCTTCGTACTACTTACTCTATCCAAGCTATCGAAGATGCTGGAATCAAGGTGGAGAAACTGGCTGAAGATACCGCAATGTGGGATCGCGTAAAAGGACAAGAAAAAATGGCTGCATTCCTTGGCTCCCACGGCGACAAAATTGAAGCTGTTCTTGCTAACAACGATGATATGGCCCTCGGTGCAATTGAAGCTCTGAAAGCTTCAGGCTACTTCACGGGTGACAAATTCATGCCGGTAGTAGGTGTGGATGCAACTGCCCCTGCGATTCAAGCGCTGGAAGATGGAACAATGCTCGGTACAGTGCTGAATGATGCGAATAACCAAGGTAAAGCTGCTATCACAGTTGCTGCTCTGCTTGCTAAAGGTGAAACGCCTACGAAAGACAATGTAGGTTTTGGTATCACTGACAATCAATACGTATGGATTTCCTACAAAAAGATTACGAAAGACAACATAGCTGACGCTAAGTAATTACCCTCGGCTACAGAGTTATTCATGATCATATGACAGTACGGGGAGCGGATAACCGCTCCTCGGTATTTCTTTTAGGCAGGGAACAGGATGGAACCGCTGTGCCTCTCATAAAAAAGAAAAAAAGCGTAGGGGGCGTAACAACATGGAAAAAGCTGAGTTTTTGCTGGAAATGAACAACATTACTAAAGAATTCCCCGGCGTCAAAGCGCTGGATGATGTTAGTTTAAAGGTCAGACCAGGTTCGGTTCATGCACTTATGGGCGAGAATGGTGCAGGTAAGTCCACACTCATGAAATGTCTTTTTGGTATTTATTCACCGGATGCCGGTGAGATCTTTTTGGATGGCGAGAAGGCTTCCATCAGCAGTTCAAATGATGCGTTAAAAAGCGGTATCTCTATGATTCACCAGGAGCTGCATCCCGTGCCGTTCCGAAGTGTGATGGAGAATATCTGGCTAGGTCGTTTTCCAACCAAGGGAATCGGACCGATTCAGTTTATCGATCATAAGAAGATGTATACTGACACGGAAAATTTGTTTAAAGATCTGGATATCGATCTGAATCCCGAAACTTTAGTAGGTAAGCTGTCCGTATCCAAAATCCAATCCATTGAAATTGCGAAGGCTGTCTCTTTTCACTCCCGAGTTATTGTAATGGATGAACCCACTTCTTCTCTAACCAGTGTGGAAGTGGAACATTTATTCCGGATCATACGGGATCTTAGAAGTAGAGGCGTAGCTATTATCTATATATCTCACAAAATGGAAGAGATTCTTGAAATCTCTGACGAAGTTACCATTATGCGTGATGGTAAAAAAATAGGCACCTGGCCAGCAGCGGAATTAACTACAGATCTTATCATTTCCAAAATGGTGGGTCGCGATTTAACCAACCGATTCCCAGAACGCTTTAACGTACCCGGCGAAGTATACATGAAGGTGGAAGGGTTAACTTCCCCGGAGGAAAGATCTTTTAAAGATGTTTCTTTTGAATTAAGACGAGGTGAGGTTCTAGGTATTGGTGGTCTGGTAGGTGCCCAGAGAACTGAGGTAATTGAGGCGTTGTTCGGTTTGCGAGCTTTGAAATCTGGAACGATTTCTATTAAAGGTAAGAAGGTTAATATCAATTCTCCGAAGGATGCTAAGAAACATGGGATGGCTCTACTTACCGAAGAGCGTCGTGTAACCGGTATTTTTCCAGTCTTGTCTGTTCATGAGAATGGCGCAATCGCTAATCTACATCGATACCAGAAACTACTCCTTTTACTAGATGGAAAAAAGAAAAAAGTTGAAGTAGATAAAATGATTGAAAAATTACGTACCAAAACGCCAACAACCAAAACGCTAATCATGAATCTTTCTGGTGGGAATCAGCAAAAGGTACTGCTTGCCAGATGGCTACTTACTGAGCCTGAAATCCTGCTTCTGGACGAGCCGACTCGCGGGATCGATGTAGGAGCTAAATTCGAGATTTACTCCATTATTGCCGACTTGGCCCAGCAAGGAAAGAGCATCATTATGATCTCCTCTGAAATGCCGGAGCTGCTCGGAATGTCAGACCGCGTAATGGTCATGTCGGAAGGTAGACTTACCGGTATATTAGAAGGCGAGCAAGCTACGGAAACCGAAGTTATGCGTCTCGCTGCACAGCATTAGGATAGGATTACAATGATAGTTTTGCTAGGCGAAACTAGATTTGGTTTACGAAGAGAGTTACTCTTCGCGTAACTTTAAGGAGGAACACTACTAATGAACGCTAAAAGAACTCAAACTTTTATTACTCAAAATGCTATTTATATTGTATTGGTACTTCTGATTATGGGTATCGCCTTATACGAACCAGCTTTTATCTCTGTAAATACTTTAAGAGACATTATGATCCAATCATCCACACGGATTATTATCGCGCTTGGCGTTGCCTTTATTCTTATTACGGCAGGTACTGACTTGTCCGCTGGACGGGTGGTGGGTTTTACAGCAGTTATTTCCGCTTCCATGCTGCAAATCCCGGACTATTCCCGTCGCTTTTTTCCAGATCTGCCGCAAGTGGAAGTATGGCTTCCGATTCTTATTGCTATCATTGCGGGTCTCCTCTGTGGACTCGTAAACGGTATTATTGTTTCCAAACTTAACGTTCCGCCGTTTATCGCCACACTGGGCACGATGGTTATCGTTTACGGCTTAAACTCCTTGTACTTCGATATGGACCCTAACCAATCCCAGCCGATTGGCGGTCTTCGTAAGGATTTCACCAATATTGGTTCTGGATTTATCGGCAGTGGCCAATATTCAATCCCATATATAGTTCTGATAGCCTTGGGTGTCGCCGCCATTGTGTGGGTGATATTCAATAAAACCAAGCTGGGCAAGAACATGTACGCTATTGGCGGAAATATGCAGGCAGCTAAAGTTTCCGGTATCGATGTTTCCAAGAACTTGATTTATATCTATGCCATTGCTGGAGCTCTTTATGGTCTGGCAGGCGTTCTGGAAGCTGCTAGAACAGGTGGAGCAACAAATAACTACGGTAACATGTATGAGCTTGATGCCATTGCAGCTTGTGTAGTAGGCGGTGTATCCACAACGGGTGGTATCGGTACTGTGCCGGGCGTTCTGGTGGGCGTTATCATCTTTACCCTCATTAACTACGGTCTGACCTTTATCGGCATCAGCCCGTACTATCAATTGATTATCAAAGGTTTGATTATTATAGCCGCAGTCGCATTTGATATGCGGAAGTACTCTTCGAAGAAGTAGCAGCGTGGTGATTAGGGAGTAACGTTATAGAGACGTAGTGATTAAAGCGTGGTGATTAGGGCCTAACTGCGGGGGAATATTGGGCTTACGATCGCTGTTGTTCTCAGATTTCTGAATGATACCGCGTTTGTGGCTTTACATCTGAGAACAAAGAAGACCACTTCGTTTCTACAGCTCCAAATTTACCTCCATTACCCACATCACCTCGCTGGGGTAGGGCAGAAAAAGCGTTTGCTATTATCGCAAACGCTTTTTGGCATGTCTGTTTCGATTGCTTGGCTCCGAAATGGGAATAGTAAATAACCAAATTAGTAAGTGCTCCTTCTGACCCTAAAGATCTTATGAAGAAAATCCACTTTGTAATAATAGACTAAACACCAACCAACACCTGGCACAACTAACACCGTCACAACTAACACCGCTACAACCAACACTGCTACAAGGAACACCGCGCGAACACCATCGACTACTGCCACTGGCACCCCCAATCCGACTTAGCGCGGCTAAGACCAAGCTATAATACATGCAAACATTTCCACTTGTTACTGTTTGAAGTATGTGGTAAATCAACGGTATAAATCCCGCAGAATCGGCTGAAATGAGCAACAAATGGTAAATGAACGGTATAAATCCCGCAGAATCGGCTGAAATGAGCAACAAATGGTAAATGAACGGTATAAATCCCGTAGAAATAGACTGAAATGAGCTACAAATGGTAAAAGTACGGTATAAATGTAAGCGAAAGAATAAAGAAAGAAGGGCGAAAATGCCCCAGATTTAGCCGAAACGGGCCATAGTGGAAGAAAGAAGGGCGAAAATGCACTAGCCTTGCAAAAAAGCT
>DJUJ01000029.1 GCA_002438345.1 Paenibacillus sp. UBA6285
CCAATATAAATTAAAATTAGAATTGGCTAGAGCAGTACATGAAGCCAAATTAACAGAAAAGATGTTAAATGAAGCGGACTTTTCTAAATATGGAAACTGGGAGTTAATGGCCAGTTATATCGGTGCTGCAGTAGATCGGGTAAACGGTGTTCGTTTTAACGGAATTGAAAATGAGGATACTAAATATGTCTATGATACATTAGCGAAGGTGAACAATAGTTACAACAGTATCGTAGGTAGAATTTTACATGCTCTGTCTACATTGGAAAGTCAATATTACCATGGCACAGAAGAAAACCGCACTATTGATTACAATACATTAATGACAATTCTCGAAGAGGAACATAGTTTCGGCATTGTCAACAGCGCAACTTTAGAAGGTGCTGCGGAAAAGGCAAAAGCATACTCTAAGGAAAATCCAGACCGCAAATAAATAATAAATGCCTGTATGAATTGGGGGGGTCACAACGATTAGTTGGGGACTTCCCAATTTTTTTGACCATGCAAAGGGAGTGTGAAAGTTAAAGGCCTAACGAAATTTGCTTATAAAGATGACCCTATAAGATCAGCTCCGCAAGACGATGAGGGCGGAAATGTTGTTTTGAGGACTGTGGATGTAACAACAAAAAACTGACCTCTTGAGGTCAGTCAGACTGACGAGAATTGGCCGAACTCCCGATCTCCGTTGTCCATTTGCGTCGACTCTTCAAGTTCGCCTTCGGCGTGCCGCTACAAAGCTATATACGCTCTCGAAAGCTGGCCACCAGCTTGGAGACTTTGATGCAAACCGAGAAGCGGGTTCTAGATATTGCAATCGAATGCGGTTATGAACATGAGCAAACCTACATACGCGCGTTTAAACGTGAATATGGGCTTACGCAAAGTCCATTGAACGTGCCGCTATTAGTGGTACGTTCTTATTGTTTAGTAACAAAAAATTTGTCTGTTCGGAAAGGGGATTGTATGAATTATAACGAGGTTGTTTCAATCGGCGATACCTATTTACTTGCAGTCGTATCGGAGTTATTCGGCTTAGAAGGCTATGAGATTCAGCTGATTCCGGCACATGACGGAGGGCGGAATGTCGTATATACCTGTGAGAAAGAGGGCGCCGATGCCAAAATACTCAGAATCGCTTTCCTGCCTGACAGGAACCGTGAAGATTTTTTAGGAGAAGTTGAGTATATCAGGTATTTATTCGAGCATGGAGGAAGTGTCTCAGATGTAGTCAGCTCCAGGAAGGGGAATCTGCTGGAAGAAATCACTCATAACAATCATACCTTTTTTATCTGTCTGTTTGTAAAGGCCAAAGGGAAAATGCTTGTAGAAAATCATTATCGATACCGGGAAGGAGTTCCAATTACCGAGTATTATTATAATTGTGGTAAAGCCCTGGGGAAACTGCACCAGATATCGAAAGGGTATACTCCTGTCCATCGCCGGTATAGTTTTTTTGACAAATACAATGCCGAATATATCGATAAACTGATACCTAATTCCTTATCACTTCTTAAGGAGAAGTTGATAGAGCTGCTTCATACCTTAAAAGGATTGGAAAGGAACCAGGAGACTTTCGGTATGATCCATTTTGATTATAACGATGGGAATTATTCGATAGATTTTGATACCGGACAAATAACCGTATATGATTTCGATAATTCTTGTTACTGTTGGTATATGTTTGACTTGGCAGGTCTCTGGACGCAGGGAGTGGGCTGGACACAATTTGAACCAGACACCGGTAAACGTAAAAAGTTTATGGATGATTATTTCGAAACTGTCCTCGCGGGATACAGATCCGAGACCAAGATCGAAGATTCGATGTTGGAGAACTTGCCTTTATTTATTCAGGTGAGTGCCATGGAAAATATCGTTGACTCATTCGAGGTGATGCAGAACAGCGGTGAGGAACCGAAGTGTGATGAGGAACTGTCGTATCTCATAAAATGTCTGGAAGACGATATCCCGTATAAGGGGTTTTTCCATGAAATCTACTCTTGTGAAGAGCCTTTTGAGTATGAGGAACAAAATATTTAGCCTTTTTGTTACGGCTTTCCCTTTACCTCCCACCCTATAACCCAGATCAGAATCCCAACGAGCAGTTATGGTCAAAACTAAATTCGCCGATAGACCCGTTAAGCTGAACCGTATCATAAATAGTGGTAAATTGAAGATTTAAACTAGGGGTCAGTCTTGGAGATTTTCCGAAAAGTGAAAAAGGAAAGGGGCTGTCCCAAACGATTCATCTAGATGTTGTCGAGGTAACGGGCTTTGTCACAAGCTTCGAAAACAACAATGTACGCTCCGTCCCAAGCTCTCTTCCTCCTCGTTCAAATTCGTCCTTAGTTGGTTGAAGTAGTCCTCGATATGGAAAAAATATCAAAATAATGGTCCAATCCCATAGAAAGGAGAAATTATAGATTTGCTATCCTGGAAAATATGGTATAATAGCCCAGATTGAATGGAAATCATTTCTTTCTCTATGAAATTTTACTTATATAGTTTTTTAATGGATGCGATGAAGCGTATTCTGTATATGGTCACATGGAATATGTGAAGCTAATAGTGAACCCACTCCTTTTAAAAATATAAAAACATATTTTAGGAGGAATAGAAATGTCAAAGAAGGCAAAAGCAAAAAAGCTTATGGTTTCAGGGGTATTATTCGCTACATTGGTAGGAGGGGTATCAGAATCGGCATTTGCTGAAGTGTCTGCTGTAGGTGTTGAGTCAGCTCAAAGTAATACATTACATCAATCTGTTGTAACGTATTTAAATGCAGCACTAGCTATGTTAAGGGAATCTGATTTTACTAAAGAGGGCTCCTTTGAAGAAATGTCCACCACTTTTATGAATGCATATAAAATTGTATACGGTGAAAATAGTGATAACACAATCACGGCTGATGATATAAAGAATGTAGAACTTGCATTGGCTGAAATTAACAGTAGTTATAACAGCATTGTAGGAAGAATTCAACATGCGATCAGTGGATTGAATATTCAATTTACGAATGGTAGTTTAGAAGGGAAAGAAATTGCAGTCGCACAGTTGGATCAAATTATTAAAGAAGAAACAGACCTGAATTATGAATATGTAAACAAAACAACGATTGATTCTGCAACGAAAATTTTAGACCAATATAAATTAAAATTAGAACTAGCCAGAGCAGTACATGAAGCGAAATATACGGAACAATTGTTAAAAGAGCACGATTTTACACAAAACGGAAGCTTTGAATACATGTCCAGCTTTATTAGGGCTGCTGTCCAACGTGTTGACGGCGTTCGTTTTAACGGAATTGAAAATGAAGACACTAAATATGTATACGACGTGTTAGCTAAAGTGAACAGAAGTTACAATAGCATCGTAGGAAGAATTCAACATGCAATTCATGGTTTAGAGGTTCAATTTGCTAATGGAAGCCCAGAAGGTCAACAAATTGCCGTACAACAATTGGAGCAAATAATTGCAGAAGACAAAGAGTATGTCAATAATAAGACGATCACAGAAGCAACGAAAATTTTAGACCAATATAAAGCAAAATTAGCAGCGCCTCAAACCGCTGAAGTTCTAACGGGAACGAAACAGGAACAGTTATCCTATGGGTTAAAGGAAGTAGAGCTAACAACAGGAATGTTAGAAACTGCTGACTTTACAAAACAAGGTCAATGGGAATTAATGTCCAGTTATTTGAAAGCTGCAGTGGATAGAGCAGACTGGCTAAGAGGAGAAGGTGTTGATTTCTCTCAAGTAAAAGTAATCTATGATACTTTAGATAAAGTGAACAGAAGCTATAATAGTGTTGTGGCACGTATTCAACATGCAATCAATGGATTAGAAGTTCAATTTAATCAGGGCGGACTAGAGGGCCAAGAAATAGCTGTTGCTCAATTGGATCAAATTATCAAAGAAGAATCGAACTTGAATTTTGAATATGTAAACAAAACAACGATTGAAAATTTTAGACCAATATAAAT
>DJUJ01000130.1:0-186 GCA_002438345.1 Paenibacillus sp. UBA6285
TGGACACGATACGATGTCATTTTGTGATTCTTAATTAAAACTCAAACATGATTCATCGCTGCCGATGATGCAAAAAAGTTAGGTTCGTGTATTCTGATTTAAAGATACATTTTATTCAGTAAAGGTTTGTACTTACTGACGTTGATCTTCTTAGCTACTTTATGTTCATTGGTGGCGACTTCTTAA
>DJUJ01000130.1:342-9642 GCA_002438345.1 Paenibacillus sp. UBA6285
TACTTCCAGCGCTTTCTTATGATGGGCAGAAATAATACTTACGGTACCATCATCATTTTTGTGAAAAATCCAACGCTGATTGTTATATCCGAGATAATGATACAATTGAATTTTATTTTGCCCTGTGTCTAGATCAAGCGCCTGACCGGCTGTTGTACGAATAGAATAGGAACCTACATCGTCCCCCGTCGGCACGAATACCCACTTCTGATCCGTAGAATCATTCGCATCCTTAAGGGTAACAGCTTCACCAAAATCATTTTTGAGCTCTTCGCTCTTTAATATTCGGGCAGCCATCATATTTAATGTTTCTGCCAAAGGGCCAAGCTCATCCCGGTAGCGTTTACGCACTCGGATGCTAAAGTCTCCTTCTGTCATGCGATCTGCTGCTTGTTTGAGGTCTTTGATGGATCTTGTGATCGTCCAGGATAACAGCAAACCAAATACGGTGACAATTACAATGACAAGGATGCCGACACAAATGAGCAGAACGGTAATTTGATTCACGGTTTGAACCGCTTCCGTCAAGGAGGTGACAAATCGAACTTCACCTAAAGAAACGTCATCATTGCTAGATTTTAAAGGGGATGATACCGCTAATACCGCTTCTCGTGTTATGGGGTCCTTCCCCCTCCATATCCCAGGGACGCCTGAGATAGCAGCTTGTACAATCTACACTATGAAAATGCTCGACCGTTTAAATGTAATCACAGTTATGTATAAAGAGAGACAATCNNGTTTTTGAAATGTAAAACGATTGTCTCTCTTTACTTATTGCTTATTTCTTGTAAATTCCATATGGAATGGCTGCTATATCAGTTCTTTCATAACTGAACAGTTAGTTTAATTGATACAGATTCCAATTTTGCGCGTTCGAGCCATTGTCATCCCAAATTTGAACATTCGTACCGTTTTCAGTGCCTGCTGAAGCTACATCCAAAGCCTTACCATTGTGGCTGGCAATCAATTTATAAGCGCTTCCAACCTTGACAATTTTCCACTTCTGATTGGCTCCGGCACCATAGCTCCATATTTGTACATTCGAACCACTAGCTGTACCCGCTACATCCAAACCTTTATTGCTATTGACGTTAATGACTTTGTACAGCCCGCCGCCAACATCTGTGATCACCCACTGCTGAGCACCGGTTCCGTTATCGTCCCAGATCTGTACATTCGTACCGTCTGAAGTACCTGCAGCAGTTACATCCAAAGCTTTACCGCTGCCTACGTTAACCAATTTGTAGATTTTACCTGAAACGATGCCATCGCCTGGCGGTTGCGAGGATCCATACATTTGATCTTTGACAAACTTACCAGATGCAGTTAACTGCGCATCTGACCATCCACCATACGGGCTTGCGCCTGGCACCAGTGCAGCGGATACTTCCGATTTATCGCATAACGACCAGTTGGCCCAGCTTATTTTTCTATCTTGCATAAAGTCCGTCCAAACCTTAGATTCGGCAAGGAATGGACCACCATCTCCAGAGGCATCGCTTGTTCCCCACTCCGTGATGAATACAGCTACACCTTTGCTTCTCGCATAATCTATACGATCTCTCAGCCATTGACCATGAGTACCAGCGTAGAAATGTGTTGTATACATGATGTTGCTGTATGAGAGCGGATTGTTCGCCGCATCATGCACATCCTGGCTCCATGTTCCGGTTCCTACGATAATAATACTACCCGGAGCAATGGAACGGATAACCGGAATGACTTCCTCTGCATAAGGCTTAATTTTACCGTTCCATGTAGTGGCAGACCCATTAGGCTCATTGCAGATTTCATAAATCACGTTCGGATAATCCTTATACAAGGTGGCCATTTCACTAAAAAAGCCCTTTGCTTGTTGTTTATAGACGTTCGGGTCTTGTTCACCCAACACATGCCAGTCGATGATTACATAGATGCCAAGATCAATAGCGTTTTGTACAGCTTGTTTCACTTTATTTTTTTGGGAAGGATCGTTGATATATCCGCCATCTTGCGTATACATCGCAGCACGAAACACGGTCATTCCCCAATTGTCTCTCAACCATTTCATACTGTCGTAGTTCGAAAACTGTCCAAACCACTGCAAACCGTGTGAACTCATACCCTTTAATTGGATCGCTTCTCCTGCCTGATTCACTAATTGGTTTCCAGAAACTCGCAATTGGCCGTTTTTGGATACTACCGAATTAACTTCTTCGGCCTTTACTTTTTCAGTTGGGACGAAGGATACGGCCATGAAGGTGATAAGAAAAGCAAAAAAAACCGCAATCATTCTTTTCAACATGTATAACTACCTCCTTAAATTGTTTGTTGCACATTTTCGTGGCTTACTCTGCTTGGACGCCCGATTTGATAGTCGCAGTACTTCATTCATTGAACCTGAATTTCGAGAATAACCTGATCTAAAAATGAATAAGGACTCCAAATCTTTGGTAGATTAGTGTTTATCCATAAACATCACCCAAGTGAGAAACACCTTTTAGGTAAAGTATCCTAATGATGTACGAACGCTGGAGGGAAGCAAAGTATTTCTTGAATACTTAGAGAAAATTAGTGCCTGAAACCTTCATATACCTGATGGTCAGTGGACGCTCAGATGGCCGTTGTCCGCACCATTCTCTGCTGTACAAGAATTGAAGCGTCTAGGCAAGCAGAGTCTGACCATTCGTAAGGAGCTGGCGTCAGATCAATCAGAATCTTCCAGTCTTCCAATTCCCCATTAATACCCCCTTTATCAAATGATCACTTGCTAATCTATATGGTATCTCTTGGTGTCTCATTGTCATTTAGCGAATTACGCATTAAGTAGTAAAGATAATCAGATAATTGGCATCTTTATGGATGCCTGACATAATAAAAATCCATAGAGATTTAATGATGTAAAAAGATAAAATAAATTACTTGAGGGATGGATAGGTAGGAGAAAGAAGATCCAAACTAAGAGCCTATGGTAATGTTGGCTAGAACGTTGAAGGAATATGAAGTAGGTGTACTCTGGTGGATTTTCATAATAAAGGCAAACGGTTTATCTGCAAATAAATAGGCTGGCTACTGCGTAAGAAAAGCACATGGCTACCAAAAAGTAGCGTGTCAAATCGGTATAGTTTAGTTGATAGGCATATAGAGTGGAAAGGGTCAGATCTAAGAGGTATTATCAATCGAGTATAATAGTTATTTAGACTTGAGATTCACAAGATGCGTTCTCAAGCAGGTTTCTTCATAACCGGAAACCGCTTACATTTCTATCTGATTATAAAATATACAAATACTTTTTAATACCCAACATTCTACTACTAAATTTCATATAAAATTTATAGGCTCATTCCTCCTCACACTGGACACCCCCGCGCTTGGCTAGGGTAAGCACTGGCCGGACCCGTTTAGGACTTGAATGATAATGCTGAATTCCACGCTAGGCACACTACAAAACAATCGACCCGGTCAAAAGACCGAGCCTTCAGTTCCTTTTACCTTAAGCCTACTGTAAAGAATGGGCTTTCCTGTAATCGGAGGGGGAACAACCGACATATTTTCTAAACTTAAAATGAAAGTAATCAACGTTAGGAAAACCAACCAACTCTGCTACTTTATATACTTTATATCCCTGCTCCAACAAGGATTTGGCGCGATCCATACGTACTTTATCTAAATAAGTCCTAAAGGGCTCTCCCGTATAATTCTTGAAAATTTTACCTAAATATGCGTTGTTGTAATTAAAGGAATCCGCTAGGCTCTCCAGTTTGAGATTCTTGTGGTAATTCCGCTGAATAAACTCGATCAACTGCTTCAATGAGGTATCTCCATTACTTGATTTAATCTGTCTATTTAAATCAGATAACAACCGCGTCGCAAACCTGTTCAGATCAAATCTACTTTGTTGCTGATACAACTGAACGATTCTACCACGAGCATCCTGTATGACATCGTGCTTCGTTGGTAGAGATAGTAACAACTTGTTTATGGCCGTTGAAATGATCTGCGCATATCCGAGCTTCATATCTTGCTCCCTGTACCCGGCCTGAACCATCCCATCTCCCATGGAAATGATACATTTCTGTGCGGCTTCCATATCTCCGACATTTAGAGCGATCAATAATGTTTGAGAAAACTCTTCTAAATCAAGCGGTACCTCCTGCTCCGATGATGGAAAGTCGGGAGCGATATACAGCAAGTCTTCACCTGGCATAAAAAAGCGGAAGGCCAAAATGTCTATGCACTTTTGATAAGAATGTACTACATCAGTCAATGAATGTACTGGATTTCCGATGGCGGCACAGAAATCAAGCTCTGAACCGAGCAATTGAATAAGCTCCGAATATAGGGCTTNNACTTCGCGGATTATATCCTCATTTAGAAGAATCCCCGTGTAGGAACCCATGGGAACCACTTCTCCACGTCCAGAAGCCTCAAAGTGTTCCTTGAGCAACTCTTCCATTCGGTATAGCGCTTTTTCGGCTGTTTTTTTCTCACTGGACAACTCAATCACCAACACCTGACAGGTTTTCAACATCAGGTCATGCCGGATGGCATGCTCCACCAGTTCCGGGGTGACTGTGCCCGAGTGCAAAGCTTGAATCAAACCTATTTTCATCTTCTCCCGTTTATTTTCTTGCTCCCCATCAAGGACGCTCCTTAAACGATGCAGGTAATCCAATAATTCATCCTGATCCACAGGTTTCAAAATATAACTGTCCACTGTATAGGTCATGGCCCTTTTAGCATTATCGAAATCCGCATATCCACTTAAAATAAGAAAATGAACATTTGGATCCTCCTTTCGGATCCTCTCGATCAGTTCCAATCCATTCATGCCTGGCATACGGATGTCAATGATCATGAGATGCGGCAGCATTGTTTTGTGTTTCTCTATGGCGTCTATTCCGTTGGAAGCCGCATCACAGACAAGGAAACCAGCGTTTTCCCAGGGAATTAGTGTTTTCAATCCTTCCCGGATGTACTGCTCGTCATCTACGATCAGAACCTTATACATGCTTATCTCCTCCCAGCGGAATTCGAAAACTCACCTTCGTTTCTTGATTGCTTTTGCTATCGATGTGAAGCCCATATGTATTGCCGTAAGTCAACACAAGACGCTGATGTACATTTCGTAAACCAATCCTATTTTTTTCGTCCTCTACGTCTTCCAGGGAGCTTTGCAATACTTCGAGCTTTTCTTGATATATGCCTATTCCGTTGTCAACAACCTCGATCTGAAGTTCATCTTGAAGGCGTGTCACGCTTATGAAAATACAACCCACTTCCATCTTGTTTTCCAAACCGTGGATGACTGCATTTTCGACCAAGGGTTGTATGATCAGCGGTGGAACCGGCACGTTTAGGGCAGCAGGTTCCACATCCATCTTGTAGGTTA
The DNA here is from genome assembly GCA_002438345.1 of Paenibacillus sp. UBA6285. Classification (GTDB taxonomy): domain Bacteria; phylum Bacillota; class Bacilli; order Paenibacillales; family Paenibacillaceae; genus Paenibacillus_AQ. The sequence goes on from DJUJ01000130.1 coordinate 5,714, forward strand.
ATCTGTCTCCAAACCTAAATTTTTGGATTTCCAAATAACAATGAATCATTTCAATCTCACTTTTCAGCGGGATGCTCCTGCTGCCGACCTCCAGGTTCTTCCGCATCATTTTCCCAAGCATCTGTACGGTATTGGATATTTCAGCTTCTCCCTTCAAATGCGCTCTCATCCGGATCGATTCAAGGGCATTAAACAGAAAGTGCGGATTGATTTGGCTTGCCAGCATTTTCAGCTTGATTTCATTTTGCTTTTGCTGCAGCAAGCTTTTTTGCTGGTTGGATTCTTGAATCTCCGACATCAACGCGCGGATACTGCCCACCATCGAATTGAATTGACGGGAAAGTTGGGCAATCTCGTCCTTACCTTCAATCTGCATTGTTATCGTTAAATTTCCCAAAGCTACCTTGTTGATATGCTTGCTTAGGCGCAATAGACGTGATGATATCAACATGGAGAAAAAGTAAACCAGCAAAACTGCCACAAACAAGCTGGCGATGATCACGGACAGAGCCAACATTTTGATCCGATTGGCATCTTTAACAATGGATTCAACGGAATAAATGGAAATAATACGCACTCCATTTAGACTTGATCTTGGCATCAGCTCTTCAATAACAATCTTTGATTTCTTACCATCCACAAGAGCATCGTAGGTTCCTTTGCCGTGATCCAATAATTCAGTATCCAAATGAATGTCCTCCAAGGACCTTCCACGTAGGTTTTCATGATTTGCTGCCACGATATTGTTATAGCTGTCCACAATCATGGTTTCGAATGGCTCCTGGCTTACGATGGATTCCAACTCATTTGTACTGATAGCGATTACCAACACTCCGGTTTTATGAGTTTCCAAAAAATCTATTCGTCGGATCAGACACAACTGTTTCTTGTGCGTGTTAACATCCTCAATGAAACTCCACGTAATTAGTCCCCTGGCGTTCATCGCATCTACATACCATGGCATCTGCATTACTTCCGGTGTTGGCTGGTTGAAAATCCAGTTGTTTAACATCGTAGGATTCTTGATAAAGAAACGAAAATATTCAATTTCTTTGTATAAATCCACGTATTCTTGAAATTTTTTATAGTCATTATACGTTTTGACTACATCATATACGGATGTATATTGAGCGGTGACAACCCTACTCAGCTGACGGTCAAATAACAGACGGTAAGATACATCGGAAGGAGAATACAATAAATCCTCCGTCCGTTTCTTCAACCGTTCCACATTCTTTACACTCTGATCTAAGGCGTTATTCAATGCCATTTTCCGCAGTTCTAACGTTAAAAAAAAACCAACTATTATGACCGGAACAAATACAGCAATGATGAAGGATAATATCAATTTGTTCCGTATCCTCATGTTATTTAAGAGGTTCATTATGGCATACATTACTCCTATTAAAAGCATTATTAGTAACTTTTACAGCTATCGTTTATCGCGAATCATTTCTGTCTGTCTAAATTTAAGAGCCTGTATTTTATACAGGCTAATTTTAATGTTTAATTATTCATTCCAAAGTTTCACGCGTGCTTGAACCAGCTTCGTATATTCCTTCTCCATCTCTTTCACGCCTGCCTTCTCGACATCTTTCATATAAACATCCCAGATGGCGTCGAATTTTTCAGGTTTCGCAAGAATCGCTTCAGGTATACGTTTCCAGGTAATATCCTTCATTTTCTCAGCTAGCACACTGACTTTGGAGTCAGCTGGAGCAGAAATGTTCCATGCTACACCCCAAGGCTTAACCGGGAATTCAGATTCACCCGGGAATAATTCCTTCCAATTTTTAATGCCGTAGCCTGTTAACACTTCCTTCTCCACATCATTATAGGAAGCTTCAATTTGTTCCGGGAAGTTAGTAGTAATATAGTTGCCTGTGGAATCCTTTACGCCGTCGCCATAGTGCGGACCTATGTTGTTATAAAAACCTATACCTGTTTTTTTGGAGAAATTAATGGAATCGTTGATTTTTTGATCATTGATCTCTTGAGGGATTTTTCGCACGCCGTTTTCTACAACGTAATGCATACCCTCAACACCCCAGTAGGTAAGAACTTGGCCTTCCTCGGAGGCGAGATAATCAAGGAATTTAATGGCACGAACCGGATCTTTGCAAGTTTTAGAGATCGAAATACCGTAACCTGCCATGAAGCCACTTGACTGGAAAGAATGATCTTTGAATTGTTCATTCAGGGTAACCGGATAATGACCGTAGGCATGATCGAATTTCCCCTCTGCCTTCAAGCTTCTCTCACCGTCACCATACTCCCAGTCTTGGTCGATCAAGCCCAATACGCTGCCTGATGCGATTTTCGCTTTATATTGGTCAAATTTTTGTATGAAGGATTCTCGATCCAGCAGACCGATATCGTTCATATGATTCAACCATCTAAAGTATTCTTTCTCTTCAGGACGTCTGAAGTGATACATTGCCTCATAGGTCTCAGGGTTGATATAATATTCTCCGTCGTCCGGGGCACCGGTAGTAAAGAATGCAGGATTTGTAACAGAGATCAAAATTCTCCAGTCTTCAGCGAGCAGGGATAGACCGATGTTTTTCTCGCCTTTTTCATTGGTCGGATGCTTGTCGAGATAGGTTTTGATAGCGTTCTCGAAATCCTTAACCGTTCTGATCTTCGGGTATCCAAGCTCTTTCACGACACGATGCTGAAGCTCGAAACCGCCAGTTGCGCTAAACCCGATACCATCCACGCCTGCATAAGTTGGAAGTGCATAGATACTATTGTCTGTTTCACTGTAACGCAGGCGCTTCATATATTTCCCGTATAGCTTTTTGATATTAGGGGCATGCTTCTCTATCAGATCGGTCAGGTCAAGGAGTGCATCTGCATCAACCATCTTGTTAATATCGTTTTTTGCACTGATCAAATCAGGATACTCGCCACTGACTGCGATAAGCGATACTTTTTGGGAAGGATCACCTACAGCAAATTCTGCATCTAATGTTACACCTGTTTTTTCTGTGATGACTTTCCCGATATCATCCCGCATGTCTACCCAGTTCGGATTTGGGTCTTCTGCAAAAAAAGAGAAGGTGATCGGTGCAAGCTTTTCTGAAGCTTGCTTGTCATTGCTTCCTTTGACCGCTCCTTTGCTGGAATTGACGTTTGAATTATTGGCTTCTTCATTGTTATTGCCGCTGCAACCGATCATTGTGATTGTCAAAGATAGGACCAGTATTAGCGTTAATATCATTTTACCTGTTTTCCCCTTCATCTGTACTGCCTCCCCTTAAAGATATTGTATATATGTATAACAGGTAACCCTGTTGATACCGAAACTAGCTCTTCACTGCACCTAAGGTCATCCCCTTCACAAAGTACCTTTGCAGGAAGGGGTAGACGATCAGAATGGGTACAGTTACAACGATGGTGATGGCCATTTTGACAGATTCCGGTGAAATCCTATTCATTAGTTGTGACATGTTCGGATCATGAATATCATTGGAACCGATCTGCGTGCTTTGCAGCACCTTCATCAATTCGTATTGCAGGGTAGTTAGATTACGCGCNNCTACTGCCAAAAAGAGAGCAACAGTAGCCAACACAGGCTTACAAAGAGGGAGGATCACTCTCCAGTAGATCGTAAAGTCATTGGCACCGTCCAGCTTGGCAGATTCCTGAAGTGCACTGGGCAGTCCGTCTATAAAAGATCGGATGATAAATACATTCCAAGCGCTTACCATACCGGGCAGTACATAAACCCAAAAGGAATTCATCATTCCAAGATGACGAATCAGGATAAAGCCCGGGATCAATCCCCCGGATACATACATTGTCATGACTAGAAAAGTCGAAACCAGCTTTCTTGCCTGAAAATCGGACCGGCTCAGGACGAAAGCGAGCATGGATGAGCTCAGCAATCCTAGTAACGTACCAACAAAAGTTCTGAGCAATGAGAT
>DJUJ01000129.1:0-10158 GCA_002438345.1 Paenibacillus sp. UBA6285
AAGTGATTTGCCGATTTCAAAGCCTTGTGCTTTAGTGAATGTATAAGACAATCCACCGCCGATCAGAACGTTATCAGCCAAAGACAACAAGTTATCAATAACATCAATCTTGTCTTTAACCTTCGAACCACCGATGATTGCAGTGAAAGGACGTTCAGGGTTAGAAAGAGCTTTACCCAGAACGGACAGTTCTTTCTCCATCAAAAGACCGGATACAGCCGGTAGGAAATGAGCGATACCTTCTGTCGATGCATGTGCACGGTGAGCCGCACCAAACGCATCATTGACGAACAAATCAGCCAGTTCAGCGAATTGTTTAGCCAGTTCAGGATCGTTCTTCTCTTCGCCTGGGTAGAAACGAACATTCTCAAGCACGAGTACGTCGCCTTCGCCTAGCTCAGCAATTTTTGCTTTTACAGCTTCGCCAACAGCTTCGTCAGCTTTAGCTACTGATTTGNNGTTTGCCGAGAAGCTCGGACAGACGTTCAGCAGCAGTAGTCAAACGCATGGAATCTACGAATTGGCCTTTAGGACGACCCATGTGACTCGCGAGAATGATCTTTGCACCGTTCTCGATCAAATATTTAATGGTCGGAAGGGTTTCGCGAATACGAGTATCATCAGTGATCTTACCGTCTTCTACAGGAACGTTAAAATCCACGCGTACAAATACGCGTTTACCCTTTACTTCTACATCACGGACGCTCTTTTTGTTCATGATTAATTCCTCCACACCCAAAATTGTTTCTAGCAGGAAACAAGAAATACATCAAGCTAAAACGCCTTTGGCGTCCTTATAAGGACGGTAGCGTTTATGCGAGAATTATAAGGAAAAAATATAGAGTGAAACATATACTCCCTTATAATTTTAGAAAGAGCGGAAACAAGGAACTTCTGTTTCCGCTCTATAGATGTTGCTTTATATCAAATCAATTACTTAGCGATTTTAGCGAATTTCTCCAAAGTACGAACCAATTGTGCAGTGTAGGACATTTCATTGTCATACCAAGCAACAGTCTTAACCAGTTGTTTGTCGCCAACAGTCAATACTTTAGTTTGTGTAGCATCGAACAAGGAACCGAAAGTCATACCTTTGATGTCGGAAGATACGATTTCATCTTCAGTGTAACCATAAGTGTCTGGATCGGAAGCTGCTTTCATTGCTGCGTTGATTTCTTCAACAGTAACGCTCTTATCAAGAACAGTTACAAGCTCAGTCAGGGAACCAGTTGCAACTGGAACACGTTGAGCTGCACCATCCAATTTACCTTTAAGTTCTGGAATAACCAGACCGATTGCTTTAGCAGCACCAGTAGTGTTAGGAATGATGTTCTCAGCTGCTGCACGAGCGCGTCTGAAGTCACCCTTAGCGTGTGGAGCATCCAAAGTGTTTTGGTCGCCAGTGTAAGCATGAATTGTAGTCATCAGGCCTTCAATGATACCGAACTTGTCGTTCAATACTTTTGCCATTGGAGCTAGGCAGTTAGTTGTGCAAGATGCGCCGGAAATAACAGTCTCAGTACCATCAAGAATGTCATCGTTAACGTTGTAAACGACAGTTTTCATGTCGCCAGTAGCTGGAGCGGAGATAACTACTTTCTTAGCTCCACCTTTCAAGTGTTTTTCAGCTGCTTCTTTAGTTGTGAAGAAACCTGTGCACTCAAGTACGATATCAACGCCTAGGTCGCCCCATGGCAATTCTTCAGGGTTGCGGTTAGCAAGAACTTTAACTTCTTTGCCATTCACTTTGAAGAAGCCGTCATGCACTTCAACATCACCTTGGAATTTACCTTGAGTTGTATCATATTTAAGCAAATGAGCAAGCATCTTAGCGTCAGTCAAGTCGTTGATCGCTACCACTTCGATACCTTCTACATTTTGAATACGGCGGAAAGCAAGGCGTCCAATACGTCCAAAACCGTTAATTCCAACTTTTACACTCATTGAATAGTTCCTCCTAGAATTCGTTTTATTTATTCAAAACAGACCGTGAAGCCTGTCATGACAACAATGTTAAGTATTATGCAAGATATATGTTCTAGTGCCTGCAATCTAAAAGCTACGAAGTTAGCTGTAACTGATTGTCAATTTCCTTGCCTATTTCTACAGCAGCAGCCTCGTCCGTGACGAGAATATTCTCCTGCCCGAAACGCAGCATGGCGTGAATGGCTTTGGCCTTTGGTTTGCCTCCTGCAATACCGATAACGGTTTCCGTCCGAATAATATCTTCTAGACGTAGACCCATCGTAAGCATGGTATGGACAACCTGACCATTTTCATCGAAGTAATAGCCAAAGGATTCGGCCACTGCTCCCTCATCCTGGATTTCTGAGACCGTAGCCTCATCCAGCTTGCGACGACGAGTCATCTCAATGGCATCCCCAATTCCATGTACAATAATACGCGAACTGCGGATGATTTGTACAATCTCTCCAATATTAGAGTCAAGTGCTAGTGACTGGTAAGCATCCCCACTAAGTAAATCAGGTACATGCAGCAACCGGTAATTCGCTCCAACCCGTTTTGCCATTGTTGAGGCAATCGTATTGGCTTGAATCTCCATACTCTCTCCTAATCCACCACGCGCCGGAACAAACCAAGCGTTCTTATAGGAAAGGGATAAAGGCGGTGTCAGTTGATCAGCCATATCGGCAAGCGTTGATCCACCTGTGACAGCAACAATATCATCTGTACGAAGTACACTGAGCAGCGCTTTTGCACCTGCCCGGCCAAGCTCACGTTTGGTGAAAGGCGATGACTCACAATCACCCGGTACCACAATAACTTTATCCAGACCGTACGTTGCCCGAATTTTCTCTTCCAACTCATCCAGACCAAACAGGCTCTTAACGACCGGCTCTAGCAAATCAAGCAGTCTACGCCCAGCAGCGCTAATGCGCATGCCAACGCTCTCGATCTCAATGAGCCCTTGCGATTTCAGAAGATCCGTCTCGGCACGCAGTACCCGCTCGGTCATATCAAGCGAAGCGGCAAGCGTTCTGCGCCCAATTATATCGGACAGCATGATCTGATGAAGAATCGTGTAACGTCTCTTAAGGGTTTCCATGAGATCAGGCAGAAGCTGCTTTTGGATATCTAATAAATTACGCATACTTTCACTCCTGCAACTTCGTCTTCCTCTATTCCCTTGTTCATGGTCTCAAAATGTCCCGGGTAAACTTTTTAAGTCCCACTCATATTCTAACCAAATATTGCTCGAAGTGCAAGTCTTCCGAGAGTAGAATTCTCCACCCCAAGTCTTCTTATACATTTATAAGGTCAGGGAGAGGTACGGCGCCTAAAACCCATCATTAATTAACTTAGATTCTAAAGCTGATTGAAAGCGAATGTATTCTTGTCCACCTTGAACACAAAGGATAAAGCCCGTGCACGGTATTATTAATACATTGCAATTACACAGAAATTGTATTATAATCATTTTTGTTGCGCCCGTGGTCCAATGGATATGACGTAGGCCTCCGAAGCCTGAGATCCAAGTTCGATTCTTGGCGGGCGCGCCATTAATTTCACTTTCGTACATAATTTAGTAGTGCCTATATTACTACTTAACCAAAGAGCCGCGTGTCGGCTCTTTTTTTTGAATATAAGTTTGACTTTCTTTGACTTTTTGTTTGAATTTGTTTATCATGTGGGTAATACGGCAAGAGTAAAAATGAATACATTTGAAGAACCAATATCAAGGAGGTTTTCCACGTGAGTTATATTCCTATGGTAGTAGAACAGAGCAACCGCGGTGAGCGCGCTTATGACATCTATTCCCGCCTGCTGAAGGACCGCATCATTTTCCTTGGAACGGAGGTTAATGACGTGGTAGCCAATTCTATCATCGCACAAATGCTGTTCTTGGCTGCCGAAGATCCGGAGAAGGACATTCACCTTTATGTGAATAGCCCCGGCGGTTCCATTACTGCAGGCATGGCTATTTTTGATACAATGCAGTACATTAAACCGGACGTTTCCACCATCTGTGTGGGTATGGCAGCTTCCATGGGAGCTTTCCTACTTAACGCTGGCGCTAAAGGCAAACGCTTCGCGCTGCCTAACAGTGAGATCATGATTCACCAACCTCTGGGTGGTGCTCAAGGTCAAGCAACGGATATCGAAATCCGTGCCCGCCGTATCCTGAAATTGCGTGATAAGTTGAATCGTATTCTTGCAGAACGTACGGGTCAACCGCTAGAACGTATTGAGAAGGATACAGATCGTGATTACTTCATGACTGCTGCAGATGCGGCAACTTACGGTATCGTTGATAAAGTCATCGAGAAGACACTGCCTAGCGGTGTGTAAGCTATAAAACAACAACACAAAGAGGCTGTGCCCTATCCACTTGATGGTTAGAGTACAGCCTCTTTACTTTTCGGACCACTACTATACACAAATCTCAATTAAACCAAACTGCCATAACCAAGCGCATCGAGTTTCTCAGCAATCACACGGTAACCCCGGCCATTAGGATGTAAGTGGTCAATAGATAAAAGCCCTCTCTCGTTTCCTGCAAACTCACTATAAATAGAAGCAAATCCACACACTCGGCTGCTGTACTGCGATGCATAGCGATTAAACTGACTTACCCACTCTGTCGCACCTACTACCTGAGGATAGGGATTATACAATCCCACAATTCGAATGATAAAAGGTCTGCGCGTTCCCGCCTTCAATTGTATGAGGATACTCATAATTACAGCGAAATTTTGTTTGCATTCCTGCAGTGATCTTCGCAGCTCTGTAGATAAATTTTCAGGGTGTCTAGCTGCAGATTTCGCAGCATGAATTAAATCATTTCCACCAATCGATAGAGTGATAATGTCAGCTGCTCGAATGGCTTCGCGAGTCATAGAACTCCCGCGTAGCCGCTGTTCCAACTCAGAAGTAGTCAATCCATTCACGCCCAAATTCGTAGAGACTACATTAGAACGCAGTCTCCCTTCCGCCATTCTACGGTACACCGGAACAAAACCGTTACCTGGCAGAGCGCCAAATCCAGTCGTCAAGGAATCGCCAATTGCAGTGTATTGATAGCTCATAGCTCTCCCCCGTTCATAAACTAGTTACTCCCTTTAGCATATGAATTAGAGATGACTCTGGTAAGGGGGAGATGTCCAGTGCTAACACCCGCGGTTACGATTTCTCTATTTATTTGGTAAACCTACGCCCGATTTACGTACTAATTCTTGTGAGGTATTCATCATTAAACAAAATTATAGATATTTCACACATAAAAAAAGAGGTGCTCCCCACTATTACTAGTGGAAGATCACCTCTCCTCTCTGAATTCATCTTGTTCTGCTACTATTTCAATTCATACATCACGCTCAGCTGTGTTGTAACTTTAACTACTCCCGGTTGAACGGATGTGCTTGCACCAGCATCTGCTGCAGCCATATCCATTTTTAGATTCTGTTCATAATAAACCGGAGTGATATTGCCATCATTTTGGCTGACTGTGATTACTTGACCCAAGCTACGTTTAGCTGCCTTAGCAATAGCTCCTGCTTTAACATCTGCGTTCGCCATCGCCTTTTCAATCACCTGAGCTTCAAAGGCAGAAGTATCTTCCACGGAAAAACGTGCATTTCCGATATTATTTGCCCCTGCCGCAGATGCAGCGTCTAACAATTCACCAACCTTGGTTAGATCTCTATAAGACACTAACAGCGTATGATTCGCGTTGTATCCTTTCACTTGCTGTCCTTCTTTTTCGCTATAACTATAGTTGGGTTGCACATAGAATTGGGTACTTTGAATATCCTTATCTACGATTTTCCAAGTCCCTTTCAGTAGTGTAGTGATCTTTTGGATTTTAGCAGCATTTGTTTTTTGCGCTTCTTGCGCGGTTGCAGCCGTAGTATCCACACCGATGGACAAGTATACAATATCCGGCTTGATGGACAATTCACCTTTACCTACTACACTAACGACATTTTTCTGCACATCATCTGCGTAAGCCTTTGCAGGACCTTGGAAGACACCACTCATGCTGATCCCTCCAATTAACAAACTCCCTACGATCAACACTGAACCGATTTTCTTTACCAAACCTTTCATATTAGCCAGCCCCTTTCAATTTTTGTAATTTGTTATTATCCTCTAGACGAGTCTTTTTGGTAAATGTTGCACGGCTAAATCTATTTTTTTGTATTAAAAAAAGCCCCTAGGGGCTTTTTAGTCATGCGATAAAAAGTCATTTCAAAAGATTATTGGTTCTCAAGCTCTTCTTTGCTAACGAGACTCGTCAAAGCGTTTACAGCTTGATCCGCGTCTGCACCATCCGCGCTGATATAGATCTCCGTGCCGGAACTGATCGCTAGGCTCATAATACCCATAATACTTTTGGCGTTTACTTTTTTATCGTCTTTTTCCACGAAAATCTCCGACGAAAACTTGTTAGCTTCTTGCACAAACAATGCTGCCGGTCGAGCGTGTAGCCCTGTCTTCAACCGAACAACTACCGGGTGCTTTGTCATGAAACGCTTACCCCCTAATTGAGATCTCCCCAAAAATTTCACATTAATTTTATATTATTATATCATTATAACGTAAACCACACTAGAAAAAAAGTGACTAGCCGCCTCGAACCTTGTCCGCCAGTTCATCAATCTTACGAAGTCGATGATTTACTCCAGACTTACTGACTGTACCTTTCAGCATTTCACCAACCTCTTTAAGGTTGATATCTGGATGTGCCATTCGAATTTCTGCAACTTCTCGCAGTTTATCCGGTAAGCTCTCCAGTCCCACTTCTCGCTGCAGCAGCTTGATATTCTCAATCTGCCGCACCGCGGCACTTATCGTTTTGTTGAGATTCGCAGTCTCGCAGTTCACGATCCGATTCACGGAATTACGCATATCACGCATAATTCTCACATCCTCAAATTTGAACAACGCTTGGTGCGCCCCGATCAAACTTAAGAATTCGATAATCTTCTCGCCTTCTTTAATGTATAGAATGAACCCTTTTTTACGTTCAATGCAGCGTGCGTTTAGGTGGAATTCACCCGCTAAATCGACTAGCGCTTTACAATGTTCCTCATACATTGAGGAAATCTCCAAATGGTAAGAGGAACCCTCCGGATTATTAACGGATCCACCCGCCAGAAAGGCACCGCGCAAATAAGCACGCTTACAGCAGTTATTCCCAACAATCTCTTCATCAATACCGTCGGTAAAAATAAATCCTTCGGATACAATTCTAAGATCATTTAAGATCTCCTGTACGCGACTAGGGATTCTGACGATATAAACGTTATTTTTCTTCAAACGCATTTTTTTACGCACGAGTAGCTCAATATGGACCTGGTAATATTTCTTAAGTAAAGAATATACCCGCCTTGCAATCGCGGCGTTCTCCGTCGAAATGTCGAGAATAACCTTTTTGCTTGAAAGCTGCACAGATCCATTCATACGGATAAGTGCTGACATTTCCGCCTTCTCACAACAGGGTTCACTCTCCACCATCGTCAGCTCTTTTTTGGTAAGGGCCGCAAAAGACAAGGGTCTCACCTCTTTCTGAAATAAGTACGTCATTCATATATATAAGTTATACCCTAGGGTTTCTATTTATCCAATCTTGCACAAGCTGGTAGATATGATGACTAAGCTTATCGGTATCATGCCTTAAATAAGTTCGGAATAACACTAGCTTATCCGCTATGACTTTGTATCCACTGCCATCCAGTACATCCTTGTCGAGTTGTACCGGGCGTGCACCCTTTTCCGCGTATTTCGTCTGAACCTGCTCTGGAATTACACCGTCATTAACAATAACATAATCAAATAAATGAATCCCAATATGATCATATACTGCTTGTAGATGGTCATTTACGGTATAATTATCCGTTTCACCAGGCTGAGTCATTACATTGCAGACAAAGATTTTGATTGCATCAGAAGATACAACCGCTTCTGCTAGCTTCGGAACAAGTAGGTTCGGAAGAATGCTCGTATATAGACTCCCTGGACCCAAAAGAATCGCATCCGCATTTCGAATCGCTTCCAGTGCTTCAGGCAACGGTTCCACATCAGCAGGTTCCAAAGATACCCGTTTGATGATCCCGCCGGCTTCCGGTATCTTAGACTCGCCCGTGATAATTGTACCGTCCGACATTTCTGCACGTAACACTACAGCATCCCCTGCAGCGGGCAATACCCGTCCGCGAACAGCGAATAATCGGCTGAGCTCGCGCACAGCTGTGACGAAATCGCCGGATATATCTGTGAGCGCAGCAAGGATTAGATTACCAAGACTATGGCCTGCCAAGCCTTCACCCGTGTTGAAACGATATCTCATAATATCCGCCATCAGCGGTTCCACATCAGCCATAGCCGTTAATACGTTGCGGATATCCCCAGGAGGAGGCATTTGCAGTTCACTGCGCAAAATACCCGAACTTCCTCCATCATCCGCTACGGTAACTATAGCTGTAATATCTAGCGGCTTTTCTTTTAAGCCGCGAAGCATGACAGATAGCCCCGTACCACCGCCCATAACGACGATACGTGGACGCTGTCTCTGTTCTTCAGCCACTATGGACCCCTTCTCTCATTAGTGCCGATCACGCTCGGAATCCCGATGACTAACGGCTACGGATTCCGTTTCGCTGACGCCCAGCATTTTACCCAAATATTCAGAAATGGCTACGCAACGGTGTTTGCCGCCCGTACAGCCAATGCCGATAATAATCTGGGATTTACCTTCCCTACGATATTGCGGAATTAGAAAATGAAGCATATCGAGCAGTTTGGTCAGGAACACCTGCGTTTCAGGCCACTTCATTACATAGTCATAGACATCGCTGTCCTGACCTGTTTTTGGCCGCAAGTGGTCCACATAATGTGGGTTAGGCAAAAAGCGGACATCGAAGACAAGGTCTGCATCAATAGGAATACCATACTTAAATCCGAACGAAGTAATGTTGACGGAAAGTGTGCTTTTTCCTAAATGCGAGAACCGAGATACAATCTTCTCTTTTAGCTGCACTGGTTTCATACTGCTAGTATCCAGACACAATGTGGCTGAATTCTTTAATTCCTCAAGCATTTTACGTTCCAGCTTGATACCGTCAAGCGGAAGTCCCTTGGGTGCTAAAGGATGATGACGCCGGCTTTCCTTGTAACGCTGCACAAGTACCGAATCCGTAGCATCCAAGAACAAGATTTCACAACCAATGGTTGACTCATCTTTGATATAGGCTAGAGACTCAGACAAAGCAGTGAAGAATTCCCGACCGCGCAGGTCAATCACAAGAGCTACCTTGGCGATCTTACCCTTCGACTGCTCAATCAGTTCTGCAAACTTAGGGATCAGCACCGGCGGCAAATTATCGACACAGAAGAACCCTAGGTCTTCCAGACTCTGTACAGCTATTGTCTTACCCGCACCTGACATTCCGGTAATAATGATCAGGGTGGCTCCAGCCGTTGGAGTATTGTCCAATTCGGTCATTAAAGCGTCCCCTCCCTAAATTAGTATATGAATACTCCCTGTCTTTTAAGAACGAAGCAGAAGGCCTGCAGCACCAACAATACCTGCATCATTCCCAAGCTCAGCAGGAATAATCGAAACACCAGTCTGAAGCGGAGCCGGTGCTAACTTAGCAAACACACGACGAACTTCATCAAATAGAATATCTCCAGCCTTAGACACACCGCCACCAACGATGAAGACCTCAGGGTTAAGCACAGCCGCAACAGAAGCCATAGATTTACCCAGATAGTATGCTGCACGGTTCACTATGCGAATCGCTACTTCATCGCCAGCCTTAGCCGCATCAAATACTTCCTTCGCAGCAATCTTCTCTACCATTGAGAGGGAAGTACGGTCACCACGCGCTACTGCATCATTAGCCATACGAATAATTCCTGTTGCGGAGGAAACAGTTTCCAAACATCCCATTCTACCACAACCACATTGAATGGCTTCCAGATCTGGCACTACAGTGATATGGCCAAGCTCACCTGCTAGTCCCGCAAAACCTTGATAAATCTTTCCATTAATAATGATTCCGCCACCAACACCTGTTCCTAGCGTATAGCAGACACAGTTTTCAATCCCGCGTCCTGCACCACTCCAAGCTTCACCCAGTGCAGCCACGTTCGCATCATTGTCTATTTTGACAGGCTTGTTCCAGCGATCTT
>DJUJ01000129.1:10236-21065 GCA_002438345.1 Paenibacillus sp. UBA6285
TCGGGGAATCCTCCACAATTTGGCGAACATACTTTTCGATATTATCGATAACAGTATCGACACCTTCTGCAGTTCCTGTGGGTCCCTCGTAAGTATGCAGTAGAGTTCCCTCAGCATTGCAGATTCCAACTTTAATTGCAGTTCCACCCAAATCCACGCCAACGTAGATATTCTCAGACATGTAACAAGCCACCTTTTTTTATACTAAAATAGTTAATCCTAAGTACCAACTATAATAGAAGCCCCCTCTGTGGTCAAGGAAAGACAACACACCCGGGAATTCCTTATTTTAATACTATACTCTATTATATTCTAAAAAGACCCCCTTACGCCTAAGTAAGAGAGTCTTCTGCCTATATTATTATCTGGAAAATAGCCCAAAACACTCATTTATTCTGACAAAATACGCTTTTGACCCTCCAGCGCACGGATTGGTGCGATATTCTGTGTAAACTCCAGAGTACCCATATACCGGCCTGTCTCGTCTCGGACGGCGAAGTAACGGATATAGATAAATTTATCTTTGATGTTAATCCAAAAGTCTTCAGCGTCTTTACGACCCGCCTTGAAGTCCTCCAGAAGCTTCTCTACCACATGCACACTTTGGGGAGGATGACAGTTCTNNGCGCAAAGATACGTTCCTTCCCGTGTGAAAAATATCGGACGACATCATTCTCATCAATAAATGTCAGATCTACTGGCAGATGATTTAGTACTGTCTCCAGCTGATGCAGTGACAACAGCCCTGTCTCAAAACGGATGAACCCTTCTTGCGGGGCGTCCCCCACTGCTTCCCCCTGTTCTACGGCGCCTTCCGGCTCTGTGGCACGCTCGGGTACCCACTCCTGCTCTGGCGCGGTTAGACAGAACCCTATCTCATCGCTTTCCCGTGCGATTTTGACCCATTCATCTTCTGTCAGCTTGTCGAGTGCCATAGGCAGTAGAATGTTCTCTTCTTTAAATATCATTTCATTAACTTCCTTGATGATCTCCGTAAGTTGTATCCCAATTTCTGATACGTTTCCGTTATAAGTGCTGAGCGCTACTTTAGCCTCTTTAATCATACGGCGGATATTATCATCGACTCCCCACATGACCTTAGTTGGCCCATATATCCCGTATTTCTCTAAGTAAGGAAACAGCAGGTTCTCTTTACGACTGTAGTGTTTATCAAGATCCAGCAACAAACTAAGATCCTCCAGTAGCTTGAAGACCATATCCTCGCTGTCATTCTTCTGGAATTTGGCAGCATGCAAATCTAAACGGAAGTTCACAAGTCTTTCAATCTCACGGTTTTCTAGCTTGAAGGTGTGTACTGGATGCCCTGGCTGCTCCTCAGGCTTAGAGGAACGGTGAATTTGCTCAGTAGAACCTTTAAAGATAGCCGTATGCACCGAACAAAGTCGTTGTACCTCGGATACCGGAATCCCCTCTTCGGTCATTAACGAATGCTCCATGGCAGAGATTTCCGCTACGGTAACATCGCCTACAGCTTCCTCGAAACGTGCCTTAACCTCTTCAACGCTTTTACCTGCATGCAGTTCTTTAATAATCTCCTTGAGCATGGCTTGGCGACGAGTCTGCTCCGGTGCATCAACCTCGCGGTTATTTATCAGTTCACTCATTATTGATCTCTCCTTAATGAAATTTGGTCATCAGTTCCTTTATTTCATAATCTCGAAGCCATGTTGTTCAAATGCTAGCTTCACGGTGTCGAGATCCATTTTCTTCAACTTGATTCCTTTAGATAAGGTCATGAAACGGCCAGCCGTCTGCAGCATGCCAGGCTTAGCGATATCCTTAAAGCCCAGCTCTACCATAATCTCAATGACCTCCGGATGCCGTGATACCATATCGAAAATGGACTCATCCATTCGCAGCATTTTTTCCATTGGACTCTTCTCCTTTTATGTGAGAATTATTCTCAACAACAGATTAGCACAGGCCGTACAGGGCGATAGTGATTGCAATCACTAAATCAGAAGAAAGAGGCTGTCTCATAAGTGGATTTTTCCACCAAAGAAACAGCCCATATTTACACTAGAAGTCGTAAAAGGACAACAAGGCAGCGATTCTCCCGTTAATGGAGAATCGCTGCCTTGCATTTGTGGTCCATTGCGGCTTGCTACAGCACATTATGGGCAAGCGAAAACCATCCGACCTCAAGCGTCACCTTTGACAGCCCTTGAAGCAGTAAGCGCCGGAATCCCCGGTTGTTTTTCAGTTGACCAAACACACTTTCCGGTTCAATCATTCGGCGGACTGAGAGGGCATAGCCTTCTTCACTTCAAGGAGTTCTCGGGCCCGACTTTGGTGTCGTAGACTTACCAAGCTTACGGTGACTTCCCGGTTCCCTGACCGCTTTCGTGCAGCGTGTTTTCAGCAGACAATTCTGGCAGCTGTTGCTTGCACTTCCATTTTACTAGAGAAAGGTTTCTTTTTTATGTATTTAGCTCTGTTAAAGAAAAGTGTTGATAATGAAACATTTTTTAGGGAACTCATTTCAGAGTTCTCTAAATTTGTATATTAAGAAGGTTGTTTCATTAAGTGAAGTATATATAAAGCCATTATGTATTATTTTCTTTTTATAAAATAATTACTATAAGGAAAGGTGTTGCTCTCTAATTTGTCAAAATTTTTATTTTCCAAGGCTAAAACTCTTTCTCCATCGTCTTTAGTGGCTTTAATGATGATATTACTAATATCAAAGTCTGTATAAAAATTATCAGAAACCATTCTTAAAATTTCAGATAAAATCATTTCATTTTCAAGATATGAAATAATGTCTATTCTTAATATACCAGTCTGACAATCACCATCCCAAAATCTTGTTGTATTAGGAACAGGTGCTATTTCGATAGTACCTATTATCTTATTTGTCTGCTTATGATTAATACTCCATCTTATTTAAAATCTATCATCAAATTCTTGCTTCCATCCCTTAATACCCTTTATTACAGCGTCAATATTGCGTGTATCCCATACACCGCCACAATTATCATTGTTCATACGATTTTTAGTAATCGGGTCAGAATAACACTCAAATAGGTCCATTGCGTCTTCCTCTTTAACTTTTGTAAATATTAAGTTATTGGTTTCATAAACTGGACACTTATCAAATGGATTAATATTACTCATTATTGGATACCCCCATCTTTGTATATATAACTTTCATATAATTATATAGCATATTGTTATATAGTTTAAAATATTTAGAACAATTACACATAAATTGCTTCTCTAACTTTAAAATCCTTTAATGTTGTATCAATATGAGATGTATGAGATTGCATCAATAGGTTTTTACTCTTTATCGTATCTTTCTCTGTATTGAAGATTTCAAGCCATTTAGACCAAGTTGCAACACCATTAAACCTATCCATCCACTTTTTGAGTTTACTATGAAAGGCATTAATATGCTGTATATGATATATACCTTCTTTATGTTTACCACGCTTAATTTGTTGAAGTTCTATACCTACATTTCTTCTTTTCCTGCTGTTCCTAAAGATTTTTACGGGTTGTAGACAATTTTCAACATAGTTCTTTAACATAGCCATGTTTTCAAAAGATTTTAGAACCTTTTCCCGCTTAAGTAGCGGAGAGGACGGACTGATTGTGGAAAAGCGGTAGCGGTCGCCTTTGTGTCCGGATTTTCACCGCTAAGGAGAATGAAAAAAATCTGGACACAACAGCGATTGGAACAACGGTCCGTTCGCGGGAGCGTCCTCACCAAGTGTTCACGTATATCCTGCTCAAAAAACGAGGGGGTTTCCCAAGCAGCTATGGCTTTTGAGAAAACCGTTTCTCGTAGAAATATTAGGATTATGTATAGTGTGAAACTTATACTTGCTTATATTTTAAAAACACTGCCTCCTACGCTTATAAAGCATAGAAGACAGCCTGATTTATTTTTAAACTCGGGTCGTAATTTGCATAAACAATTCTATTATAGCGTTACTCCTGTTTTGAATATAGAAATCTCGCGGAAGTTATTCTTCTCATTATTAACCCATTCGCCGCTGGCCACATCAATAATGTAATTAATGAAGCTGCGCAGAACCTCATCTGGAGAGCCGTCTTCTACCAACACCCCTGCGTTAAAATCGATCCAGTGACGCTTACCTTCATACAAAGGCGTGTTCGTCGATACCTTCATCGTTGGCACAAATGTACCAAATGGTGTTCCCCGCCCGGTAGTGAAGATCACCAACTGGCAGCCAGCAGCAGCAAGTTCAGAGGAAGCCACAAGATCGTTACCTGGCGCATTAAGAAGATTAAGTCCCTTGTTAGTGATAAGCTCTCCATACTTGAGCACATCCATGACCGTAGAGTTACCGGATTTCTGCGTACAGCCCAGTGATTTATCCTCGAGTGTAGTAATTCCACCGGCTTTATTCCCTGGAGAAGGATTTTCATATACCGGCTGCTTATAGTCCATAAAATACTGCTTGAAGTCGTTGATGAGATCAACAATTTTGTGGAATATGACTTCGTCCGCAGCACGTTCCATCAGAATTTTTTCGGCACCAAACATTTCAGGAACCTCAGTCAGTACGGTTGTACCACCTTGAGCAGCCATAAAATCAGACAGACGTCCAAGCAGTGGATTAGCAGTAATCCCGGACAGGCCATCCGAACCTCCACATTTCAGACCGATCTTGAGCTCAGAGAGTGCCACTTCTTCCCGATGATCACCCTGTACGTTATTGAAGATTTCCTTCAGCAGCTTCACGCCTTCTTCTATCTCATTCCCAACCTCTTGAGAGACTAGGAACCGCACACGATCCTCATCATAGCTGCCAAGCATGTCTTTAAAAATATGCAAGTTGTTATTCTCACAACCAAGTCCGAGCACAAGCACTCCGCCAGCATTCGGGTGTTTAACCGCATTTGCTAGAATCGTACGAGTATTGTCATGATCATCGCCCAGTTGGGAGCAACCATAGTTATGCTTAAGCACCAGCACGTTATCGAACGGAGCGATATCCCCAACCTCTGCCTTAAAAATATTGATGATCTGCTCCGCCACTCCATTTACACAACCAACTGTAGGAACGATCCACAGCTCGTTACGGATACCTACAGATCCGTCAAAACGTCTGTGCCCTTTAAAGGTCAAATTCTCCATGGTAAAAGGATTCGGCGTCAGTTTCTGCTCAAAGGTATATTCCTCAACCCCTGTTAAGTTGGTCTTCGTATTATGCGTATGCACCCACTGGCCCGGCGCGATAGGCGCTTTGGCATGACCGATGGGATAACCATATTTCAATACGGTCTCACCTTCGCTAATACTGGTTAGTGCAATTTTATGACCTCTAGCAACATCCTCAGTAATGGCAATCTCTTTGGAACCAATCACGATGGTATCGCCTGCTTTATAGTCCTTCAGTGCAACTGCTACATTATCGGCATCGTTAATCTGCAGTACCTCTTTCATGGTTTTGATCATATCGTTATCCACCTCCAGTATATTAGTTGTCNNCTCAATCGCAATCAAGCCTTCTGCCACCTTGTCGGTAAGTCCAGCCACTTCATTCAGGTCACTGCCCCAGCGGTTTGTTGCTGCCAGTACCTGAGCGGTCAGTGCACGCAGCCCTGTGTCTGTACCATCCCATCCTCCCCACAAGGAAGCGAACCATTCCAAAATATCCGCATCATCCGCAAGCTGAATCTCTTCTTCCCCTCTACGTCCTTTATAGAAGGCAATTAATGCGCTCAATGAGAAGATGAGCTTTTCAGGCAATTGTCCTTGCGACTCCACAAATTGCAGTAAAGAAGGTAGATCTCTTGTCTTAAATTTCGATATAGAGTTAAGAGAGATGCTCATCACGTAATGCTGTACATAAGGGTTCAGGAACCGTTCCAATACCGCATCTGCAAAAGAGTTCAATTCCTCTACCGGCAGATCCAGCGTCGGAATAATCTCTTCATAGATTAAGGACTTCACGTACGCTCCAACCTCTTTGTGCTCAATCGCCTCCGAGACCGTATCAATACCGTATAAATAAGCTACTGGGGTCAATGCTGTATGTGCCCCATTTAGAATTCTCACTTTACGCGTCCGGTAAGACGTCATATCATCCACCACCAGCACATTAAGTCCTGCTAGTTCAGCTGGGAACTNNGAACTGCTCGCCGACAACGACCAACTTATCCTCATAGCCAAGTTCTTCCGTAATCTCAGCAATGGTGTCTCTTGGATATCCGGGAACGATGCGATCCACCAGACTGCAGCAGAAGGTATTGGCTTCATTCAACCATTCAACAAAGCCCTCTCCGAGATTCCACAGGTCAGCATATTTTAAAATAACCTTCTTAAGCTCATCACCATTTCGATCAATCAGCTCGCACGGAATTATGATAAAACCTTTAGAAAAATCACCATTAAAAAATTCAAAACGTTTATACAATAAGGCCGTCAGCTTACCCGGAAAACTACTCTGCGAAGCATCGGTTAACTTATCGCCGACTTCAAAAGCAATTCCTGCCTCAGTGGTGTTGGACACTATAAATCGCAGCTCTGGATTCTCGGCAAGCTTCATATACTCCTCATGTTGAGCAAAAGGATTAAGCGTTCGTGTAATGCAGTTGATGACCTCATGTTCTTTTACAGCTGCTCCGTCTTTGATCCCTTGGAGATAAAGCGTATATAAACCGTCCTGAGCATTTAGCATTTCTGCAAGTCCGTTGCCCAGCGGTTGTACGACAACCACTCCACCATTGAAATCAGTTTTTTGATTCATGATATGAATCTGCCAATCTACAAACGCGCGCATAAAATTGCCTTCACCAAATTGCAGAACCTTCTCGGGATACTGCTTGTAAGCTGTCCAACTGTCGCTATTCAATCTTTCCATATTAACGCCTCCTATTATAATAATGGACACGATAAACTAATTAATATATCTATATAAAATAGTGTTATATTATTGTTTTATTATATTTATGCACACGTGAAAATTTTTATTTAAAAACCCTTCACAAATTGTAAAGGATTTAGCCACTGTATGCGGACTATTACTATTTTTGCAACTTCCTAACCGATTCTCTCGCAATGAATTCCGTTTTGATCGAGATCGGTCCATCTTTTTCCGTAGGTTCCTTAATCAAGCTTAACAACTGACGAGCGCCTTGCTCGCTAATCTTCTCAATGGGACGCTTGACTGTGGTGAGCGAAGGATTCGCAAAGAGTGAGAAACCTATATCGTCAAAACCCACAATGGAGATGTCATACGGTACCTGTAACCCTCGTTCGAATACGCTTTTCATAGCCCCGATAGCCATATCATCGTTGGAACAAAATACTGCCGTCGGTGGTTTCTCTAAATCCAGCAACTTGCCCATCGCCTCATATCCGCTTTGCATATCGTAATTACCACTTCTCATATAGTCGTTACGCACAGGGATATTATGGTCAATCAAAGCTTTTATAAAACCGTCTCTGCGTTCCTGCGTGGATTTAAAGCCCTCGACGCCTTCAATGATCGCAATGTCTTGATGCCCGCATTCAATCAAGTGTTTGCCTGCATCATAAGCGCCTTCACGGTCATTCGAGATGATGTTGATAATGGAGCGATCATCTATCTGCCGGTTCAGCACAACGATTGGAATGCCTTGCTGTACTACATGGTAAATGAATTTATTATCTGCTTCGCTTTGACTCATTAGAATAATTCCATCAAAGCGTTTACGATGAATAGAGGAGTATTCCACATAATCGTCAATCCCACGGATGAACAGATTATATTGCACATCTATTACGCTATTCACACCACGAATCGTATCAGAGAAGAAACCTGACGTTGTGCCCTTGGCAATACTCGTGAAGAACAGACCGATGGTATAAGATCGCTGCATCACAAGGCTTTTGGCATTGTAATTGGGGACGTAACCCACTTGCGCAGCGATCTCTGCAATTCTTTTACGTGTGACCTCTTTAATTAGCGGACTATTGTTAAGTGCTCTCGATACAGTTGTATGCGATACATTCGCCAATTTGGCGATATCCTTGATTGTAGGTGCCATGGGTCAACCTTCCTTATCAAACGGGTTTGGCTCTTCCATGTAAGGATATCATAACGATTACTTAGTCACCAATGCCTGTTTCGAGAAATTAAAATAATGATCAGCGTTATTGTAACAGATATTCTTGATCATGCCGCCTAGTAGATTCAGATCATCAGGAGCTTCTCCGCTCTCTACCCAAGAACCAACAAGATCGCACAGGATTCTTCTAAAGTATTCATGTCTGGTATACGATAAAAAGCTTCTGGAGTCGGTTAACATTCCGACAAATTGGCTGAGTACGCCGAGATTAGCGAGCGTCTTCATCTGTTCCAGCATGCCGTCCTTATTATCGTTGAACCACCATGCGGTTCCGAATTGAATTTTCCCTGGAATACCGCCCCCTTGGAAGCAGCCCATTAAGCCGGCAATGACATGATTATCATTAGGATTGAGTGAGTACAAAATGGTCTTAGGCAGCGCGTTCTCACGATCCAGCGCATCTAGCAAACCTGACAGAGGCTTAGCAATCACACCGTCATTAATGGAATCATAGCCGGTGTCAGGACCTAGACGTCCCAACATTACGCTGTTATTATTGCGTAGGGCATGGATATGAAATTGCATCGCCCAATCCAGCTCATTGTACAATTTGCCAAGGAATACAAGTGTGAACCCTTTATATTTCTTTTCCTCACTCTCACTTACGGCGCCTTCACGAAGCGCTTTGGCGAATATCGCTGTAGCTTCTTCTAAGGTAGTCGGCTCAAACATTACTGCATCCAAAGCATGATCGGATACACGTCCAGCTCTGGCATGAAAGTATCTCACCCTGCTCTCCAGCGCTTCAAGAAACTGTCCGTAATTTTCAACAGCCATTCCCGAAATCTCGCTAAGCTGAGCTACCCAAGGTTTGAAGATAGGACGATTGATCTCAAGGGCTTTATCCGGACGGAATCCAGGAACTACACTGGCTTCGAACCCACTCAGATTACTGATTTTTTCATGATATTCCAAACTATCTATAGGATCGTCAGTAGTGCATACAACTGTCACCTTCGATTTAATGATTAGATCTCTTGCTCCATATCCTTCACCTTGAAGCTGTCTATTCACTTCATCCCAAATCTTCGGTGCGTTAGCCTCATTAAGCAGCTCATATACACCGAAGAAGCGCTGCAATTCTAGATGCGTCCAATGATAGAGTGGATTACCGATAATCATAGGAACTGTTCTAGCCCATGCCAAAAACTTATCATAGTTACTGGCGTCCCCGGTAATGAACTTCTCATCTACACCATTTGCCCGCATCACTCTCCATTTGTAATGGTCGCCATACAGCCAAGCTTCGGTAATATTGTTGAACGTCTTGTTCTCGTAAATTTCTTTTGGGCTGAGGTGGCAATGATAGTCGATAATCGGCATGTCTTTCGCATAGTTATGAAACAGCTGAATCGCGGTCTCACTCGACAACAAGAAGTTCTCATCCATGAATTTTCTGCTCATGAGGTTTGCTGCTCTCCTTTAAGATCAAAATGGGAGTTACGCTTAGTTTAACGTGAACATTTAATTGGTTACGATACTTCTACTTAATTACTGTTATAAACTTCAACTGAAAATGTGGAATACAGAGGATGACAATTGTTCACGTTAACATTACATCCTTATTGTAAACGTATTTCTAAAATGCGCAAGTCCTTTTCGAAGCACTTTGTTACAGTTATTTTAACATCACTTAGCTTCCTGTCACAAAAAAACAGGCAACCCTTTAAGATAAGGATCGCCTGCTTGAAATCATTCCGATTTAATTTAGGAAGAAATTAACTACCCAGTGTTTCGCTCCAGTCATGCACCATTGTGCCTTCAAGATATTTCTCAGCGTCCATTGCTGCCATACAGCCGGTGCCTGCTGCAGAAATCGCTTGACGGTAACGGGTATCCTGTACGTCGCCACATGCGAATACGCCCGGTATGTTCGTTTCAGTAGTTCCTGGATTCACCACGATATAACCGTTAGTATCCGTCGTAATCTGGCCGCCCAAGAATCCGGTATTCGGCGTATGTCCGATAGCGACAAACACTCCGTCCGCTTCAATGAGTTCTTCAAGCCCCGTCTCATTGTTGCGAACCGTTAGCCCTTTAACACCAGACTCATCCGTTGTAACCTCAAGCGGTGTACGATTAAGTGCCCACGCTACCTTACTGTTGTCACGTGCGCGATCCTGCATGATCTTCGAAGCTCTGAGCTCATCACGACGGTGAACCACGGTTACGCTGGAAGCGAATCTTGTTAAGAAGCTGGCTTCCTCCATCGCGGAGTCTCCTCCACCAACCACGATAATCTTCTTGTTCCGGAAAAAGAAGCCATCACAAGTAGCACAAGTGCTGACCCCACGGCCCACATTCTCTTGCTCTCCTGGTATTCCTAAATATCTGGCAGAAGCACCGGTAGAGATAATCACCGACTCTGCCTCTAATACACCCAAACCATCTACTGTCACTTTAAATGGACGCTGTGAAAAATCCACTGAATCCACCCAACCATTCTTGAATTCAGCACCAAAACGTTCAGCCTGCTTCCGCATGTTGTCCATTAAATCTGGGCCGAGAATCCCTTCAGGAAAGCCTGGAAAGTTCTCCACTTCCGTTGTCGTTGTCAGTTGTCCACCTGGCTGCATACCTTCAATTACAAGTGGGTTAAGGTTGGCACGTGCCAAATAAATAGCAGCAGTAAGCCCGGCCGGGCCTGTTCCGATTACAATCGTTTTGTACATAACAGTGGCCTCCTCACAATAGGGTTTATTTCAAGCATAAACGCCTTC
>DJUJ01000129.1:21072-23686 GCA_002438345.1 Paenibacillus sp. UBA6285
TATAAGACATAAAGTATAGGTGTAAAACTTAAAATTTCTTATATTTTGAAGAAAACGGGCCCTCATTAGAAAAAAGGCTCCGTTTCTACGAAATACTGCATCAAGAATTTAGATATTTTCGGTAAACGGGGGAAGACTGTCGCTCACACTTCCCTGAAAACTGCATTCATCATCGATACGCCGAGCATAACGACTGACCATCGACACGGAAACGTCGTAGCGCTGAGCTACCTCACGGTAGGTGACTGGAAGGTTATGCATTTTTGCAATCAGATATTCTAAGGCAGCACACCAACCTTCCGTTTGACGGATAAAAGGTACATCTGGATATATGCTACTTACGAATTGCTTCCAAAGTAATTCAGCATCTTTTTTCTGGACGGCATCAAATCTCCGGTCCATCATACTTACCGTCTGGTCGATGACTTTTTGCCAATCTTCTCTCCATTCTGGCAATCCCTTCAGACGCGCAGTAGAAGTTTCTTTGGCTTCCTGAAGCACATTTTCCTCCGGAATACTACCAATCAGTCGTTGCAGACTGAGAAGCGCAGCTTCTTGAAGCTTTTCTTCCTGCAATGGCTGTTGCTTCAGAAGTCCTTGTAGAATCTCGGACATTTCTTCATCTTCGATCCACCGCAGAGCTTCAGTAACCTGAAGCTTCGTATTGGCATCACCGTAGCGGAGTGCCCAGAAGAAGGAAGATCGAAGTAGCGGATTGTTCCGCACCTCTTCGGCAAAGCTGCCTTTATTGTCCTTCCACAGCTTCAGCTGCTCTTGAAATGGGAGCTGATAGTTGTAGCTGACTGGAGACAGCGCTTTGCCTTCTCCTTGCGCTTGCTGTAGCTGGGCCAGAAAAAACCTCGGCACAGCCGATTCCGGATCCAGCTTGGCAGCTTTTTGCCAGCAACGCTGAGCTTCTGCATACAGACCGCTATTGCTTGCTGCTGCCGCACAGTAATGGTACAAACTGGCGTCACCGCCGACTTCCTCATCCTTAAGCAAGCGCCGAAAATGACCATATGCGGTTCTATGCCGTCCCAGAATCCCCATGGTAGTGGCCATTTTGAACAAATGCTCCTGGTGAAAAGGAATGGTCGTCTCTAGCAGACGTAACAATCCAGCTAGTTGCCCGCGGTCACCTTCATACTGCAGAAAGATTGCCAAGTTACAAAGTGCATGCAAATTCCCAGAGTCCTGATCAAGCACCCGTAAAATGCATTCTTTGGCTTTGGTAAAACGACCCATATAGAAATACGCAAGGGCTAGGTTGTTATGCGCCGCCAAGAAGTCTGGCGTATTGCTCACAATCTCTTCAAGCAAAGTAACGGCTTGTGTAAACTTGCCTTCTTCCAACAGCGCTCGGGCCCGCTCATGCTCTATTACCCCTTCCCGGCTTCTAATCCGGATAAGCGGTGCAGGACGATCCAGCTCATATTGCAGAAGTTCCATCAATTCTTCCGATTCGACCAGAAATTCACCGTTCACATCTTCTTCGAGATAAGTAACGAGTGAGCGTTCTGCCTCCTCATAGCTTTCCATATTGGCGAAGTTGTTAGCCATATAGAAATAACATTCCGTCATTCCAGGATCAATATTCTCCAGTACATGGGTCAAAATGTCGTTAGACGCCTCATAATTCCCCATCTCTGATAAAACACCTGCTACGTTGCAATGATTTACCGGGTTCTCCGGTTCGTACTCTACANNTTAATGCCTTATCATATTGAAAGCGATCCAAGGACCGAACGGCTCTTTCAAAGAAAAAATTGGCATTCAGAGTGACAGGAATAACATTACCATTCTCCTCATCATACTCTGAAGTTCTCTCCATCATGGAAGCAAGGCACCCCCTTATAAGAAGCTTCCTTTATACTAACGAAAAAATAGGAGGACGGTGCCCAATGGGGTATACCGGAGCTCCAAACTTAATCGCTATTCCGTTCCCTTTATGGGTGCGGCTATCTTCACACAGTATACCACATGTGACAGCGAGATTCTCAAGTTGAGAAAGACTCTACCACTCCATAAACAGCAACTTTTTCACGCAAAAAATAAAAAAAGACGGGGAATTAAATTCCCGCGTCTCTGAAAAGCTTATCGATCGAACCGCCCTCAAGAATAATACGTGTAGCTTGTGCAAGCATCGGTGCCACCGATAAGACCGTAAACCGACTTGAATGATCATCTGGCAGCGCAATAGAGTCCGTAATGACCACTTCCTGAACAGAGGGATGGTCAAGCCGCTGCAGCGCAGGTCCTGAGAACAATCCATGCGTTGCGCAGACGATACTGTCCTTCGCACCTCTCTCTTTCAGACCTTCAACCACATTCACAATAGTAGTCCCTGTATCAATCAGATCCTCAATGATAATCGGTGTACGTCCCTCGACATCGCCAATGACATGAGTGATTACCGATTCATTATGGGCTGGACGCTTCTTAATCATAATGGCAAAAGGTGAATCCAGCTTATTCGCCAGTTTCTCAGCCATAGACGCGCGTCCTGCATCAGGGGAGACAATCACTAGATCAGACATTGCCTTCGATTTCAAATGACTACTGATCAAATCAAGTGCAGTTAGATGATCCACTGGAATATTGAAGAATCCTTGAA
>DJUJ01000160.1:0-540 GCA_002438345.1 Paenibacillus sp. UBA6285
CTAATAGCCTATTAGATGATTACCCCAAAGTGGTATAGCGGAAATCATAACAACCTAAAAAAAGGTGAGCAAGAACGACCTAAGTCGTCTTACTCACCTCTTTACGATTTAATAGACCTTGTCACCATTAAAAATGGAATTCTTAACGATAACATAATCCACTTTGCGAATGGCTTCTAATTTGTTGCCTCCAGCATAGGAAATCGAGGACTGAAGATCTTGCTCCATCTCTCTCAATGTTTCTGATAAAGCGCCTTTGTGTTCGACAACTATTTTTTTACCCTCAACATTCTTCTTTTCACCTTTTTGGTATTCTGATGCTGAGCCAAAGTATTCTTTATAGAGCTTTCCATCGATTTCGATGGTCTCACCCGGAGATTCTTCATGCCCTGCAAACAGGGAACCAATCATGACCATGGAAGCACCAAATCTAATGGATTTGGCGATATCACCGTGCGTCCGAATGCCTCCGTCAGCGATAATAGGCTTACTTGCAGCCTTGGCACACAAGCGCAGTGCAGCCAATTGCCAGCCACCTGT
>DJUJ01000160.1:587-969 GCA_002438345.1 Paenibacillus sp. UBA6285
CGTTTCCAGCAATAACGAAACTGGTAGGTAAATACTGTTTAATATGTTTGATCATTCGAATGACAGCCTCGGAATGACCATGTGCAATATCGATCGTAATGAATTCCGGAATCAGCTGTTCGTTTGATAATTGTTCAACGAAATTATACTCTTCTTCTTTGACTCCGACACTTATGGATGCGATTAATCCGCGGGAGTGCATATCTTTGATGAAAGACGTACGCTTCTCCGGTTCAAAACGATGCATAATGTAGAAGTAGCCATTTTCCGCTAAGAAGCTGGCGATCTTCTCATCTATGATGGTTTGCATATTTGCGGGTACCACAGGTAATCTAAAAGTATGACCTCCTAAGGTGACTGTTGTATCACACTCAGAACGGCT
>DJUJ01000160.1:1088-33601 GCA_002438345.1 Paenibacillus sp. UBA6285
TTATACGACGATTTGGTGTACAGCAGGATTCTTAAAAAAGCTTGTAAGCAATATTACTATAGCAAATAAAGCGGTCTGCAGAATGGGGATGGCAAACACAAGGACAGAGACGCCTAATACGACTAATAAAATAAGAAGGGTGTCACATAAAGCGGCCGTAATAATAACAGGAAGGGCCTTTTTAAACTGTGGCTAGAGATAGCTCAGTTTGTCGTTAGGAATCTTGGCAATGACTTTGACGATTCGTTTATTTAAGCGGCTCCATAAAAGCACGATTTCTTCGATAGATGTATTCTGATAATCCTGTAAATCCACCCACTGATCTTGATTATATTTGGGTAGGACGTATGCTGGATGCTGTTCGCCTCACTTATCTTAAATCCCACTCCTTTATGTACCTGTGATTTTCTGGCTAAATAATANNGAGGTACTATCATACAATGCGGACTTTCATTTAAAAAGATGTTTAATCTAATCTTGTTGTCCCTTAAAAAAGGGAGTAAAGTAACAGAATACATACTATATATGGAAAGAAAGGTTGATATTTTTGAAAAAAGGAATATTTACAGGTTTGCTTGCTCTCTTGCTGGTTACCGTAAGTGCGGTATCATCTACTGTCATAGAAGCTGCTGGAACAGTAACGAAATTACCTAATTCGGAGTGGAGTCAGCTGAATGTTGTGGGAGAATTAGAAAGTATGGAAGGGAGTCCTGTGGAGGTTCCCTCATTAAATACAGTGTATCTCCACACAAAGGAAGAGCATGCTACCCAAACTAAGATATGGTTGGTGGATACGCTGAAATCCTATGACACACAGACAGGGAAGCTGAAGTGGTCAGTTAATTTTGCAGACCCGGGCACAGCGATGTTTCGTGAATCCAAGGATTATTTAGTGGCGCCAGATGGAACGGTATACATAACCTTTACAGATAATCTCTCTCCTGACGCAACTCAGATCTACGCTGTGGGACCTGACGGAAAACGGAAATGGAAAGTGAATCTGTCTCAAACAGAGGGGTGCTTATATAGACTTGATAACGGGAGTTTAGTCTTTGCATCCCAAGGTAACTTTGATGACGATGGAAATTATGCTGGGTCACTAACTTTAATTAATAAAAATGGAACTAAAATAAAAAATATTTCTTACAAAGGAACGGTATTGGCGCAAGGAAATCGTATCTTAATTCAAACGAATAACGGAGGTGGGAAAGGTTCACGCATCCAGGCTCTCGATTCTTCGTTAAATTCAGTGTTTACATATCAATTGCCAGCTGATTCGTACACTGAAGTGTCTTACAATCAGGTGCTTTCCGATGGAACTGTATTAGTCCGTGCCAATATACCAAAGACAGGGAATCGGTTGTTCGGATTCAACCCTAAAGGTAAATTACTATGGGGAAGAGATATTGCAGGTGATGCTGTCGTCTCCTCACTTGGTGAGGTTTATGGGATTTACTCCAATGGTAAGTTGTCCCTATATAATGTCAAAGGATTGGTTAAGTCGGTAGCTCTTCAAGATGAGACGGAATTTTTTGTTTCGTTGAACCGATTACAGGATGGCAATATTGAGCTTGGCTTCCCGGGTTCCGCCACATATGTTTTAAATCCTAAAACACTCGCAGTAGATTATGCTTTTAAGCTGAAGGATGATTTTAATTTCAACTATGTGGGCAACGGCGTGGGATATGTAAAGACAGACAATGGATTTTCACGAATTAAGTTTTAATTCGTGATATGAATAGAGGATTGATCAAGGATGCTGCCCCTAAAGGGACGGCATCTTTTTTGCATTAATGCTATGTCATCCCAACTCATGACCTTTTGTAACTAGTAAGGCCTCAAGGGGTTACACTATAATAAAGGTCTAGTCAGCACAGTATATAGGGGGCAATTCAGTGTTTAATCTGGTTAAGCAGTGGTTCTGGTACGATTGGCTCGTCCTCCTGTTTCGGATTTGTTTTTCTACTTCTTTATTGATCACCATGTGTTATCTTTCGGAGGATTTTACGATTCCGTTCTGGATTGCGTTTGTTTGGGGGCTGATCTCTTTTTCAGTGCCTTGGTTTTGTTTGCAGCTTCATTATAAATATTATCTGATTGCGGAGATTCTCCTTTCGGGTGGTCTATGCTTATATTTGGCTGCTCTATTTCCTGAATCATATGTAACTTTTCTACCTAGCGCTTTTATGATCGCCAGCAATAGTGCACAGAAGTCTTATCGTTGGTCAGCTCCGATCACGGTTATTTTGATTCCAATTATGTTATCTAGATTGTCACAACAAGTGGATGCTGTATCGATGATCCTGAACATTGGTTTGGTGTATACGCTTGGCTTTGCTTTTCATTTACTGGTAGTGAATCATAAGCAGAGCGGAATTATTAAGGACCAAAATGCTGTTTTGGAGCAGTATATCTCACAAGTCGAGCGCATGACACTTCTGGAAGAACGCGATCGGTTATCCAAAGATCTGCATGATACGGTGGGGCATTCTTATACTTCGATTCTTATGGGGTTAGAGACTTTACGTACGGAGGTGAACACTTCGGATGGGGAGCAAAAGATAGATGCCTTGTTAAAGCTAACCCGTAATGCCTTGGATGACGTTCGGCGATATTTGCACCATGTGGGCTCTTCGCAGGATTCGTTGACGCTTATACAGTCCCTGCAGAAATTAGTGGATGATTTCCAGACCTTCTCGAAGGTTAAGATTCGCCTAAGAACGTTTGGAGAGGCATACACAGTATCCAAGCAGGCCCAAATGACTTTATACAGATGCTTGCAAGAGTCGATAACCAACGCTGTACGTCATGGTCGAGCCAGTGAAATTGTCATTAGTCTACATTACGAAGAGAAGTTGATCCGGCTGGATGTGCAGGATAATGGATTAGGCGCAGAGGATTTAGCAGCAGGATTTGGTCTGAACGCGATGAAGGAACGAGCTTCTAACTTGCAAGGGCAAGTGTATTTTTACTCTAAGCCAGGGGAAGGAACCTTAGTGACCTGTAGTTTGCCGAGGCTTGAGGAGATCCGGGAGGAAATGGTTCGTTTATTGCTGGTAGATGATCAGCCTTATATCCGCGATAGTCTACGAATTATACTAGAGCAGGAGCCGGATTTTGAGATCATAGGGTTAGCAGAGAATGGTGAGCAAGCAGTAAGCTTCTGCGAGCAGGGTCAACCGCACGTGGTGCTGATGGACCTAAATATGCCAGGCATGGACGGTGCGGAAGCAACTAAGCTCATTAAGCAAAAGTGGCCAGGGNNCGAGTGTTGATCCTGACTACTTTTCAAGAAACAGATATGGCAGTCGAAGCACTGCAAAACGGGGCAGATGGCTACTTGTTAAAGTCTACAGAGCCGCAGGAGCTATTTGAAGGTATACGTCTCGTACATCGGGGTGTGAAGATGATAACGCCAGCTATTACGAATGTATTAATTGATCATTATGAGATGCATCCAACTTCTGAAGCGCAGACTGAGCAGAGTAATGAATATGGGCTGACCCTGCGTGAGCTGGAGATTCTAGAATGCCTGTCAAAGGGCATGCGTTATAAGTCCATTGCCACTAAACTATATTTGTCCGATGGGACGGTGAGAAATTACGCTTCTACCATCTACGCTAAGCTGGGTGTCCGGAACCGCGAAGAGGCTGTAGAGAAAGCCTTTGGAACGTTGGATTAACCATAACCAAATCATTTCAAATTGACGAGCGAGCACCTTGTTGTCCATATTCCCTTGCGGGAGTAGGCAATAGGGTGTTTTTTTGTATGAAATGACTGTCATATGACATTATGGCACTGGTCGATTTTACATCAGGAGCATTAGCATAAGAGCTGCGTAGAAGAACAATTTTTTATTGCAGAGAGGGAGAGAAGAGTATGAATCAAATGATCCGCAAACATGTGAGGAATTTCTGTTTTTTACTAATTACTTTTGCCACCGGGCTGTTTTACTTTTGCTTTTATTTGGTTGGCATCACCTTTGGAGTTGCGATGTCCTTTACCCTAGTAGGGATTCCGATCCTTTATTATGTTTTACGTTCTACCGAGACTTTTTTACAGCATGAGCGAATTCGAACGAAAGTCTATACGGATATCTCCATTCGCACGCTCCCAACCCGATCTCAAGAAGAAGGTAGCTTGTGGGAAAAGGTTAAGGCAGAGTTTCTGAATGAACATAACTGGAGAGCGATTATAGGGTTGATGCTGCAATTTGGAATTGGAATGCTCAGTCTCATATGTGCAACTCTTTTTTACTTCGCTCCAATTATTCTCTTATTGTCACCTGTCTTGTATTTCATCGATGTCTCTTCTATATCGTTATTCGGGATTGAAAATAAAACACTCAACATCTCACTTCTGTTCATGCTGTTAGGTGCGGTGTTTCTATGGATAGGTGCTTATCTTGGCAACGGTTTAGTAAAGATGATCGGCAGGTATACGCGGCGTTTAGTGAAAGATTTTGCTAGAAGATAAACTTAAAACAGGAAAGAAGGAAAAATGATGGTAGCCTCCGTTTCATTTATAAAATTATTCTCTCAATCCCTTTGGATGATGTGGGAGAACATATTTGCTGTTGTCACCAAATTCCGCAGCCAGTCCGTGTGGAGATACGGGATATGTAAATTGGTGGTGCTGAAGTATCACGGTGAAAGTGTAGTCTGCCAAGATGGGCACCAAATACTTCCGGGAGATTGGGTGGGTGAACTTCATCTGGATAATCGTCAGGTAGTGCAGCTAACGCGCACACTCGGCGCTGATCGGGCCGGAATTCGTACTGCACGTATGCTTCGTGAGGCCATGAAGGAGATTAGTCGTGAGCTAGATAGCAATCCAGAACTAAGCAAAGTACAGGCGCTAACTGGGATTACGTTACTTCACCGAGGGATCATTCATGGAATAGGGTTTGAGCAGCATCCTATCTAGTCCAACTGGCAGCGGAAATGGTATGGATTCTATCTTCGGTTCTTACTTCGTATGCTGCATCCGGAGGGGAAACAACGCGTAGAGGACAGCACCGAGAAGTTAACTCCCATGATGCTTGTGCTTAGTAAGCAGTCATTGAAAGCGCGGTTTGCCCCGCGAAGGAAAGAGGCGGTTTCCTGATGTGGACGCTCATTATTTTAGCTATAGATGTGATTATTCTTTATATGATCGTTCCTTTTGTGACTACTCGAATATTGGGGTGGGGTGTTGTATCTAGAGGAAATGCTGCGAAGGAAGTTGCCTTTACTTTTGATGACGGACCTGACCCTTGCTATACACCTCAAGTACTGGACTTATTAAAGGAACATAACGTAAAGGCAACCTTCTTCGTATTAGGCAAAAAGGCTAAGCAATTCCCGGATTTAATCCAGCGAATGCATCGGGAAGGACACCAGATTGGCATTCATAACTATACTCATACGCCCAACTGGTGCTACTTGCCATGGACCAATAGACGGAAGCAAGTGGATCGCACCGCTGACATTGTCGAGCGAATTACAGGAGAGCGGCCTATCTTTTATCGACCTCCCTGGGGGCTCCTTAATTTAGGCGATCTTGTTTTACTCAGACGTTCTTATCGGATTGTGTTGTGGTCTGTAATGGTGGGAGACTGGAAGGCGTCTGTTAGCTCAGCGCAATTAAAGCATGACTTATTGAAAAAGATTAAACCCGGTTCTATCATCGTTCTGCACGACAATGGTGATACACCGGGGGCAGATCGAGAAGCGCCGCTGAACATGATCACAGGACTGGAAGAAGTCTTGAAGGAGATTCCTAGAAGGGAGCTGAAGGGCCTGCGGGTGGATGAGCTACTGGATAAAGAGGCTGGGAGTATTGGAGAAGCTCAATCCCGGGCTAATGTCACAGTCAGGTCCACACGCAGCTATTGATCAATATTTTTTATATAGGAAGAGCTATGGTACCATTTAGGATAAAGCGGTCATACCTATATTAAATGGTTGAGAAAAGGATGGGGTAGCATGTTAAATGCTTCTTACTGGTTAACCAATATAAGTTTAGAGCAGGGTTATGTTATTGAGGATGGACAAGTGGTTGGTACGGATACGAAGGTTTGTCATATCCGAATTGATGGAAATACGATTTCTGAAGTTATTGGAGCGGAAATGGAGCCTCAGGGGCATCTACCTAAATATGACTGCAAAGGGTTATTGATGCTTCCTTCTTTTGAGGAAGCGCATATCCATTTAGATAAAACATATTATGCTGGACCATGGAAGGCGGCAAAGCCTGCTACCAGTGTCTTCGAACGGATTGAGGAAGAGAAGGTATTATTGCCTAAGCTGCTGCCTATGGCGAGACAACAAGCGGAGAGTATCTTGAAGCTTATACAGAGTTTCGGTACCACGCATGTACGTAGTCATTGTAATATCGAACCTGTCAGTGGTCTGAAGCGTTTGGAAGCAACCCTGCAAGCATTGGATACCTTCTCCGGAAAAATTTCATCTGAAATTGTAGCCTTTCCACAGCATGGTCTGCTTCGCTCCAATTCTGTTGAATTGGTAAAGCAATCTCTGGCAGAGGGGGCAACCTATGTAGGTGGTGTCGATCCATACTCAGTGGATGGAGATATCGAGAAGTCACTTCAGACCATGGTCGAGTTAGCGGTTATGAACTATGCCGGCATTGATATTCACTTACATGATGGAAAAGAAGCCGGAAAGCAGACATTGTCGCGTTTGGCTGATCTGACAAAAGAAGCCGGCTTGCAGGGCAAGGTGACCGTTAGTCACGCATTCTGGTTCGCAGGTGCTCCGCAGCAAGAGGCAGAAGAAATGGCTAAACGGATGGGCTCGTTAGGTATGACTATTGCATCCACGGTGCCTATTGGGAGAACCATGATGCCACTGCCGATGTTATATAGCCAAGGTGTAAAAGTGAAGTTGGCAACGGACAGCCTTACGGATCACTGGTCTCCTTTTGGAAATGGGGATCAATTGGAGAAGGCGGGACGGTACGCAGAGTTATACGGGTGTAGTGATGAACGGTCATTATCGCAATCCCTTAGATTCATAACAGGGGGGATAACGCCTCTTAATCTAAAAGGTGAACAGGTATGGCCAAAAGTAGGAGACCCTGCAAACTTTGTGTTGCTGCATGCTAGCTGCTCGGCTGAAGCAGTAGCAAGAAGATCGGAGCGTCAAGCGGTATGGTACGAAGGGCATCTCGTGAGTGGGTCATTATAGGGACATGAGAGGTGGATGACATGCTCATCTCTAACATGCTTCAGCTTATGGTGTCTGAGGGAAAACTCGATCAGCGGCGCTGTTTATGGGGATTTCCTCATCCTTCTGGAGCGAATGGACACAGATTCAAGCAGTTTGCTAGCCATCAAGAGGACATGACAAAGACGCTCCAAGATCATTTATGCAACGGCTGAGTTATCAATCTTATCGCAACATTTTTCCTGAACCTCACGTTAAGAATGATAGAGTAGCACAATTTCATTCATCTCAGGAGGTATAACTCACTATGAAAACATTTAAAGTAATCGGAGCTGTCCTGGCTGGCACGCTCATAGCATCGAACGTCATCTCTGCTGCCCCAATCCAGCCAGCCCCAGTCAAACCAGCGACCAATTCCTCGGTTCCGCAGGATTCTTATGGTGGTCTAAAATATGTGCTAGTCATTGATGGCAACGGTTTCTCACCAGTCGATGTTCCGCTATACGTAGGTTCAAGCAAGGAAGTTATGATCCCTATCCGTACAGCAGCTGAAGCGCTTGGATATAAGTTAACNNCCAAAGCCTTCAATCGCTAGGTCTTGAGAAAGATAGCCAGTCGATGTCCTTTCAAATTGCAAAAGATGCTTACCGTAATGGCACAACACTTCTTTCGCTGGGTGCTGTACCAGAGCTAAAGAATGGTAAAACCTACGTTCCACTATCTTTCTTCGAAAAAGTAATGAAGCTTGAAGTTGTCGCAGGCCCAACTGGAACCATCTCGATTAATTCCAAGGAACAAGGCAATGGAGAGACCTCTTCAGACACGATCAAGCAAGGATCAATCACTAGTATCTATAAGGGTGAAAAAAATGCTGAAATCGGCCTCAACGGCTATGGTCATGGCGTTCGCCTGGGCATTTCTGATGAAACGGAAATCGTATCTGCTGATAATAAGAAGCTAACCTTCGCTGACCTGCAGCTGGGCATGTCCATCGAGGTCGAGCACAGCATGGTCATGGCTATGAGCATGCCACCGTTGACGAGCGCGATCAAGATTGTTGTGAAAGAACAAGCTCCCGAACAGCAAACCTTAGGAACGGCTGGCGTGATCGAAGAGGTTACTCCTTCGGATAACGGTTTGACCCGAGTTGTGATTAAAGGCGATAAACTCAGCGATACTTCTGTCGAGACGATTGTTCTGAACATCTCAGACACTACGTCTATTCTCGGCACGAAAGACAATCAGAAGATTGCCGCAAGTGAGCTGAAAAAAGGTGACAAAGTGTATGCTTTCTACGGTCCGATGTTGACTAGAAGCTTGCCACCCATCGGTCAAGCAACCAAAATCGTCGTAGAAAACTAATCTACATGAAATCGAAGAAATAACGGATGACATGAAAAAATACCGGTGAGGTGTAGGTCAAGCTATCGACACGGCTTAAATAGCTTTCTTTTAAAGCTACAAATTTATCGCCATCACCGATGAGCAAATCTCGCTTCAGCACGGAAACCGTTAAGCTACCCAAGAATCCGCTCAAACTGATCAGCATGCCTGACAGGAAACCGAAGGTCGGGTTGAGCGGCGTCAGGTAGGGATAGATCAGATATGAGGCCCCTGTCGTAACAACAAATGCACAAGCGAAACCTTCCCAAGTTAAATACGGATTGGCAGTGGGCACCACCTTCCTCTTTCCCACATAGAGTGACGCCAAATAGTGAACGACATCATTCAACTGAGTTAACACCACTAGAAACAATACAAGCCCAGCCCCATACTCCGGTGTAGCAAATTGAAAGTAGGCTAAGTGACTAAGCCCAAAAACCATCAGCATTAGTCCCCATTGCGTTGAACTAACGCTGCGTAGAAATCCAACTGTTCCTTTATTGATCAATCTAGGGAGCGGTAGGAGCAAGAATACATAGACTGGGATAAAAACAATAAACATCCCATACCACTCGATATAAATCCAGTAGAACTGTAGAGGAATGGATAAGTACGCCCACAGAAATAGTCTGC
This sequence comes from Paenibacillus sp. UBA6285, assembly GCA_002438345.1. GTDB lineage: Bacteria > Bacillota > Bacilli > Paenibacillales > Paenibacillaceae > Paenibacillus_AQ. The sequence continues at coordinate 10,274 of DJUJ01000160.1, forward strand.
GGTCGGATTTTCGCGACTTTATCATGGAGAAATATTCTTTGAGTGCAAAGAAGGTCAGCACCATTAGCGACAGTAGTGAGACGACTGGATTAAAAAGAGTAGCCAAACAAAAGATGAAAAGCATTCCCCACCAGGTTTTGATGCGGAAGCCGATACCTGTATAGTCTTTACTCGGCTGTAATCTGCCTATGACTACATACATCAAGTGAATGGCCGATAAGGCTGCAAAAATCAGGATTATCGTTAATAGAGAGCGGTCGATAGCTAATCACCAACTTGTCGTAGAGTGGATTCCATTAATGGGTTCATATGTTATTATGAAGGAAACGTTCAATCTTGATAAGGGGAAATTTGTAAATGGCAGCTGATCAATCGGTCTTTATCTTGCTTACGAATACCGGAACGCTCTTCACGAAGCTTATTCAAGGCTATACGAAAGCACCTTATAATCATGCCTCGATCTCCTTTAATCGGGAGCTTTCCGAGTTATATAGCTTTGGTAGGAAGCATCCGAGCAATCCTCTGAATGGCGGATTCGTGAAGGAGGATATTAAGACAGGCACTTTCAGCAAGTATCCAAATACGACGTGTGTTCTCTATGAACTTCAAGTAACGACCCGTGAGGTGGAGAAAATGGAGCGGGTCTTGCAAGTCTTTATCCGAAGTCGCCAAAAATATCTCTATAATATTCTAGGCGTGATTGGCATCGCTCTGAAAGAACCTGTCGAATTCAGCAACTCTTACTTTTGTTCGCAATTTGTAGCGGAAATTCTGGAACGCTCCGGCATTAAGCTATGGAACAAGCTACCTGCGCTCGTTACGCCGGATGATTTTCGGCAAAGTGATCGGCTGCAATTGATTTATCAAGGTAAATTAAGTGAGTACGAACCTGAATTCTAATAAAAACCATTCATTATTCTTTGAGGGCGCTGAAAAACTTACATTTTTTCATAAATTAGACCTAAATCAAAAAAAGTAGACTTTCCAGCCTTGTTAAAGATTGGATGTCTACTTTTTTAGCTCTATTCTTGTCCAGTGTCTTGGGGATTTTTAGTCCTGTAACTTTAATATTCGCTTTAGGTTCACTGCGAATATCGTCATTGCACCTTGTAATTGCATGCCAATTAGAACCGAGGATGTGGCTACATCATACCCGTGTCCATGTTTAAGTTCGCTGTTCTTCGCTTCAATTTTGTAACGTTCCTTCGTTTTCTCTTTAAAATAATCCGTTTCCTGGAACGCCATTTGTTCCGAGTGCTCTTTGGATTAATCGTCACCGAGTAGGTTTTGTTTTTTGACCCTTCTTTGTCTACCAATTCATTAATTTGACGCAGCATATTATCCTTTGGTACGACGATTTCTTACAAGCCCACATAAGGGCTCAGAACCAATTTTTGTTGTTTTTGAATCATCCATTTTCACCCGTTTTTTTATGATATTTCAATTATACGTCAAAAAAGGTACAGCCTCCTCAATTTTATTGAGAAAAGATGTACCTTTCTGATTAAAACAGACTTTTTCAGCGCCCTCATAGTAGCAGTAGAAGATTTTGATTTTTCTACTGTCTACTGTGATGGGAGCATATCATTATTGCCTTAAGCAAAGCTTAAAGAATCTTATCGTGGGATCAAACAGAGATTAAAACATACTCATAGCTACCCCGATTCCGTAAGGAATCAGCCATAGAGCCCATACGATAATACTGAAGCGGTGAAAGCTCTGTTTGGATTTGTCTGAACCTTTCCATTTCACAACGATAGCCCAGACTGCATGGATGAGCATCAGTATTAAGGCGATAGCTCCAGTTATAGCATGAGCGGCGTTGCCTCCGGTTCCTTTAGCGATATCGCTCATTAAGAGCGTCCCAGTTGTATCGCAAATCAGACCCAAGATAAAGAAGAATAGATGTTTGTTTGTAAGCGTACCAGCTCGCTTCTCACCCCATACCCCGATGGTGTAAAAGACAAGCGCCAAATTAATAAATATAATTGCTGTTACCAGCATGATCATCACTCCCATTTGAATTACTTTATTTGTTTGTTATAACTTTGTGATATTTGTATCATACTAACTTTGTATGAACGGAGCGTGAACACAATAGGATTACGACACAGGAAAATCAATCCAAAAGCAAGCCTTATACTGTGCTTTTTATTCTGAATTTTTTTATGATGCACTTAAAAATAGATAGATATGCATGGTACTTTTGAGACACAAGAAAGAAGTGAAGCAAGCTTGGCGCGTCACGCATAGCATAGATTTGAATGAAAAGCTTCTTTAACAGGGGGCTTTTTTTGCTTATCAAGGTGTGATCCTAAGTCAGCTTATCTCCGTCTAGAGGATGAGATAAATTCAGGTCAGAGTCTGATTACAGGAGACCCCCTGGGCTGTACAATTTAAGTAATTGAGAAGGGGGACGGGATGGATATGAAATGGCATAAATATATCGCACGCTGGGCAGATTCTAGAGGACTAGATGGACGAGAAATTGATTATCAATGGCCATCTCCTTCATTTCCAGTCGTAAGCATTCGTAGCAATTTAGGTCGATACTCAGGTCAGGGGTATGGTCATGGAAGCAAACCACAAGTGAAGACGGCTGTTGGATTAATTGCCATTGGAGATATAGCTGTTGGTTTGATATCCATAGGTGCGGTAAGCGTCGGTGTACTGTCCGTGGGTGCAATATCACTGGGGATGTGGTTAGCCATCGGAGCGATAGCCATTAGCTGGCTTGGCTTCGCCGTGGGAGCGATTGCGATAGCTGGTGTGGCGGTGGGAGCGATCGCGATAGCTGAAAAAGCGTTGGGAGCAGTCGCCATAGGTGATACGGCGTTAGGGGCGGTAGCCATAGGGCGGATCGCTGCGGGAGCGGTAGCCATTGGACAATGGGCATATGGTGTAATCGCAGTTGGGGAGCATGGTTTCGGGTTAATCCCCATCACAGGAGACGTGTGGAATTGGTTTCAGCGGTTGTTTGGATCGGGGAGTTAAACAGACCTCCAGTCCTAAAGGCTGGTCTCACTTCCGGGATAGTTATAAAAAATATCTATCAAATATAAATTTTTATGCGACTTTATACGCAATCAGGCTACTCTTTTGGGGTAGTTTTTTTGTGTTTACTTTCATCTAATGTGTAGTTTTTATTTGGTAGATGTCTGAGCAGGAGTTAGGCGCTTTTGGTCTCGCAGCTCTGCAAGTAGACGTTTCATCCATTGCTGAATATTTCTAGTCTGCTGTGTTGCTAGGGTGGGGTGAGCAGAGTTCATATTGGAATCAAAAGCTTCTTTGGCAATTCCTATCGTCTGACTGACGCCATGGAGTGATGGATAGTGATCCGTAAACAGGGTTGCCCTGCTGGGGCAGCAGGCGGTAGTTCCAATATAGTGTCTGTGGAACTCTAGGCTATGCGATTTTAATAATTGTTGTGTGACTAGGTTCTGTTGTCCCCATTCCCTTATTTCGGGGTGTTCATAAATGGGGGGATATCGTTCCTCATCTACGAGAATTACAAGAAAATTGGGTCTCTCTAAATAGCGTGATGATTCTGTAGCACTGCTCATGGGCATACACATCCTTTGTTAATTAGGTTGTTGCCTTAGGTTATGTGGGAAACCGTGGAAACAGTAGCACCCTTAGAAACTCCTTTTTCATACTTATATTATAAAATTATCCATTTTGTAATATGACAGAAGTAATGACAACGCTCACTATAACCTGACAAGTCTTTTAATTATAATTAATCAGAAGTACGTTGAATTTATATCATTTTCCATTTACGGCATAAAACGGAACCGATCTTTTTGTTGTATACAGGAGGGCGGTTCAACTATTTCGGCCCATTAATTCAAATACACTAGAGGTGATGCAGATGTTAGGAGTCGGATTGATCATCGTTGTTATTATCGGAGCTTATTTAATGGTTGCTTACAATCGATTGTTCGGCATGCGTAATCGTGTGAAAGAATCTTTTGCTACCATAGAAGCCCATTTACAAAATCGGTTTGAGGCGTTAACAGAAGTTGCGGAAATGGTCATTACTTATGCTACACATGAACGCGAAACATTGGCACTTGTGCATAGAATGCGTGCTGGTTTAAGGGATCATCAATTTCCGGTTGAGAAGTTGACTAGATATGTGAAAATGGAAAAGTATCTTCATACGATAAATGTTCAGGCAGACCATTATCCAGAGCTTAAAGCCAGCGATAAGTATATCAAATTACAGCGAAGTATTAATATTTTGGAGGAAAATCTATCTATCAGTAGACGTATCTATAACGCAAATGTGACAAGCTATAATACGATGATTAGTGCGTTTCCTAATCTCTTATTTGCAGAGACTGTTGGATTTAAGTCGGAAATCTTGCTCAAGATGGAGGGCGCCAAACGGGCAGATGTTAATTGGACGGTATCCTAAGAGGATTTAATTCAGAGAATTAGAGAATGCATGAATTTTAGAGGGAGGTGTTTCTGTGAAAATCGTCATTGTTGATGATCATCCTTTAGTTAGAAGAGGGCTGGCATCTGTCATTTCAATGCAACCGAATGTGCAATTTGCTGGTGAAGCTACGAATGGTCAAGAAGCATTAGATGTGATTGAAGCGACAAAGCCAGATATTGTTCTCATTGATCTTAAGCTTGCTGATGAATCGGGACTGGATGTCATTAAGACAGTACGTGCTCGCGGCATTGTTAGTAAGTTCATTCTGTTGACTTCCTCTGCGAGCAGAGAGGATTTCTTAAGGGCTGAAGAGGTGCTGGTAGATGGATATGTCCTAAAAGAGGCACTGCCGGAGGAATTACTCTTTGCTATCCAGTTGGTGCACAAAGGGAGAAAGTATTATGATCCTGGTCTAATGGAAGAAAAGATGCGTACGAGCGGCAGCAGTCCGACGAATGAATTGACACCGAAAGAGAAGGAAGTACTGATTGAGCTTGGACAAGGCGCCTGCAATAGAACGATTGCCTCACGTCTTTTTATTAGTGAATTCACGGTCAAGAAGCATGTCAGCCAGATTTTAGCGAAGCTGCAGGTTAATGATCGGACACAGGCAGCACTGTACGCAAACGCGATAGGGCTAACGAAATATGCAATGTCTTATGAGTAAAAATATTGCCTTCGCATTACATACGAGGAGGGGTCCCAGCAGCCATTTCATAGCTCTTGGGACCCCTCTTAAAGTTTTAGGAGGTTATATCAAACAACTGATGGTAGGGCTCGATATAACATAGAGTAGCACAGCGAGATCAGATGATATAATGAGTATAACTACTTTGCGATATTGCGTATTCTGTCTACCTAATTGTAACTAGGGAGTGCTGTTCATGTTTGAGTTGCAAGGATACCAAACTTTAGATCTGATAGAGACTACCTCAGATATCAGGCTGTACAGACTCCTACGTCAAGAAGATGGCCTTAGGGTTATCGCCAAGACAACTGCAGGCGAGTACCCGGGATCTACCATGGTCGATGCTTTTCGTTATGAGTATGACATGCTTAAGCGACTTAGCGGTCGTGGAGCAATCGAGGCGTATAGTCTGGAAATCACGCCGGATCGGCCAGTCCTTCTCCTAAAAGATATAGAGGGGAGTACGCTGGATCAGATACTGCGTACACCTGATTCACTGGAGCTTCCAGTGCTGCTTCGGATCGCCATCGCTGTTGCTGATTGCCTTATGCAAATTCATCGTGAAAAAATAACACTAAATGAACTAACCCCCGCTCATCTAATCGTCAATCCAAATACTTTTGAAACGAAATTTATTGATATACGAATGTGCTCCACTGAAAATGATACCAGTCCATTGTCACCGTTAAGCGGGCGGCCGGATGCCTTGCTTCCTTATATATCGCCAGAGCAAACGGGTCGAACTGGGCTGAACCCGGACTACCGCTCTGACTTTTATTCGCTTGGGGTCATCTTGTATGAATGTTTGTCGGGCAAATTACCCTTCGAACTTCAAGACGTCGTGGATATCGTATACCGTCATCTTGCCGACACAGCGGAGCCTTTACATCGCAGGTTTCCCACTATCCCTCTATCTGTCTCTGACATTGTTGGTAAATGCATGAAGAAGATGCCTGATGCGAGATATGCCAGCGCCTTTGGAATCAAGTCGGATCTTGAGGAATGTCTATCCCACCTACAACAATACGGGTACATCGAGCCCATCCTGTTAGGAAGCTGGGATATTCCGGAACGCTGGATGGTATCGGAACGATTCTACGGAAGACATTTTGAGAAACTAAGCTTACGAGAAGCGCTGAAACGAGCATCACAAGGTGCTGTAAAGACGGTCTGGCTTAGTGGCGAGGGTGGTATCGGCAAAACAACCTTTCTAAAAGAAACGCTTAGAAATTCGATTTCTTTGGATGGTTTTTTCGCCAGAGGCAAATTCGAATCTCTACATACCTCACTCCCTTATGGCATCTGGCATCAAGTTATAGAAGATTTGGTCAGTCAACTGCTGATGGAAACGAAGCTGCAGGTGGAGGTTTGGAAGCTGCGTATTTTACAAGCAGTGGACAGTTACGGGCAATTGCTGATCGAACTTGTCCCTAAGCTTGAGCTCTTGATAGGCCCCCAACCTTCCGTACCTCGGTTGCCGCCGCTGGAAGCTCAGCATCGATTTCAATTAATCATGAGCCGATTTATTCAACTTTTTCCTCATGAGGATCATCCTTTGATCTTGATATTGGACAATCTGCAATGGGCGGATGAAACATCGCTGCAATATCTCACTTCGCTTATAGAGGACACGGCCACGAGTCATCTGCTAATCGTTCTTTCCTATCGTGATCGGGAAATTACGAGGCTGCACCCACTCAGTAGGCTGGAAAAGCATTTGATNNAGTAGAATTTCTCTACAAGCGCTTGAACTCTCCGATTTAAAACAAATGCTACTGGATGTTATGCGTTACGAGGCTACTGACTTGGAGGAGCTAGCGCGGGTACTTCTGCATAAGACAGATGGGAATCCATTATTTATTAAGCAATTCCTTCAGGATTTGATTGATGATCAGCGAGTGGAATTTGACGAGGATATTCGAAGCTGGAAATGGGACCTCCAGCGCATTACTGAATTGAATGTTCCCGATAATGCAGCAGCATATCTTTCAAGTAAATTACAGCAATTTCCCGATCAGACGGTACATGCACTTAGTAGAGCCGCTTTACTGGGCAGCATATTTGATGTGAGTACGCTTGCCGAAATTACGGAGATTCCGATAGAGACATTGACTGAAGCGTTGGAAGTTGCTGTAAATGGACGCTTGCTACAACCTGTTAACGGGGAGGAATATACGCATTTTAAATTTCAACACAACCGCATTCATCGGGCGGCGTATGCTCTTGTTCCCGAAGAGGAGCGCCCAGAGCTGCATTGGAGGATTGGATCACTATTGCTGGGTCGTAATCCTGTTAGTGAAGGAACAGTCCTATTTGAAGCTGTCCATCATTTGAATCAGGCGCTTGCGTGGATAGATCGCCCGGAGCAGAGGCTTCAACTGGTGGAACTGAACTTACGGGCAGGGATAAGCGCAAAGCAATCAACCGCTCATGAGACATCCTTGCAATATATGCTTCACGCGACAGCGCTATTAGAGGAGCACAGTTGGGAGGAGCATTATGGACTAACCTTCCGTGTATTTCGTGAGAGGGCCGAGCTCGAATACTTATGTTCACATTTTGACAAGGCTAATGAATTATTCCATCTGTTAATCCATAAAGCTGCGACAAATACGGATAAGGCTTACATCTACGCGATGAAGGTTCAGTTGGAAGCAAGTAATGATAACCATGAAGAAGTTATCTCCTTAGGTTGGCATACATTATCGTTACTGAAAGTGAGCCATCAATTTGATCCTAGCTATGTTCAATTGACACTTCAATGGTTAAGATTGCGGCGCAGACTACAGAAGGTCTCACTCGAATCGCTTAATCTTTTACCGCCGATGACGGACGAGGCTCGTAGAGACGCAATGTCCACTTTAGATCATACGAGCAATGCCTGCTTCTATGTCAACCGAAATGGGTGGCTCGCTTCTTCCTTCACCATGATTGAATTAACGCTCGATTATGGGATGACTCCGGAAGCTTCCATTGGGTTCATAAGCTACGCAATGTTTCAATACTATTACTTTCGTAATGATGAAGAGACGTTCAAATGGGGCATGTTAGCGTGCAGCTTATCTAAACCCTATCCGAAGCTGTATGTGAGAACTTTGACCGCATTCGCAATGTGCTTCGACAGCTGGCGGCATTATGATCCATCTATGCTCCATACGTTTACCGAGCATGCAGGTAAAGTTGGACTGGAATCGGGCGATCTATGGCAGGGTAACCAGAGTATACTGATCAATTGTGCCTCACTTTTGCAATATGGTCATCCGCTAGGCGATATCTATGATCGGTTAATTACTCATTCTGGCGAATTGCTGCGCCATAACAACAGTCTTCATTGTAAGCAGGCTATCATAGCTGTGGCCACTCTAGTTCGCTTAACAGGTTATCGCTCTGAAGATGATCCATTTAACATCGCTGAGATTCACGAACCTGAGTTTGCACAGTCGGTTCATGGAGACACATTTAATTTTATACAAGAAATGGTCTGGATCTACCACTATATGACGGGCTATGTGTTTGGGGAGTACCGAAAAGCCAGTGAGGCATTGAGCAAGTCAGCCGCGATTATAGAGTCACGTGAAGATGGGGCAGATCATGCCATGCAGATCACTTATGAGACTTTAGTCTGGGCTCAGCTGTATGAGGAACATACTGTTGAAGAGCAGCGTGTCTATCGGGGGGAAATGCGCAAGCGGCTGAAGAAGATGAAGAAGCTCGCTAGTCGTTGCCCGGAAAATTATCAACATAAATACCTGTTGATGAAGGCTGAGCTGACTCGCCTATCGAGAGATCCTCGACAAGCGGAAGCATTGTATGAGCAGTCTATTGAGACTGCTCGTATCAACGGTCATATTCACGATTTAGCGATGGCGGCAGAGTGCTACGGCAAATATGGGCTTCGTCATGGCAAATTGCATCTAGCAAGAATCTATATGACCGAGGCCTACGAGGCTTATCTGCAATGGGGTGCAAAGGCTAAAGCGGCTGACCTTGAGCAGCAGCACAGCCATTTACTGCATATTAAACGGGAGCCCGGGCTCGATCGAGTCGATTCTCTTTCTGTAGTGATGTCTGCACAAGCTTTATCGGGCGAGATGGAGATGAGTCGATTATTGGCCACGCTGATGCGGATCATGCTCCACAATGCTGGGGCCGAGTATGGAGCGGTTATTTTTGATCATGATGGCAGATGGATGGTTGAGGCTTATGGGACATCGGAGACTCTGCATATCGAGTCTGTTCCACTTGGGGAAGAATCGGATCTTGTCCCGGCGGCAATTATAGGCTATACGGCAAGAACGCAAGAACAGGTCGTGCTGCACGATGCAGCTAGTGATGGAATATTTACGCGTAACGCCTATATTAGGGACAATAGACTGAAATCGGTTCTTTGTCTTCCTATCATGAATCAGAATAAATTGGTTTGCTTGCTCTATTTGGAAAACAATCTATCCCCAGGTGTATTTACTCCGAGTAGGCTTGATGTACTCAAGCTGCTGGGCTCTCAATGCGCAATCTCCATCGCCAATGCCAAGCTATACTCGGGAATTCAATATCTTAAGAAGAATCTAGAGGATCAAGTCACAGAAAGAACCCTTAGCCTGGAGCGTTCGATGCGTGAGACGTCCGCGGCTTTGGCTGAAGCTACTGTCTATGAGGAACGAAATCGTATTGCACAGGAGATACATGACATTGTTGGGCATACGCTCACATCGACGATTCTGCAAATTGAGGCTGGAAAGCGCCTGCTCCAGAAGAAAGATATAGATAGCGGCGTTCAGCGTCTGGTTGAAGCACAGGATCTTGTTCGGCATAGCTTGAATGAAATCCGTGGCTCTGTCCATATGCTGAAGGAGGACAAGTATTCCGACCTCACGGTCATGTTGAAGCAACTGATTCGTGATACAGAGCGAAATGCAGGCGTTGTCATCCATACCGTTATTTATGATCTGCCGGAGCCCATGTCAACAGCCTATAAGAAGGCTATCTATCATGCTTTGCAGGAGGGCTTAACGAATGGGATCAGACACGGCAAGAGTACGGAGTTCCATTTTAGTCTGGAGTCTGTCGGAGCGAATTTGCAGTTTAGGCTCAAAGATCGTGGGTCAGGTGATAGTCCCATTGTGATGGGGTTTGGACTTAGGACGATGAAAGAACGGGTTGAGCAACTGGGAGGTAGCTTATCCATTGATTCAGAAATGAATGAAGGCTGTTTACTGGAGATCGATCTGCCAATGCGAAGGGTTGGGGGAAGAAAATGAGTAAGATAAAGATTGTAATTGCCGACGATCAATTGTTGACACGTGAAGGACTACGCACCATTCTGGATCTGGAGGATGATATGGAGGTGGTCGGGGCTGCCAAGAACGGGGAGGAGGCGTGCGAGATGGTGGAAACGTTCCAGCCCGATCTGGTACTGCTCGATGTTCAAATGCCGGTTATGAATGGGATTAGTGCACTAAAACGAATCAAGAAGATTCGTCCGGACATATTTATTCTGATTTTGACCACTTTTATAGAGACAGATTATATTGTTGAGGGCATGGCATTCGGAGCAAGCGGGTATATGCTGAAGGATATGGATGCAGACAAAATGATCACCTCGATCCGTGATACGATATCAGGGCAATTTATCCTGCCAGCCCCGGTAGCAGCCAAATTGGCGACGAGGATGAGTAGATTGACGGAGGAGTACGAACATTGGCAAAGATCCAATCTAGATCGTATGAGTCTAACTGAGCGGGAAGAGGAGCTGGCGCAGCTCATTATCCGGGGAATGAACAACCGCGAAATCGCTGATACACTACATATCGCGGAGGGTACGGCCCGCAACTATATTAGCAATCTCTACAGCAAATTAGAGGTGGTTGACCGGGCTCAGGCCATCGTTCGACTTCAAACCATTATGTAACCATACAATTTTTACAGTTTCAGGACAATTTTCATATGTAGTGGAATCCTTACTGAATATGAAATATACTTTTAAAGTCCAGCCGCAAAACAGCTAGAATTTGAACTATGATTGGAGAAAATAAAAAGATGTCTAATTTACCAAACTGCCCGAAATGTAATTCTGAGTACACTTATGAAGATGGAAGTCTATTGGTTTGCCCGGAATGTGCACACGAGTGGACATTAGAATCAGAATCTGAGAATAGTGAAGATCAGAAGGTTATCAAAGATGCCAACGGCAATGTATTAAACGACGGCGACTCAGTAACTGTAATCAAAGATCTCAAAGTAAAAGGAAGCTCATCCGTTCTGAAGATAGGTACCAAAGTTAAAAACATCCGTTTAGTGGACGGAGATCATGATATTGACTGCAAAATTGATGGGTTTGGAGCTATGAAATTAAAATCCGAATTTGTTAAAAAGATATAAAAAGAAAGAATCAGCTTAACTTCGACAGAAGTAGGGCTGATTCTTTTTTTGAAAAATAATATTAGAAGGCACGTCATCTTATGCTCTCAACAATCTGGTTTCGTCCTGCATTTTTGGCTTGATATAAGGCTTTGTCCACAGATTCGAATAAATCACTTAGTTGATTTGTCGGACTTTCTGTATACTGCTCTGCAAAATTATTAATGGACAGTAGTCCCATGCTTACAGTGATTGATACAGAATGAGCAATATCATCCACATGTACTTTATTGGCCTCTATCATGAATTTGATATGTTCTGCCCAGCGGTTTGCTTGTGTATGGTTCGTATTTGGTAAATAGACGATAAACTCTTCTCCGCCATAGCGTGCCAGAATATCCGTCTCCCGTAGCGATTGCTTAATAACCTCTACCGTGCTACAAATCACGACATCCCCGACTAAATGGCCGTAATTGTCATTCACCGTTTTGAAAAAGTCGATATCCAGTAGAATGATGGCAAAAGGTTGCTTGAATTTCATATTTTCTATGATCTCATGCTCTAAGTGCTGCGTTAAGTAATGACGATTATAACAACCTGTTAAGCTGTCGGTTATGGCCATCCGCTTGAGTTTTTGGTTGGTTTGAGAAAGCTCATTCTGGATTTCAATTAATGCTAAATTCCGCTCTTGCAGGATCTCGTTCTGGTGATTGGTCTCAGCTATGAGGCGATGCAGCTCGCTTCTATCCTGAAAAGTGAGAATTCGTCCAACCATGATCTCACCTACGACAATCGGGGCCGCAGTAATGTTGATGTATGCATGGAGCGAGGTGTAGAATACTTCAACTTCGGTTCTCTCCATGGGCTGGTTAAGGTATGTATGAAGGAACAAACGGAAAGCACTCACGGTCTGTTCCATGGGTGTGAGAGTCGACACGTCGAAGTGGTCACCGATCTGTAGATTGATTTTTGGACTCAGCGATCGATTGATTTCTACTACAGTTTCGTTATCATCCAGTACAAGAATTCCTTGTGTGATGGTGTCAATGATATCCTGATGGGCGATGGTTACGAGATCAAATATTTTATCACGATGGATGGCAATTACGAAAAAGATTGCAGAGATTAATATCCCCAGAGAGGTCATCCCCGGAATCACCGGCTGAGATTTAAACAGTACCACATTAAGAAAGACATCGAGTAATACAAATGCAGCCAGCACCAGCACCCCTTTGAGCACATGAGCAACCTGTTTTTTGATCCGCTGCGTGGTGTTTGATACTAGAGCTGAGTAGATAATATGAAGAGAAATAGCAACGACGCTGGTTAAGTAGATGATGAGCAGCCAAAAAATCGGACCATAAGTTCTTTCGATATATCCACCGTGCATAGGGAGGACAAAGCTTTCATTTGGATTGACGATCACCCCTAGTATGATCAATGCTGCGAGAGTGTATAGGATCAATGCATTCTTTTTTCGGAGGTGGTGTGATGTGCTAGTGAGTAATATCGTAAAAAGAAGCCATCCAATCGCTAACAAAACCGAGTCGATAAATGCGAGCTTCACATAAAACAATTGAACCCCGGGATCATCCGTCATTTTGATAGCGAATTGACAGAAGGGCCATAACATCATAGTAAAATGAAAAACCAAGTACGCCTTATGTAGGCTAGTGATTCTTACAGAAGCAAATATGTAGATGAATAGAACGAACAAAACGAAGAATAATAATAAGTCAATCCATGTCATGACATTCACTTCGGTAACACCTTCTTATATAAAAAAATAGGTTCATCTTTATTCATTTAAGCTCGAAACCTTCTCCCACTCGGTTAACAGCTCTTGTACGCTCTGTGCAGACTGCGGCTTACTGAACAAGTAACCTTGAATTTTATCGCAGCCTTGCTCCTGCAGATAATCGAGTTGCACAGTCTGCTCCACACCTTCTGCAATAACACACATATTCATTCGTTTACCAATCATAATAATTTGTTCTACGAGAACAGCTTGATGTGTCCCTGTTCGAATGGAATCAATAAAGGACTTGTCTATTTTCAAAGTCGAGATCGGCATATGAGTAAGATAACTTAAGGAGGAATAACCGGTACCAAAGTCGTCCAGTGCAATTTTAATGTTGTAAGCTCTGAGTTCAGTCAGTTTACTGCTCACATATTCATAAGATTCAACCAGAACACTCTCTGTGATCTCTAGCTCTAAGTATTCAGGGTCTAGCCCGGAGGCTTGCAAGGTGTCTAGAACTAATTCATTGAAGTCGCTTTGCAGTAGCTGCAGCATTGAAATATTAACAGACATCGTAAGATGTGATAATCCTTGCTCATGAAGACTTTTCAAAAAGGCACAGGCCGTTCTGAGCACCCACGCTCCAAGAGGAATGATGAGATGGGAATCTTCTGCTATTTTGATAAACTTATCCGGAGGGACCATTCCTAGTATAGGGTTGTTCCAGCGCATAAGAGCCTCTAGTCCCGTCACCCTATTCTGAGTCAGATCAATCTGGGGTTGATAGAATACTTCCAGCTCATTTTTCTCTAAAGCATTATATAACTGCTTCTCAATGTTCATTCGCTCAGTAAAGGTATCATTCAACGGCTGATCAAAGACGATAATTTGGCCCTTGCCGGCGTCTTTGGCTTTATACATAGCGATGTCTGCGCATTTAAGCAGTTCCATAATATTACTTCCATGTTCGGGGTGAGTACTGATTCCGATGCTTAGGCTAACGTGTAGCAGACTGTCATCCATCTCAATGGCGTCTTTAAAACCGGCAATAATGTGGGAGGCTACGCTAGTTATGCACTGACTGTTCTCGATAGAATATAAAAGAACGATGAATTCATCCCCGGCGAAACGATACACTTCTCCACTACTCCCAACTAGGGAGACCAATCTCTCACTAACCTTAACAATTAGCCGGTCACCAAATTCATGGCCCATCGTATCATTTACGTATTTGAAGTAATCAATGTCGATGAACATTAAGGCTGCAATGTTGTTCAGTTCCAAAATGCGAGGCCCATTCTCATAAAAAGCTAATTTGTTGGGCAAGCCGGTTAATAGATCATGATAAGCCAGATAATGCATCCTTTCTTCATTCAAAGCTAGCTTCTCTTGATTCTCAATGAGCTGATCATATTGCTGTCTGAGTTCTTCTTCCGTAGCTGTGATTTCCTCATAGGCGGCCTCTAGATTTTCGTGTGCGCTTACCCTTTCCCTATAGGCAAGATCGAGTTTCTTTTCGATCCTTTTAATCCGTTTGAGAGTACCTAGAATTAGTGCAAAGATAAGCAAAGCCGTTATGAGAATAAAGAACCAGCCTTTAATTATATTAATAAGTCTTATCCACTCCGGATCTCGCGTAAAAGTGGAAACGGCCTTATCTGTTATGGGGATCCATAAGCACCCTACAATAAAATATATTACGGCGATTTTTAAGGAACCCCGAACAGGATTGAAGGTTTGTTTGGATATGGAATCTTTGTGTTTGTTTCTTTGAAGCATATGTCCCTCCTATATCAAGCATGAGAGTTACTTGTTTTAGATGATTTCAACATATTTCATCAAAATCCTCTATTTGTCAGCGATGTTCTGCAAATTTAAAGGATGAGTTTCTCGACAAGCTGGAGCTAGGCATTAATGCCTAGCTTTTTTGAAATATAAGAAAGNNAAGTATAAGTTTCACGCTATACGTTATTCTTATATTTCTCGCTTACACGCTTATCGTCCTAATAAGGACGCCAAAGGCATTTATGCTTGACCGTAACTTGTGTTATAATCAAACAAACAACTCGAAGAGAAAATTATAGTTAAGGGGGAATTGTAAGTGGAAATGGGCATCAGTACTTTCGTAGAAACAACACCGGATGTTCAAACCGGTGAGTTAATAAGCCATGCGCAGCGATTGCGCGAGGTAGTAGAGGAGATTGTTCTTGCTGACCAGGTAGGATTAGATATATTTGGTGTGGGTGAGCATCATCGAAAAGATTATGCGGCGTCTTCTCCAGCAGTCTTGCTGGCTGCGGCTGCATCACAGACGACAAGGATTCGGCTGACCAGTGCGGTAACCGTGCTGTCCTCTGCTGATCCAGTACGTGTATTTCAGGATTTTGCAACACTAGATGGAATCTCGAATGGACGCGCAGAAATTATGGCGGGCCGGGGTTCTTTTATCGAATCTTTCCCACTCTTCGGCTATGATCTAAATGACTACGATGAGTTATTCGATGAGAAGCTGGACTTGTTGTTAAAAATAACGGCATCGGAAAAAGTAACCTGGAGTGGAAATCACCGTCCTGCCATCAATAATCTGGGGATTTATCCGCGCCCTGTTCAGAATCCTTTGCCCGTATGGATTGGCAGTGGAGGCAATACGGAATCTGTGATCCGTGCGGGACTGCTCGGGCTACCACTTGTGCTCGCGATCATTGGGGGCAGTCCGCTGCAGTTTGCGCCGCTCGTGAAGCTCTATAAGAAGGCTGCCGCTCAAGCGGGTCATGATGTATCGAAGCTTCCGGTTGCCTCACACTCGCACGGCTTTATTGCAGAAGATAATCAGCTTGCTGCCGATATGTTCTTTCCTTCTACACAGGCTAGCATGAATGTGATTGGCCGGGAGCGCGGATGGGGTCATTACAGTCGGGCAAGCTATGATGCGGCACGTAGATTTGAAGGCGCATTGTATGTAGGAGATCCAGATACTGTTGCTGAAAAAATCATTCTCCTACGCAAACACGTAGGCATTACACGCTTTATGCTGCATGTACCGCTAGGCACGATGCCTCATAAGGATGTAATGAGAGCCATTGAGCTATTGGGTACAGAAGTAGCGCCAATCGTTCGAGCTGAGGTCGCGAGATGGGAAGCAGAGGTCGAAGCGAAATAATAAACGGACATCTCTTGTAAATAAATTGAGTGTTGAAACTGTTGTGAATGGAGGGGAGACTGAAGTGACGGATCGAACCATAGCGAACAGACTTGAAGAATTAGGTATTGTCCTACCTAGTGCTAGTGAGCCATCGGCTAAATACGCTAACTGCGTAATGGTTAATGGATTATGTTTTGTATCAGGAAAAGGACCGGCTGGGCATCCCAAAGGATAAGGGTAGTCATGCTCGTTCTGTATTGGGAGCTGTTTCTGTAAGAGATAATCTTCCGATTATCATTGATTCTATTTTTGAAGTGGATTAAAAAGAGGGCTGTGGCACCGAAAGGTGACTACAGTCCTCTTTTTAAAAATATAAGAAAGTATAAGTNNCGCCGAAGGCGTTTATGCTTGGTAGCTTTGGGCTGTAGTTAGGCGTCGCTCCCAATAATTGTAACAAAACTAATTACCCTTTTTTTAGTAATAATATATGAACGTATCAATCAACTAGGGGATGACATCATGAAGATTCAAAAGAAAGCGATACTACTTCTACTACTTACATCTATACTCTATACAGCTCCAGCTCATGCGGCGGCGACGCCTCAGAATCAGGTTACGGGCATTTATCTGGATGATCGGCAGCTTGAACTAGAGGTTCAGCCCTTGCTCATAAACGGTACAACGCTTGTTCCCATGCGCAAGCTGTTTGAAGAACAGGGAGCAAAGATGTCATGGAATAACGATACCAAAACAGTTAAAGCCACCAAAGGGGATCTCGTGCTGACCTATCAGATAGGAGATTCGACCGCGAACAAAAATGGACAATCCTTAAACTTAACTGTTCCGGGCCAAATTGCGGGCGGTTATACGATGATGCCGCTGCGTTTTGTCAGCGAGGCTTTGGGAAGCTCCGTGAAGTGGGATGTTAATACTCGGACCGTCCGCATCTACTCAGCGATTAATTACGATACGACGATTCTTTATGGAGTTAACCTGCGAAGTTCGCCAAACTCATCGGGCCAGTCAGCAGTTCAGCAAATGTTGTCTGTAGGAGATAAGGTCCATGTCGTTAGAGAAGTGGATGCTTTCTGGTTAGAAGTGCGAACGCAAGATAACAAGACGGGATACATATCTGCTAAACCCCAATATAGCAATTATACTAGTGAGTCGCTCGCGGAGAAGCAGGGAAGCGCGTTGCTTGCTTACGGAGAGAAGTATCTGGGAACCCCTTATGAATTTGGTGCAGCAACGAACCAGACGTCTACCTTTGACTGCTCTTCTTTTGTAGGGCATGTGTTTGAGAATGTATTGGCGGTAGATCTGCCACGCGCCTCTTATAATCAAGCCAAAGAGGGGAAGCAAGTTGGGATTAGCGAACTGCGTAAAGGGGACTTGTTGTTCTTTAGTGCACGTGGTCTCGACATTGGTCATGTTGCCATGTATGCGGGAAATAATCAGATATTACACACGTATTCAAAAGAGCTTGGCGTGCATTATGAAGCCTTTAGTGATAAGTGGAAGAAGCGTTTTGTGACGGCGCGTAGGATGTTTTAGATTAGGTATTAATTAGGCTATAATGATCACGATGAAGAAGCATCCGAATACATTTGGGGGATGAAGCATAGTGGCTAAAACAATAGTAGAAAAGCTGAACTTGCAAAAATACAACCAAGTAGCGATATTGAATAAACCAGAGGGATCAGATTATTTAGCGGAATTGACGGACTACGATACTTCGCTCGAAGGGGCGTATGATCTTATATTTGCTTTTGTACTAGATATGGGGTCCTTACAGGAATTAATGAACCGTGTGATTGAGCATCAGCATCTCCATAAGAATGGCTATCTCTTTGTGGCATACCCTAAAAAGGGGAACAAAGTGTATCCGACCTTTATTCATCGTGATGACTTATTAGAAGGTCTGGGTAGTGATGAGAATGGATACATCGGGGCAAGCAATATTAAATTTGCACGCATGGTAGGGTTGGATGATGTCTTTACAGTTGTGGGACTAAAAGAGGACGCTAAGGGTAAAGGTCAGCTTTCCACTACACCCAGTCAGTGCGTGGATGATTATATCTCCTTCATTCCAAATGTGGAACAAGATCTGAAGGATACACCAGAGCTGCTTATGATCTATCAATCGCTTACCCCTGGATATCGCAAAGATTGGGCTCGATATGTCTATAGTGCCAAACAAGAGGCAACAAGAGCTAAGCGTAAAGAGGAAATGAAGATGATTCTACGGGCTGGTTATAAGAGTCGTGAGCTGTATCGGCAAGCCAGTAGTACAGAAACCTAATCGACCTCTCTTCATTAAAAAGATTTTTGCAGGCATAAAGACGGTTTTTGAACTCCTTTTCCGTCTATGTTATGAGTTCGATTTGAAGGAGGAGAAGAGTGATTTGTACGGATGCAGAACTGGTAAATAAGGTGTGTAATGGTGATATGGATGCATTCAGTGTACTTATCAGCAAATATTCCAATGCAGTATACGGGGTAGCCTATGGTAAATTGGGTGATTTCCACATCGCACAAGACATTGCACAAGAGGTTTTTGTTAAAACCTATCGTAAATTACCCAACTTAAAGGAGCCTGAGAAACTCGCCAGTTGGTTATATGCAGTTACCACACGGGAATGCATTAAACACCTTATCAGAAGCTAACCGTATAGTCACCATTCTATTCTATATCGACAACTACAAGGTTAGGGAAATCGCTGATTTCCTTGATTTATCTATTGAAGCTGTTGAGAGTAGACTCCGCAGATCAAGAACGATCTTAAAAAGGGAGATGTTGAGTACAGTGAATAACAATCTAAGTGAAAACAAATTGCAAGACGAATTCAAGAAAAGAGTCTTTCAGGATGAAAGAATGCCTGAAACAAACTTTCGTCGTGTGGCCATGGGCCAAAGTGAATTTGATGATATTGATATGCATAAGACGAACTTCATCAATGTAAATATGGCGGGTACCAAGTTTGACAATATTAATATGAGCAGTACTACTTTTAACGATATTAATATGCATCTTGTTAAGTTTAATGAAGTGGGACTGTGGGAAATCGAGGTCAGCAATAGTGAATTAGGAGAAGCTTATTTCCATGATATTCACTTGTATGGCAAAGGCAATATGTTTGAACGATGCCAGCTGAATGGCACATCCTTTGTAGCGTGTGATCTTTCGAATGTAGATATAAGGGAATGCAATCTTTCAGGCTTCACAGTTAATGGCATTTCATTAGAGGCCCTACTAGAGAGCTATAATAAAAATAAATAATTTTATACCAGTACTATTTATTAATCATAGATTTCATCGAAACCACTTCTTCCTAGGAGTGGTTTTTAAGTTTAGGGTATAATGGATGAAGATTACATAACACAAACCTACAGGGGTGAAATATAGATGAAGCGCATCACGATTTTAATTGCGGATGATGAGGCAGAGATTGCGGATTTGGTGGCCTTGCATTTGCAAAAAGAGGGGTATCATATCATTAAAGTATCCGATGGGCGGGCAGCGGTACAAGCTATTGAGTCCCAAACGGTAGATTTGGCGATTCTGGATATTATGATGCCAGGGCTGGATGGTTATGAGGTAACCCGCCACATTCGGGAGCAGCATCATCTGCCGATTATCTTTTTAAGTGCGAAGACTTCTGATCTCGATAAGATCACGGGACTTGTCATGGGCGCAGATGATTATATGACCAAACCGTTCAATCCAATGGAATTAGTCGCCCGTGTTAATTCTCAACTTCGACGTTCTATACAATTCAGTCAGCCCGTAGCCGTTCTTAAATCGATTCTTGAAGTGGGTGGATTGACGATTTCGCCAGATGAGCACACCGTAAATCTTTATGGGGAGGTTATAGACTTAACTCCGAAAGAGTTTGATATTCTGCATTTATTGGCCAGTCATCCTAAGCAGGTATTTAGCGCAGAGAGTATTTTCCAACAGGTATGGGGAGAGGCTTATTATGAGAGTGGCAACACGGTCATGGTACATATCCGCACCTTGCGCAAAAAGCTTGGCGAAGATATGAATAAAAATAAATTCATTAAGACGATCTGGGGCGTAGGGTATACTTTTAATGGTTAAAACCAGTGAAACTTAGAGTTTAAGAAAAACTTTATAATTGCCCCGCTTTTTCTTTAAAGTGTCTTCGTTATTCTATTCCTATCAAGGAAATGGGAGGACATTGCTGATGAAGAAGTGGGGCTTTTTGGTGATCGTTATGTTGTTGCTTGGTTATGCAGCAGCTCGTTATTTACCGGATACGGGTAATCTAGATAATAATGATAAGATCCGGAAAGGATCGGTTAGAAATAGCGATAGTTTAAAGGTGGTTACGCAAGATCAGGTATATCAAGGGGATTTGTTGCTGGTTAACAGAAAATATCCGGTACATGAGGACAGTGTGAAGACTGATATTGTAACTTTAAATGATCAGAGAGATCTGGTTCAGGGCTATGGACTACTGGATACCATTCGTCTGTCTGAAAGTATAGCGCATAAATTCAATAAGATGATCAAAGCTGCTGAGAAGGATGGCGTGAATCATTTTTTAATCAGCAGTGGGTACAGGGACTTTGATGAGCANNATTATATCAGGAAAAAGGCTCGGACTATGCTTTACCAGCGCAATATAGCGAACATAATTTAGGGTTATCTCTGGACATAGGATCGTCTCAATCTGAAATGAGCAAAGCGCCTGAAGGAAAGTGGCTGCAAAAAAACGCTTGGAAATATGGCTTTATTCTACGTTATCCGAAAGACAAAACCGAGATTACGGGGATAAAATATGAACCTTGGCATTTCCGTTATGTCGGGCTGCCTCACAGTGCGATTATCCATGAGAAGGAGATTGTGCTGGAACAATATTTGGATCTCTTGAAGGAGAGCAAAGAAATTTCAACGATTGTAGACGATAAAACATATACAGTAAGCTATTATCCGGTATCCGGATATACAAGTATTAAGATTCCGAAGGAAGGGCAATATAAGACGTCTGGGGATAATATGGATGGCGTAATTGTGACTACATTTCGATGAGTACAGAGCCTAAAAGTAAGTCTACTATGGAATTTTTGCTGGCAGCCTTATTCATCGTCTATATGTATTTCTTGATCCGCATCATTTTATTTAAAGGCGCACCGATCAATCTGCAATCGCTGTGGGAACAAGCGGGGCGTATGTTCGAGCATCCTGACAGGATTTTTAATCGACCGGGTAACTATATACCCTTTAAGGAGATCTCGCAAGAGATGGAGAGACTGTCACTTTCAGATCCTTTTTCATCGCTTAATTTGGTGGGCAATCTTCTGGCATTTATTCCGTTTGGTATCTTAGTACCTATGCTGTTTTCTCAAAAAGTTAGGTTATTTCAAAGAGTCTTCATCCTCTCGCTAGCGCTGAGCTTCTGTTTTGAATTCACTCAATTAGTATTGTATATCGGTACCTTTGATGTGGATGATCTTATATTAAACACTTGCGGTGGGATAGTCGGTTACTGCATATATAGACTGTTGGTTTCTACTGGTTTGTTTACAACTATATCAAAGCGGTGTTAGTATTTGTGGATGTAGATATAGATATAGGGTAGAAGGGGCATTGTATGAAAAAGCGTATATCGGATATTGTTTCCATCATTGTAGGGGCATTGCTGTTCTCCTTGGCCGTTAATTTGTTTGTTATTCCGAACGAGTTCGGTGAAGGCGGGGTAACGGGACTGACTATGATTACTTACTATCTGTATCAGTGGTCTCCCGCTATTGTTAGTTTGATTCTTAATTCTTTATTATTGATTGTGGGTTACAAATTTCTGGACAAAACGACGACGGTATACACGATTATTGCGGTGTTGTTCAATTCGATCTTTCTGATTCTTACGAAGAACTGGCATATTGCCAGCGATGAGTTGATCATCAATGCGATATTTGGAGGTATCTTGTCAGGTGTGGGTATTGGACTGATCATAAGAGTGGGTGGGACGACCGCAGGGTCAACCATTATCGCTAGAATCCTGCATAAATTTTTGGACTGGAATGTCAGCTATGCTCTACTGCTCGTCGATTTAGTTGTGGTGTTCGCTTCTTATTTCATTATTGGTGTTCAAAGTCTGATGCTTACGATTGTGATGCTCTATATAGCGACTAAGGTGATGGACTTCATTATTGAGGGAGTCAATTCAAAGAAGGCAGTTACGATTGTATCCAAGGAGCAGGACAAAATTGCTGAACAAGTCAATGGAATTATGGATAGAGGCGTCACAGTAATTTATGGCCGAGGGTATTATAGTAAGGCACCCAAAGAGCTACTCTATATTGTCATTAGCAAACAGGAAGTAACCATGCTCAAGAAAATCGTAAGATCGATTGATAAAGAGGCTTTTATCACCATCCACGATGTAAGAGATGTATTCGGAGAAGGTTTTGTGGAGCTGTCAAAATAAGAGCTAAAGTGCTGTCCGGTAGCTATAGAGCTGCTTGGACAGCTTTTTTTTGAAATAGACATTCGATTGTGATGGATATCATTGCGTTTTCTGTTTGTTCACATTTTATCAAATTCTCAAGTGATTCAGCGAACACTCGCTCATTCGCAGCTTCTATATGCTTTTTATAAGGTAATTATTTCACTGTAGAAGAGAGGTTATTTATATGTTAGATCAGCAGACGATTGATATTATAAAATCAACGGTTCCTGTATTACAGGTTCATGGAACAACCATTACTACTGTCTTCTATGGCATGTTATTTGAAAACCATCCAGAGCTATTAAATATATTTAATCATGCCAACCAGCGGCAAGGTAAACAGCAGACGGCGCTTGCTAACGCAGTCATTGCAGCGGCCATAAATATTGATCAGCTAGGAAATATCTTGCCTGTGGTAAAACAGATTGCAGAGAAGCATCGTGCACTGGGTGTATTGCCTGAGCATTATCCTATCGTGGG
>DJUJ01000160.1:33646-33818 GCA_002438345.1 Paenibacillus sp. UBA6285
TTAGCTGCGATTGGGCAAGTGCTCGGCGATGCGGCAACGCCGGAAATTATAGGTGCATGGGCCAAGGCTTATGGTGTGATCGCAGATGCTTTTATTGGTGTCGAAGCAGAGAAATATCATGAAGCTGCCGAGGCTCCGGGGGGTTGGAGTGGATTTAGAAATTTTGTTGTGA
>DJUJ01000160.1:33905-57368 GCA_002438345.1 Paenibacillus sp. UBA6285
TATTCGCCATTACAGCTTGTCCAGTGCGCCGGGAAAGCCTTATTACCGCATCACAGTTAAACGGGAAGCTGAAGGGATAGATAAACCGGCAGGCGTCGTATCCACTTATCTGCATGATGTCATTCAAGTGGGATCTATATTAGAAGTAGGCTCTCCAGCGGGCGATTTCGTACTGGATCAGGGTAGTGATATTCCGGTGGTTCTAATCAGTGGGGGTGTGGGGTTAACTCCAATGGTAAGTATGCTGGAGACGCTAATTACTGCACAGCCAGAACGCGAGGTAACGTATATTCATGCAGCCATCAATGGAAGCTTGCATGCTATGAAAGATAGGTTGGCGGAGTTAGACCAATCTCATCCTGCTTTACGCTCCTATGTATGTTATGAATCTCCAGTTGAAGGAGACATGTTCAATAAATCCGGTTATATTGATTTATCTTGGCTGCAAGAGGTGGCAGACGTAAACTCTGAATTCTATTTCTGTGGACCTACCCCTTTTATGAAGGCGATCTATAAGGCTTTAAAGGAATGGAAGGTACCTGATGAGAGAATTCATTTTGAATTCTTCGGACCAGCTGGTAGTTTAGAAGAATAATATATGGATCGAAAAGAGCGTCCCAGTCCTAATGACCGAGACGCTCTTTTGAACAGTTGAAGCTTATTTGAAGGAAGTAAATGGATCAGTGCCCTTAGGCAGTATGGAACTAAAATTAAAGGTGTAGGTAGGAATTCCAGCTGCATAAGGAGCAATTTCATATTGTTGGTAGAAGATTACAATACCGCTCTCGGAAACGAAGAAGTTTGGTTTTTCTGTTGGTCCACCAGGTGCATCCGGAAAAGCTAGCTCCTTGGTGCTTTCCTTCAACATTTTATCTAGTTTTTGTTTGTAGTTTGGTTCTGCCTTTAGCAGGTCTTTCAATTCTATTTGCTTACCATCCTTCAGCGAGAAGGTATGTCCCTCGCGCATGGTGCCGCCGTGTGCTCCACCGGTATACTCGTATTGATCAGTTACAATACTAAGCACGCCTTCGCGGTTAAAGGAGACAACATAAGTTTGAGAGAAGTCATATTTATTCCCTACAGTGCCATCTCTACGGCTAGCCTGCTCTTCGCTATTTGAGACGAATTGTTCAGCCTGTTTCTTGAAGGTAGCATTAATCTTAGTTTGCACTTCCTCCGCTAGACCGCTGATTTTTGGATACTGTACTTTAATACTAGCATTTTTGTTGCTCTTGTCTAAGGCTTCAGAGGTGATTTTGATGTCATTCATCACTCTTTTACTTAGATCAAGCGATTTCTGTGTAGGATTATATACGCCTTGCACTCCTAAATAATCAGATAACAGTTTAAACGGAACATACAAGCGGTTGTTAATCATCTTCGATTCATGATTTCCGGTCATACTATAAATGTAATATCCGTTCAAATCTGTGCCGACACCATAGTCAGAGACCTCCATGTTCAGTTTCATCGAGTCGCTGCCCACACTGTAAGTCTTTGTGGTTGAATTATAATTAATGGGAAGACCGAAGGCGTCTCGCAATACGGTTAAAGGAATCATGGTGTTCCCGTCAACTATTTTCGCATGCTGCGTTAAGGTTTGACCCTTATATTTAAGCACCACAGAGGGTTGTTGTACGGCTTGTTTGACCGTTTTCGCTCCGGTAGTTGCGGCTTGAACAGAATTTCCTCCGATGAGTCCCGAACCTCCAAGTAATACTCCAGTAGCTAGTATGGCAGATGTCCATTTCATAGTTTTGTTCATGATTTATTTTCTCCTCCCCAATAATGGGCTCATATGTAGTTTGATGTGATGTTGTTGTCCTCTATCACTCTTACGATTATACCTTGGCCCCAAATAGATTTGATTACAAACGCGGTTACAGTGTTGTTGCAAAGACGTGTAAAAGGTATATACTTTTTAACCATTTTTTAATTTTATGACACAATCAATAGGACTTTAAAGTAATTACGGTAAGCTCGGGACGACAATTAAAACGTATAGGCATACGAGTCACTCCAATCCCACGTGTGGTATAGACTTGGAGTCGGCTATTCGGGAGCTGATATAATCCGCTTGAATATTTACTGCCGTGAGGTGGGGTATACAAAGCGCCTACAAGTGGCAGTCGAACTTGCCCTCCATGACTATGGCCAGACAATTGCAGATCTATGGGAAGCTCACGATATTCATCGGCAAAATCAGGCTCGTGTGCAAGAAGTATGGTACATGCCTCTTCAGGGATATGAAGCAGCGCCTGATTAATATCTGCTTTGCCGACCCATGGATCATCTACTCCAGCTAGATAAAGCTCCTCCGCCTCTTTTTTTAAGACAACATGCTCATTATGAAGTACCTGAAAGCCAGATTGTGCTAACCCTTTCGTTACAGCCTTTCGAGTGCCAAAAGCATCATGGTTACCTAACACAACATATTGTCCAAAGGGTGCCCGCAACTGTGAACACAAGGCTATAGCCTCAGAAATATAATCGACAGAATGATCTAATAGATCCCCGGTGAAGCAAATCAGATCTGGATTAACATGTTGAATTTGCTGCACTAACTCCGTCAAGGCTTCAGACCTCGAATACACTCCTAAATGTAAATCACTGAAATGAACGATACGAAATCTATCGAATGTCGGAGGGAGTAGAGGCAGCGTTATATCTATATATTTAATTTCAAGCCAGTAGGGCTCAACCCAGTGTGAATAGGTGCCGGAAGCACTAGCTGCTCCAAGCAGCCCCAGCGTCACTTGAGCACTTTTCTTCAGAAATTGGCGTCTGCTAATAGGTTTAGTATTCATGAACCAATCTTACGGTAGGATTGTTACTTTAATATGACAATATTCATTATGTAACCCTTTGTGTCGATAAACCTACATATACATTTACTTAATGGGAGATGAACAGATGAGTATTATCGATGCCTTAGTCCTCGCAGCGCCTTACTTCAAAAAGATTCACTCACAAGATATTATGATCGGTATAACGGACAGGGAAATCTTCCAGTATTGTTCTCCAAGTGATGACATTGATTTTGGACTGGTCAAAGGAAGTCCTATTCCACCTGAAGACCCCACGCTTTCAAATGGATTAAAAGGTGAGGTTAGTTTTAACCGGATTCCAGCAGAAATTTATGGATTTCCTGTGATTTCAACATGTGTGCCTATATATGGAACAGACAACGAAGTGATAGGGGTATTTGCAATTGCCTATACACCCGAGAATGAAAATAAGCTNNACGAGATTAATGGGATAAGCAGTAACTTAATGGACATGGTTCAGAGTGTGGCTGCACAATCTGAAGAATTATCAGCCACCTCTCAGCAAATATTAGATAATACACGTAGAGCGGTAGCAGAGTCTCAAGAAGTGAATAAGGTTACGGGCTTCATTCGTGAGATTTCTGAGCAGACAAACCTGCTTGGACTAAATGCGGCCATCGAAGCTGCGCGTGTAGGTGAGCAGGGGGCGGGTTTTGGCGTTGTGGCTAAAGAAGTGCGCAAACTCTCCGTCAACACCAAAGAAGCGACCCATCATATTGAAAAATCGCTGAGCGATGTTCAAAAGTCCATTAAACAGATGGAGCTAGAAATTGAAGCGATCTCCGCTTCTTCACACGCACAAGCAGAACTGGTCACCGAATTCAGCGGGGTGATTGAACGCTTGAATAAAGCCAACAAAGAAATGACTACTTTTATGCAATCCATCATTCAGTAGGATGTAATGCATAAAGTTACTTAACCTAAACCATGCTAGAAGGGAACAGGCGCATTTCAGAAGGGAGCGAATTTCATTTATGAAACAGTCCGATTCCAGTCTGCAAGCGAATGACAATGTAACTCAAGCCAAAAATTCTTTGGGTAAGCTTCATTTCTCTGTCTCACAGGCACTTAGTCATCCAACAGAACAGACTTTGGCACAGGCTGAGAACCGTCTGGCGCATACCGAACAGGCGATTCTGCAAGCTAAGGCTTCGCTAGGCCCCCAAGGTGTGGAATTGGCTGAAGAACTGCTGGCTGAGGACAAGAGTAGACTTGCCTCATTGAATCAGCAAGGGAAACGTTCAGAACGCTAAATGTTCCTGCTACAACCCGTGAAGCGCTAAGTTTCACGGGTTGTTCTCGTTTGCTATTCCCTAAAGGATGTAGCATTGGAGTGTGGATGGTATACTGGATTGAAAGTTCTAGCAAGAGCTTGGATAGGGGATAAACGATATGAATGGTAAACACATCGAAGAATTAACCCGGCAGGCGGAGGCCTTTATTCGACAATGTTACGCTGAACTAGATAAGTCCGAAGCCGACACGGATCATCGCATCCTAGCCGTACAAGAAGAAATCAATCAATCAGGCAGTTACACACATACAACGGAGGAATTGATGCATGGGGCAAGAATGGCTTGGCGTCATAATAGCCGCTGCATTGGCCGCCTCTTCTGGCATTCTATAGATCTGATTGATGAACGTCAGGCTGAGACCGAGGAGCAAGTAGCAGAGGCTCTGCTACGACATCTGGAAAAGGCGAACAATGGAGGTCGTATTCGTCCACTCATCACGGTCTTCCGCAGCGGGGAAGATCCGGCTCAGCGGATTCGGATTTGGAATCATCAATTGATTCGCTACGCTGGGTACCCTGGCGATGAAGAACACGAACGCGCTGGCGATCCGGCATCGGATGAATTCACAAGCTTGTGCCAGCAATTAGGCTGGCAAGGGACAGGTGGTGACTATGATGTGTTGCCGCTAGTGATCAGTATTGGCAACGGGCATCCACACGTGTTCCCTATTCCCGATCAACTCATTCAGGAGGTACCGTTGACTCATCCCGAAATTGAACGTTTTGCAGAGCTTCAGCTCCGT
Source organism: Paenibacillus sp. UBA6285 (assembly GCA_002438345.1). GTDB lineage: Bacteria > Bacillota > Bacilli > Paenibacillales > Paenibacillaceae > Paenibacillus_AQ. The sequence continues at coordinate 38,771 of DJUJ01000160.1, forward strand.
TGGTATTCGGTGCCGATCATTTCGGACATGCAGTTGGAAATCGGCGGGATAATGTACACGGCTGCTCCTTTTAACGGTTGGTATATGGAGACTGAAATCGGCTCGCGCAATTTAGGGGATACCGGACGCTACAACACCCTGCCTGCCATAGCTGATTTAATGGGTCTCGATCGTTCCAGCAACACAACCCTATGGAAAGATCGGGCACTTCTTGAGCTGAACCGTNNGCATTGTAGATCATCATACGGCAGCCGATCAATTTGTTCGATTCCAGGAGCAAGAACAGGGACATGAACGCCAAGTTTCGGGGCGCTGGTCATGGCTGATACCCCCTATGTCACCGTCGTCTACACCTATCTGGCATGATGGTACTTTGAAAGAATATGATTTTAGCCCTCGTTTCCTTTATCAACGATCACCTGCGGCCACCTGTCCTTTTCATTAACAATCGAATGTGAGATCAAAAAAGCGCCAAGTTCCCCTCATAAGGAAACTGGCGCTTTTTAGGCTTTTAAATGATCCAGAAAGATCTGTTTAAGAAGGACAAGCTGCTTGTCGGAGTCTAAATCCGATTCTAGCAGGAGGATGTTCTTCTTCATCGTTAGTTTTCTGGAAAAGAGAGCAAAGCTGTTCATGAGCGTAATTAGGGTCTCTTTCACGGGAAGACCGGCACGAATAGAACCGTCTTCTACCCCGTTTTGGATGATCCTGGAGTACTCATGCCAAATCTTGCGGTTTAATGCATTGAAATCCAGAACATCCTCTACAGGCTCATTCAAGTGAGCGGCGTAGCTTTCAAAATTCACCATAAAGATAATACTTAGATGATTTTGATCCTGAATAAAGAAATCGAATAACATCTCGATCTTTTCAAGACAGGTTAATGGCAAGTCAGCCACGTACATAAAATAATCCAGCATAGGCTCTAGCATTCGGGTTGAAGATGTGATTAGCAAATTCGGAAAAATCGACATCCTGGTAAATAATGCAGGTATCTCGTTCCCAGTTCAATTGCTCGAATCCACTGTAGATCAATGGAACAAAGTAATGAACATCAACGTGAGCAGCGTATTCCTTGGCATGAAGCATGTTGTTCCTCAAATGAAGAACAATAAAGGTGGTTCCATCGTCAATATTTCCTCCATCGCAGGTTTGACTGGCAGCAGCGGTGCTGGTGCTTATACAGCTTCTAAAGGTGCAGTTCGTATGCTAAGTAAAGCAGCAGCTGTAGACTTTGGTAAAGATAACATTCGTGTGAACTCTGTTCACCCAGGATTTATCGAAACCCCAATGAGTGCTGAATTTGTAAATAACGAAAAAATGCATAGCTTCTTTATGTCTCAGACCGCATTGCCACGTGCTGGACGTGCTTCTGAAGTAGCTGAAGCTGTATTGTTCTTGGCTTCCGATGAATCTTCTTACATTACAGGTGTTGAGCTGCCAGTTGATGGCGGAGTTGTAGCTAAATAATAAATTTCTAAATAGGCAACACTAAGAAAGCTATCTCATGTGTAGATTCTATCTACGCGTGGGGCGGCTTTTTTTTGCGTACTATGCATCTCGTTAAGCACTCAAGCAGCGCTTGATATACAAAATTAATAGTAATAGATACACTGAAATCATCATAAATGAGGAGGAGATTTCAATGTTCGATATGTTAAAGGTAGGCAAGAATATCGCTGATTTAAGAAAGCAGACAGGGATGACTCAGATGGGGCTTGCCGATCAACTAGGCATTAGTTATCAGGCGGTTAGTAATTGGGAACGAGGAGAGTCAATGCCGGATGTTTCTAAGCTTCCCCAGCTGGCCGAAATCTTTAATGTGAGCATTGATGCAATCCTTGAAAAGAGCAAATCGACACAGATAGTAGTAAATGTACTCGAAAATACCACAGAACAATTTTTAAATCAAAATGAACTCTCAGTAGCCGAAATTTCCGAAGTTGCGCCCATTCTTCTTACAGAACATGTGGACGGGGTATTCGAACATGTGAAGCATCCAGTATCGATACAAGATCTGCTATCCATCGCTCCATTTATCAGTGAAGAAGTACTAGATGAGTGCGCAAAAATCGCCTTTGAGCGAGAAGGAATTAACGCGTTGTTGTCTATTGCTCCGTTTATAAGCGATGAGATGCTGGACGATTGTGCAAGAAGCACCTTTGAACGAGAAGGAATTAACGCGTTGTTGTCTATCGCTCCGTTTATAAGTGACGAAGTACTAGATGAGTGTGCTAGAAGAGCTTTTGAACAAGAAGGGTTAAAAGCCCTCGTGTCTATCGCACCATTTATAAGCGACGAGGTGATGGATACATTAGCAAAAGCGTCTCTTTCTATATAAATCATAAATATTTTAGCGCCCATTTCTACCGAACATTAGCCTACACCCCTGCATAACATATAGCACTTGTAAGCAGGAGAAGGGTGTGGTTCAGAGATGGGCATCCAATTAACAGCGCTCCATTATGTATATCTGGCATTCATCGTGTTCATTATGGCACTTCTGATTAAGCGGCGGGATACAACGATGATCTGTATTGCAGGCATCTTTGTACTAGGCTGGCTCGCGACAGAAACGATTAGTGGTTCGGTCACAGGCGTATTCAACTCTTTTGTATATGCAACCAAGGAGCTAATGGGTACGATTATGATTATTTCGATCATTGTAGCCATGAGCCGAGTATTAACCCGTACCGGAATAAATGAGACGATGGTTGCCCCGCTTACCCGTTTTTTACGTACACCATTTATAGCCTTTTGGGGTATTGGCTTCATTATGATGGTGACATCATGGTTCTTCTGGCCTTCGCCCGCAGTGGCTTTGATCGGGGTTGTGCTGTTACCTGTTGCTATTCGCGTAGGATTGCCAGCTCTTGGAGCGGCGATGGCAATGAACCTGTTCGGTCACGGAATTGCGCTCTCAGGTGATTATATTATTCAAGGTGCACCCAAATTAACGGCAGATGCGGCAGGACTTCCGGTAAGCAGTGTCATGGAAGCGAGTATTCCGCTTGTTATAGTGATGGGCGTAGTCACTACAGTAACAGCTTATTGGATGATGCGACGAGATCAGAAAAACGGTACTTGGCGAGACGGACTTATTTCCGGGAAAAATGCCGCGAGTGCGCTAGCTGCAGAGAGTGATGCGGTAGAAGGTCAAGCGGTGATTCCTCCCACACTGAAGAAATGGCTGGCGATCGCTATCCCACTCCTGTTTCTAGCTGATGTGGCAGGCATGTTTTTGCTGGATTTACAGGGTGGAGACGCAACTGCCTTAGTTGGTGGGACTGCTGTATTTATCTTGGTTGTAGTAACATTGCTCGCACATCGTAATAAAGGACTGGAGCAAGTCACCTCATATTTGATCGATGGACTTACATTTGGCTTTAAAGTATTCGGTCCAGTGATTCCGATTGCTGCATTCTTCTATCTAGGTGATTCGGCCTTTGCTGAATTGTTTGGCAAAGTCTTACCTGCTGCATCGCAGGGTATAGTAAATGATCTGGGGGTTGCCCTAGCTCATAATGTGCCTCTGAATGGTGCTGTAGGTGCTGTGACTGCAACCATAACAGGAGCTATTACGGGCCTTGATGGTTCAGGGTTCTCGGGAATCTCACTTGCGGGGTCCATCGGAAAATTGTTCGCTGTTGCCACACATTCCGATGCAGCTACTTTAACTGCGCTCGGTCAGGTATCAGCCATTTGGGTTGGCGGGGGCACGTTGATCCCGTGGGCATTGATTCCAGCAGCAGCCATCTGCGGCGTAAGCCCGTTTGAGCTCGCTAGACGTAATGTTAAACCGGTATTGATTGGGCTGATAGTCACAACGATTGTCGCAATGTTTCTGGTGTAGGCCTAGCTTAGAATATAAACTCAAAAAAGGGCTGCTGAGAGAATCTCAGCAGCCTTATATGTTTAACGTATACCCTTCATGAAATTCTGAATCTTAGAAGAGAAAAGGAAGAGAATTACCGCGAGCACAATGGCAACTCCACCGATGACTCCGAAGTACAGCATTTCGGTATCTGGGGTATAGAACTTCACAATCTGAGCATTAATAGCTTGCGCAGCAGCATTGGACAAGAACCACATGCTCATCATCTGAGCAGTAAAAGCGGCTGGCGCCAGTTTGGTCGTTGCCGAGAGGCCAACAGGTGACAAGCATAGTTCCCCAATCACGACGATAAAATAGCTAAGAACCAGCCATAATGGGTTCACAAGTGAATTGGCACCACCGAAGTAAGCCGGCACCAGGATTACTAGGAAGGACAGACCGGCAAATAATAAACCAAGCGAGAATTTTTGAGGAATCGTTGGTTGACGGTTACCGAGCTTTAACCAAATCCAAGCAAATATAGGTGCAAGGGCGATAATAAACAGCGGGTTAAGCGACTGGAACCAAGCAGGAGAAATGTGTAAGCCTGCAAAATCCAATTGGGTGCGCTTATCAGCAAAGCTAGCTAAAACCGTTGAAGTTTGTTCCTGAATCGCCCAGAACATAATCGACGCGATAAATAAAGGGATGTACGCGAGAATTCGGGATCGCTCGACAGCTGTTGTTTGGGGGCTACGGTACATCACAATAAAGTACATCGTAGGAATAAGTAGCCCTAACACTCCGACTATCTTAATGAATGTTTCAAAGGTGAGCACTCCAGTAAGAATGCCGACCGTAATTAATACCGCAAGCACAACTAGTCCAATGCCAATCCTAGTAAATAATTTCTTCTTCTGTTCGGCTGGAATCGGATTGCGTACAATCGTACCTGCCAGACCCAGGTTTTTGGTGCGAGTCACTACGTAAACAACTAATCCAATAAACATTCCGATTGCGGCAATCGAGAAGCCAAGATGGAAATCATTCATACCTACAGCGCCTACAATCAGTGGAGAGAGGAATCCGCCGAGGTTAATACCCATATAAAAAATGCTGAAAGCAGCGTCGCGGCGGTTATCTTGTTCGCTATAGATTTCGCCTACAATACTTGATACATTGGGCTTAAGAAGTCCGGTTCCAAGCACGATCATAATCATCGAAGCAAAGAATAGCGTGGCATTTCCCGGTATCGCCAGTAAAATATGCCCGAACATAATTAAAACGCCACCGTAAAAGACAGCCTTCGAAGTCCCGAAAATCCGATCCGCAAGCCATCCACCTATAATTCCAGACATATATACGAGTGATCCGTAGATAGACATAATCGAAAGGGCCATATCTTCTGGTAATCCGAGACCCCCTTTGCTTACTTCATAATACATGTAGTAAACTAGGATCGCTCTCATGCCATAATAGGAAAACCGCTCCCAAAATTCTGTGAAGAAGAGTGTGAATAGTCCTTTGGGATGTCCGAAAAATCCTGTTTGTGGAACACTATCTACAATTTTTTGCCTATCTGTTGCTGACATGAATCAAATCCTCCTAGATGCTAATTGCGCCAATCATGAAACTAACACTACCTTAATATTTATAATACCCTCATGAGGAAAATCACAACCCTTTGGCGAGAAGGTTCTGAATAATGTCATATTTTTTAGTAATATTTCCAGTTGGCATTATTAATTAACTTTTATTGTGTTTTCCACGCGAATGGATGTTGCTAGAATATTATTATTTGTTTTGAGTTGCATTATTTTAGAAGATGAGCATATACTCTTTTCAAAGAAAGTGATTGATCAATAACCTAATGAATTTGGTTACGTAAGGAGATTATCATGATAACAGAATCTAGTTCCGGTCGCAAGAAATCAGACGAATCGGTCTCGGTAAACCGCCGAGAGCAGATCTTGGAGGCAGCGGTTGTTGTGTTCGCCGAGAATGGCTACTACCGAGCTACAACAGCACAGGTTGCAGAAAAGGTAGGTATTTCTCAGCCTTATGTGTTTAAAGTGTTTAAGAACAAAGAAGAATTGTTTGTCGCCTCCTTGGAGCGTGCTTTTGAACGGATTGTTCGTTCTTTTAAGGGAGTTGAGGCGTCAGCAGATCAGATGCTAAAGGAATCAATTAAGGTATATGAGTTGTTGATGGAAACGCATCCAAATGAGATTATTCTACAAGTTCAGGGGTTAGGTATTCGCGATGAAGTCATTCGTGAAGCGATGCAAAAGGGAATGTGTGAGATCACCAATCTTGTACATGAGAAGTTTCTCGCCGCTGGGATCGAGCAGCCTGAAGTAGAGGTAAGTACCTTTATGGCCAATGGTATGCTTTGTAATATTTCCATGGCACTTGGAATGCCAGAGTTGAAACCGAAACATCGGAAAGAATAGTAGAAATAAAGAGACGTTGTAACAACTAGGAGCTTCGGCTCTTAATTTTATGGACATTAGTTAGTGATTGATCAATAACAATAATAGGAAGAATGCTTTATGTTAACAAAAGCGCTTGTGCTTGGTGCAACCGGGGGGACGGGGACTGTAATTATCACTGAATTGTTAAACCTGCAATATTCATCGGAAATATGAGCGTTATGTGGGGCCAATTCCCACTACTCCTTTTGAGCAAGGGATAACAGAGACGATTCATTCTCTAATGAGCCGTCAGGCCAAGGCAGAATAAAGAGCAGGGTTCATTGCGAAAGATAGAATAAAAGGCTAACTTATGATACTATTTACTCCTATATAGAAAGAGGACGTGAGCTAAAATGATCAACATAACCATTCCCAATGTGGATGTTAGTATTACTAAACAAGTTAACCCGCAGTTAAGCAATATTTATGGATTCACTGATTTTCACCTGATCCCAAGAGATTACGGCGGTATTTTTATGTTCTACAATGACCAAGATGAGTTGTTGTTCGTAGGTAAAGCGAGAAAGCTAAGACCAAGAATCAAGAAACATTTTGAAGACACCGTATCTGATATCAGAGAACATCGGGACGAGGTCACCAGAATTGATGTTTGCTTAATCGAAAGCCCTGTTCACAGAGAGATTTATGAAACGTATATCATCAATGAATTAAAATCTAAATACAATGTAGACAAAGTGATGTTTAGATAAACTTACAGAAGAGGCGCCGTCCAATGACGGTGCTTTTTTTGTGTTTTTAAAAGAGGTCATGAATGAAATAAAAGCATCGGTACACACTATACAAGATGTTTAATAGATTNNTAGGTCATAATGAAGCCTAAGTTTTTGATTGCGAAGCTAACTTTGTTGTTTATGTTTCTTGTTGTTAGTGTAATGCCCGTAACTGCTGATGCTGCATCCAAAGAGAAAAAGAGTTCACACAAGCAATGCTTAACTCCCTCCGTGATAGAGCTTAAAGATAACCTCAGGAAACTATGGAGCGACCATGTGATATGGACGAAAAACTACATAGTTAGCGCCTTTGCCAATTCCGAGGACAAAGAGAAAGTACTGGCAAGGTTGCTACAGAATCAGCAAGACATAGGGAGTGTTTTTAAACCGTATTACGGTGAGGCAGTTGGAGATAAGCTAGCTCAATTATTGCGGGAGCATATTGTTATTGCCGGAAAAGTCGTTGCGGCTGTACTTTCTAACAATCAAGCGGATTTGGAAAAATACAATAAAGAGTGGTATGCCAACGCTGACGACATTGCTAAGTTCCTTAGTGCACAGAATCCCAAATATTCGTATGAACAATTGAAAGAGATGCTTCATGAACATTTGGAGCTAATTACGGATGATGTGACAGCAAGGGTTAAAAAGGATTGGGATGCTGAAATCGTCGCTTTTGATAAAGGGCTGGAGCATATGATTATGTTTGGAGATATACTAACTGAGGGTATTGTTAAACAATTCCCTGATAAATTCAATTGAAACCAGAGCACCCGCAAGGGTGCTTTTTTCTTATTATTGGCGAGAATTAGGTCTTTTGATCCAATTCAAAAAGTTAGATATAAAGGCTCACTTACAGACAAGACAAGTAAACTATAATAGACTCGTGGGCACTCGACATTTTTTGACATTTTTTTATAATTGAGGTGATAAGATCAATGATTTCTCCCTTTTTTAAAAAGAAAGATTCAGTGGATAAGCAGTCCAAACCGGGTATGGTTCAAAAGGTGCAATTATCAGAAGAGCAGGGCGAGGAAGTAGAGGACCAGATCGCTGGCGAGACTTTAGCAGGAGTGGTTACTACGGGTAAAGCTCAGCTTGATAAAAAATCACTTGATTTGATCTTCGCCGTGGAGCAGATCATTCAGGCCAGACAGCATGCGGAGACGAATATGAATGAACTTCAGGATCGGTTGACCCATTCCAGCAGTCATGTTGAACGTCTGAACCGGGACATGAAGAACCTCAATAAAGTTATTGAGGAAAGAGAGAAGAGCGTCCGAGAGCTCGAGCATAAATTGATTGAGAAGAATTTGAAAGTCGATCAAGTGCTGGAGGATTATCGGGAGCTTCAGACCACCCTCTCTTCAGAGATTGAAGAATTAAAAAGTACGATTGATCTAGAGCATCAAAAGTATGTAAGTCTGATCCAAAAGCATAACGAAGCTCATGCGGAAAAGCTCAAGAAGATGAATGATCTGGAAGAGAAGCTCGGGCGGATTGAAATTGAAAACGCTCATTTAAGACAGAAGTACGATACGATCCGCCAAGAAAAGGCATACCTCTCTGGTATGATCAGCGATTTTACCAATCGTATGACCGTCCCTTTTGGGAATGGCAACACGCTGACGGGACGAAATGATGGAAACGGAGATACATAGGATTCATGGCATCAATTGAATCGAGTACCATTCTAATGATTGAGTTACTGTCGCTTGAGCATAAGCAGGCCGATTATCAGATTGAGGTAGGGCTAACTCGTAATGTCGGGTATGAAAGATGCATGCTTACCATTGATGAATTTACATATGAACAACTAAATGCCCTGGGTCCCTTTTCCGGGGAAAGAATGAGATTGTCATTATATCCGAAATGGGATCCTTTTCGTAACAGTTATTACAGTACGCTGATCATAATGAACAAAGCCTTCAGCGAAACGCTGTATTTTGCCTGCTCTGAATATTATGTATCGCAACTCCTTCAATTAAAGCAACAGGACTATCCCCATGCTGAAGAGGAGAGGGTAGTTCAAACGATGCTTCCCTCAATAGAGCCAGTACGTAGGCAAAGCAGAAAGAAGAGCAACCGGATCGGAAAGGCTACACTGCAGTGTATCATGTTCACTTGTTTGGTACTTGTATTATCTCTTCGAATGGATGGACAACTCATGGACAGTGCAGAAGCGTTGAAAGATCCCGTACGTGGAAGTAGTTCTGAGCAAATTGAGCCAATCCTCTCTCTGCCGCTTGTCCCCGATGCTCAGACGGTGTTAATCAATAACCAGCAAGATGAACCTACGCCAGAACCCTCGGAGCCTCCTCAGGAACAGATAAAGACGTATGAAGAAATTGAATTAACCGAGAATAAATACGAATATAGCTTGCCGAAGGGTTACGTGGCTTTGTCATTTGATGATGGTCCGTCGAAGTATACGAAAGAAATCGTAGATATTCTAGTAGAACATGAGGTGGCAGCCACCTTTTTATTTGTTGGGAATAAGGTAGCTCATAACGTGGAAGCGGTTAAGTACGCGAGTGAGCATCGGATGTCGATTGGAAGTCATTCGTGGGATCATAGCAAGATGACCGACAATGGGGATGAGCAGAACCGAAATAATTTGGCGAAGGCAAATCAGGCGTTGGAACAAATCATTCAATCGCCAATAACTGTTTTTCGGCCTCCTTATGGTGCGATTAATAAAAAGTTAGCCGCCAAGGTGACGGAACAGCAGATGAAGGTTCTGTTATGGAATCGTGATTCTGAGGATTGGAAAGTTAAGAGCCCAGAAGATATCCTTCAATATGTTCATCATACTGATCCGTCCGGCGGAGTGTATCTCTTTCACGAAAAGAAGATTACCGTAGAGGCGTTGCCCGCTATCATTAAGTATTTTCAAGAGAAAAACATGAAATTCGTCATTTTTAAGTAGCATCAATGATCCAAGACTGGATCTTATTTCAGAATAAGAGTGGCTGTTACAGGGTTATGATCGCTGTGTTCAAAAGATAAGTCATGGCCCTGTAGTCCACTTATTGTGATATTTGGTGACACAAGAAAACCATCAATTACAGCCCGGAAATTCACACCTTCTGAATAGGCTACATCGAGTGTCCGGACGGACGGTACTTNNCACTGAAAGCCCTCAGGTTTAAAATCTTCAGGGAACTGCTGTAGCCATTCCGGCCAAGTTTGGGTGGTCTCGAAGGCTTCAGGGGTTGTACCCGGTAAGGAATGGTTCCAGTCTCCCCCTAAAATGAGGTAATTGCCTTTATCGTTCTCTTTTTGAATATAAGTCGATAGGTACTCTAATTGCTGCTTGCGAATCGTTCCACCTTGGTCAAAAGCTGATAAATGAAGATTGATCAGAATCAGTTCTTTTCCGTTATCGACGGGGAACCTGCTCTCCATAAAGGCACGGTCGAGATCAAGCTGTTGGCGAGGCCAGGTTTCTTTTCCCGGGAGATCATATCTAACATTACTTGTGCTGCCAAATTGGGATAAGGTTAATAAACCGCTGTACACCGAGCCCATCGGATCAAGTACAGGAATCGGTACCCAAGGTACCTTGTAGTTCGTCGCGAATACGTTGCTGTAATCAGAGAACTTATTCGATAAGTAGGAGACTTCATTTATACGGTTGCTACGGGAGGAGTCAACATCTACCTCTTGCAACATGAATAGGTTCGAGCCTGTAGATGTCATTAGGGAAGCTATGGCCTCAAGATTTGTCTTCGTTTGTCCCTCGCTGCTTGAGCGTGACTTCGTTCCACCATCCATAAAGAAATCCTGATCCTTATCCAGCCCGGCGTAACCAATATTAAAGGTGGTTATCGAAAAAGGCTCTCCCTGCTTCATCATTTGTTCCTGATTATGGTTTACCGTTAGCGGAGTTATCTCCTTTGGCTTATAATCGGTAATGGTAATATACAGTAAAAAACCACCAAGGATTAGAACGGCAGCTAGTAGGGTAAAGCCGATGATTTTTATTGTTGTTGAGCTCATTTGCTTCGATCTCTCCTCAGATGTAATTTCATAGAACTGACTTCTAATGGTGTAAACTTCGACGCAACGCTACAACTCCCCTTGTTTAAATAAAAAAAATTTGAGACAATGAGTAGTGATGGACTGAACTTTAATGTTTTGAAAAGAGGATAACGAATGAATATGGAATCCATTTATGGATTAACTTTTGATCAACTGGCGGCATGGCTGTTGGAACGAGGACATAAAAAATTTCGAGCAACGCAGGTCTGGGATTGGCTTTATCGGAAGCGGATTACAGAATTCTCAGAAATGCTCGATGTAAATAAAGATTGTGTAGAATTACTGGAGCAGCACTATGTGATCCATACGTTGGAAGAACATGTGAAGCAGGAGTCTGCGGATGGGACGATTAAGTTCCTGTTCCGTTTGAAGGATGGCAACTTGATCGAGACGGTGCTTATGAGACAGAAATACGGTTTGTCCGTATGTGTCACTACTCAGGTTGGATGTAATATCGGCTGTAGCTTTTGCGCCAGCGGACTGTTAGCGAAGAGTCGTGATCTTTCCTGCGGTGAGATTGTGGAGCAGATTATGAAGGTCCAACAGCATCTGGATGCGGCAAACCTTGAACAAAAGGTTAGTCACGTTGTAGTCATGGGTATTGGCGAACCGTTCGACAACTTCAAGAACTTGCTCGATTTCTTATCGATTATTAAGGACCATAAGGGACTAGCGATCGCGGGTAGAGGGATTACTGTATCGACGAGTGGACTTGCTAACAAGATCGTTGAATTTGCCGATGCGAATACACAAGTGAACTTGGCAGTATCTCTTCACGCACCTAATAATGAGCTGCGGACGAAGATTATGAAGATTAACAAGGCGATTCCGATCGAGAAATTAATGGAGTCCATAGATTATTATTTGAAAAAAACAAATCGGAGAATTACGTTAGAATACATTCTGATGAAGGATGTTAATGACGGCAAGGAGCATGCGCTTGAGCTAACCGAGCTAATCGGTGATCGGCGTCAACTCGTCAATGTGAACTTGATTCCTTATAATCCAGTCGATGAGCACAGCCAATATCAAAGAACTGATCGGGAGACCGTGCGGGCCTTTTTTGATACCTTGAAGAAGCAGGGTGTTAGTGTAAGTACCCGTCTGGAGCATGGTGTGGATATTGATGCTGCATGTGGACAGTTGCGAAGCAAACAGATCAAGAAGTCTAAAGCTATGGCTTGATGGACGAGTCGACTCCTTCATGCAGCTTTTTGTGATACAATGACGTGGCAGGTATTAGGAAAAGAGGTTGATTGAGCAATGTTGACATTTACGAGCTACAACGTGGAGAATGTAAAGGATCCTTTTGGTATACTAACCGGTAAGCGGTATGAATTCGTGGTTCAACTGGACGTTCCAGAAGATGATGAATTGTATGTAGAGAACGGAGTATCCGCTAGAGCGATTATTAAAGTGGATGAAGATCAGGTCAGCATCGTGAGTTATGATCTGCAGGAGACCACAACAGGTCAGTTGCTTGATTTTGATATGGAAGAGGATGAGGAAGCAGCGCTGCTCCTTTTCTGTAAAGAGCATTTGCCAGAATAATGATGCAGCATTGACATCCTTGCCCAATGTTCAATTGTGGCAGGGATTTTTCTTTTCGCATGATTGTGAAATATAGGTTAAAATACAATAAAGCATCCAAAATAGGAGTTGTAAACATGTCTAATGAAGAAGTGTTCTTGACCAAAGAAGGGTTGGCTAAATTAGAAGAAGAGCTGAAGGAACTGAAAGGCGTAGGGCGCAAGGAATTGGCAGCCCGGCTTAAATTGGCGATCAGCTATGGAGACTTGAAGGAAAATAGTGAGTACCATTCGGCCAAGGATGATCAATCGTTCATGGAGACTCGTATTATGATTCTGGAGAAAATGTTGACCAAAGCCCGGATCGTGGATGAGAGTAAGATGGATCTGTCGAAGGTTAGTATGGGCTGTATTGTAATCCTGAATGACATCGAGTACTCCGAGAAGATCGAATATAGAATTGTAGGCCCGGCTGAGGCAGATGTGCTAGATAATAAGATCTCCTATGAAAGCCCGTTAGGCAAGGAATTGCTGGGTAAAAAAGTCGGCGATATCGTTAGTGTAAATGCACCAATGGGTATCATAAAATATGAACTGCTTGAAATTAAAATGATGTAATGCCGCATTATAAAGAAGATCCCAACCCTGTGATTGATAAGGGATGGGATCTTTTTACGTCAAAATATAAGAATTTATATGTTCCACGCCATTTACTATCCTTCTATTTCCCACAGAAACGGGTTCCGTCCCTAAAAGGACGGCAATGCCGTTTCTTCTTGTCATAGGTCTTTGCTGTTACGTTGTTCCTTAGAATTCGAAATTGTCTGGGTCTGGACCAACCCGTTGATCTTGATTCAGGGCGTTAATTAGAGTCATATCCTCATCCGTTAACTGGAAGTCAAACACAGCTACGTTTTCGATGATCCGGTGCTCTTTAGTGGACTTGGGAATGGTAATAATCCCACGTTGTAGGTCCCAACGGACAATCACTTGAGCTACGGATTTGCCGTATTTAGCTGCAATTTGTTTCAGTACAAGCTGACCCAACAATTGCCCTTGCATTAACGGAGACCAAGCCTCCAATTGGATTCCATGTTCTTTGCAGAAGCTAAGCAGCTCTTGCTGACTCAAATAAGGATGGAGCTCAACTTGGTTAACCATCGGCTTAATTTCCGCATCCTTCATCACATCTTCAAGATGATGGATCTGGAAATTGCTGAGCCCGATCGCTTTTACGCGCCCCTCTTTATACAATGTTTCAAGCGCTCTCCAAGTCTCTTTATATTTTCCTTTTACCGGCCAGTGGATAAGATATAGATCAAGGTATTCAAGTCCAAGCTTAGCTAGGCTAGTCTCATAGGCGGCAATGGTTTCTTCGTAGCCCATATCTGCAGTCCAGACCTTTGAAGTTACGAAGAGATCTTCTCTGGACAGGTTGTTCTCCTGTAAAGCTTCTTTGATCGCTTGACCTACGCCAGTCTCATTCTCATAAATCGCTGCTGTGTCGATGCTGCGGTAGCCATGTGCAATTGCGGATTTAATCGCTTGTACCAGCTCTGCGCCTTCTTCGACTTTAAATACTCCGAGTCCGAGCCAAGGCATGTTTACCCCGTTGTGCAATGTAGTTGTATCCTGTAGATGTTGAGCCATAATAAAATTAACCTCCTAAGATATTTAAAAGTTTGTTTGGGTTGTTATTGGAAAGCTTATTAAGCAGCTTCAGACTGGAGAAGGGTCTCATCTTTCTTCTCCAGCGTACGACTCCAGGCTGTTAGGAATACCGCGGATAGAACCATTATAGCACCCACCCAAGTGGTATGAATCAGTCCCATATGATCCGTCACGATACCGCCAAGATAGGCCCCGATGGCAATACCAGCGTTAAAAGCAGCAATATTCAGCGCAGATGCTACGTCTCTCGCACTTGGAGCGTATCGATCAGCAAGTGTAACTACATGTACTTGCAGTCCGGGTACGTTCATGAAGGCTAACAGACCCATAAAGAAGATCGTGAGTAGTGCAGCCACTTTATAGGGAGCAGTAAAGGTTAAGACGAACAGTACAACAGCTTGTACAGCAAACATGTAGAACAGGGCATTCATAGGTTTACGGTTGGCTGCTTTACCTCCAATGACGTTGCCGATGGCAATCGCTATGCCATAAACAAGAAGGATGACCGCAACGGTGTTCTCTTTGAAACCGCTGATTTCATGAAGAAGCGGCGATAAATAAGTAAAGACTACAAATGTGCCTCCATACCCTAAAGCAGTGATTGCGAAGGCCAGCAGCAATCGTCCGTTCGTCACGAGTTTAACTTGCTCACGAAGCGACGTTCGGGTTCCTTTCCGCAGCCCTGTGGCAGGGACCAAGAACAGATTACCGATGAGCGCTATAAGCCCGATGGCAATAATGGCGATGAATGCAGCTCGCCAGCCTAGCTGTTGTCCTAGAAAAGTACCCAGTGGGACGCCAGTAACAGTAGCTACGGTTAGCCCTGTGAACATGATCGCAATAGCACTGGCCTTACGATCCTCGGGTACGAGGTCGGCGGCAATGGTCGAGGCGATCGACATGAACAGGCCATGCGATAGGGCGGATATTACTCTAGCTATTAGCAGAACTGTAATTCCGTCCGCAGCCGCGGCAAGACTATTGCCGAGGATAAAAACAATCATAATGATTAGCAATAATGTTTTACGCGATATCGCCGTGGTCAGGGACGTTAAGATCGGGGCGCCAAAAGTTACCCCTAAAGCGTATAAAGTAACTGTTAATCCTGCGGTGGTCAGCGGTATATGCAGGTCATCAGCGATTAAAGGCAGCAGCCCTACACTGATAAACTCGGTAGTTCCGATCGCAAAGGCGCTAATGGCTAAAGCCAAGAGTGCCAGGGTGCTTCTTTTTTGATCTAGCAACATGTCTTTCACTCCTACACTCTGTTAATCACCGGCCGGTAAGTGCAATTATGAAGGCATGTGTCACTTAAGTATAGTACGTACTTTAAAGTGCTATAGGTACTAAAAAGTACCTATGAGATATCGCCTAAGGATATTGTCATCCGTTTCTAAAATATTATCCGCGACAAAAAAAGCGTTGGGCCTCCTTGGTTTCAAGGGACTGCCAACGCTTTTGATGATGCTCGATCAATAGTTTTCAGTTTATGATTCAAAGTTGCGTCCGATCTTACCTTCATCAATGATTTGCCGCAGCTTTTTGTACAAGGGTATATGGTAGATGGTCATAGCTTCGGCGACGATTAGGTCTTTGCGTTTGGCAAGCTCGGCGATTTCCTGAAGCTGTCTGCTATTTACCGTGATTGCTTTTTCACAGAGGACATGTTTGTTATTCTGCAAGCTTTCTATGATGTATTCATAGTGATTGCTATGTGGTGTGGAGATGTAGACCAATTTCTTTCAGAGCAGCAGCGAATTCGGAAGCTATATTTCCTGGGCCTATGATTGCCCACTTTAGATTGTTCATATTTAGCACCTCGCATGTTAGTTTGTTTGCTATATATTGTACAGGAATATTGGACCGAACGTTGAGCATTGAGACGGCGCAGAAGATATTGGAGCAGTAACTACTAAATGTAAACAATTGTATTTCATGAATATATCCTGAAAATGGTATGAAAAATGATTAAAATTTTGCTTGTAAGCACCAGACAGAGCGTGTAAGATATACAAGGTATTCATACCGAACATTTATAAAATATAAGAAAGTATAAGTTTCACATTATACATTATCCTTATATTTCTCGCNNTCCTTATAAGGACGCCGAAGGCATTTATGCTTGTCAACTCATATAATCTTGGGGATATGGCCCATAAGTTTCTACCGGATAACCATCGTAATTATCCGACTATGAGTGAAATAGCGCATCTAGGGTTCCGCTTCCTGACTATGGAGGGAAGGCCTGGACCGAGCGATGCGGACACTACACAGTGTTACACCACTAAGGGACAAAAGCCCAGAAGGACAGATTCACTTGAGAGAAACGACTCAAGGGATTTGTCCTTTTTTTGTTTTTTTTAATGAAGAAGGAGAGATCAGTTCACGATGAAGGTACTTCAAGAGCGCATTAGACAAGAGGGTCTTATTTTATCAGATACGGTACTGAAGGTAGATTCATTTCTGAATCATCAAGTCGATACCGAGCTAGCGCTGCAAATCGGTCAAGAGTTCAAAAAGTTGTTCGGTCATCAGCCGATCACGAAAGTGATTACTATTGAAGCTAGTGGGATTCAGTTCGCTATGGCTACTGCAATTGCATTAGGTGTACCGTTTATTTACGCGAAGAAAAAGAAAGCAGTAACCCTCTCGGAGGCGGTTTACTCAGCGCCTGTACATTCCTTTACACGCCAAGAGGATTATTTGGTCAGTGTCTCTCAGAAATATCTTGGACCAGATGACAAAGTGCTCATTGTGGATGATTTCCTTGCTACTGGTGCTGCTCTTGTGGGGCTGGTTGATATCGTGAAAGAGTCGGGAGCAGATCTCCTAGGCGTCGGTTGTGTCATTGAAAAGAGCTTCCAAGAAGGTCGGAGCCTTCTGGAGAACAGAGGCATAAAAGTACATGCCTTGGCCCGTATTGCATCTATGTCACCAGGTGAAATTCACTTCATTGATAATGAAAGCTCATTAGAGAAAATCAAGGAGAGTGCGGGATGTTAAGCAAGCAAAAGGTATTTACGTTAGGTCTTCAGCATGTACTAGCTATGTATGCAGGAGCAGTTATCGTACCGCTGATTGTTGGGGGCGCTTTGAAGTTGAATGGGACTCAGATGGCCTACCTCATCGCAGCCGATTTGTTCACTTGCGGATTGGCTACACTGCTGCAAATTATGGGCACCAAGTATTTTGGTAGCGGGCTCCCAGTTATTCTTGGATGTACCTTTACAGCGGTTGGTCCGATTATCGCGATTGCCTCGACACATAATCTGGCGACTGCGTACGGTGCGATCATTATTTCCGGTTTGTTCGTTGTTCTTGGAGCCCCACTTTATGGGAAGCTGCTGAAGTTCTTCCCGACCATTGTAACGGGTTCTGTCGTGACTATTATCGGGCTATCACTTATTCCAGTAGCTATGAATAATGTTGCTGGCGGAGAAGGCAGCGCTGATTTTGGACAACCCCGCAATTTGCTGCTTGCACTGATTACACTACTTGTCATTCTAGCGGTTAACCGTTTCGCCACAGGATTTCTACGCTCCATATCTGTTCTGGTAGGCTTAGTGGTGGGTACTGCGATTGCTTATGGAATGGGTATCGTTAACTTTTCTACTGTAGGTGACGCTTCTTGGGTGAGCATCGCACAGCCGTTCTACTTCGGATGGCCTGAGTTCAGTCTTACCGCAATCTTCACTATGATCATCGTTAATATTGTTAGTATGGTGGAGTCTACTGGGGTTTATTTTGCAGTAGGTAAAGTAATTGATCAGAAAGTTGAACAGAAGCAGATCGTAAACGGACTGCGTTCCGAGGGAGTAGCGATTATGCTGGGCGGAATTTTTAATGCCTTCCCATACACTGCTTTTTCTCAAAATGTGGGTTTGATTTCGCTGTCTCGCATTAAGACTCGTAATGTTATTTTTGCCGCTGGCGGGATCATGATTGTACTAGGACTACTGCCAAAGCTGGCTGCCTTGACGACGATAGTACCGAATGCCGTACTTGGTGGAGCCATGATTGTCATGTTCGGATCGGTTGCCGTTTCCGGAATCTCCATTCTATCCGATGTAGATCTGCGTAAGGATGGTAATCTACTGATTGCTGCATGCAGTATCGCTGTGGGCTTAGGTTCAGCAACACTTCCTGCAATGTTCGCAGAGCTGCCTGAATTTGCTCGGATGCTGCTACAGAACGGTATCGTATCCGGTTCGCTTACAGCGATTGTGCTGAACATTTTCCTCTCCAAGACAAAGGATGATGTGCAGGTAGAGGATAACACCGTACCTGTTCTTGCTAAGGAATCTCAAGTCTCCTAAACTTATTTGATTCATGATA
>DJUJ01000162.1:0-36207 GCA_002438345.1 Paenibacillus sp. UBA6285
ACAAATTGAGCGATATCTTCAGCAGATGAAATTCGTTGGAGCAGCAGATTAGGTGCTAATTTATGCATCTGCTCTTCTCGTCCAGACCACCATCTGGTAGCAACGGCTCCCGGTGCGACACAGTTAACTCTAATATTAGGAGCCAGTGCGTGGGCTAGAGATTTCGTAAGACCATGAACAGCAGCTTTGGAGACGGCATAAGGGAGGGATGAGCCTAAGCCAGTTTGTCCGGCGATGCTGCCGAGATTGACGATGGCGCCTGAGCCTCTCTGGTTCATATATGGCGCAACCGCTCTGGCGCAGAAGAACATTCCTTTCACATTTACATCATAAAGCTCATCCCATACTTCCTCTGTTGCTTTTTCCAGATCCCCTAGCGCAATATGTTTAGTAATACTGGCGTTATTCACCAGCAGATCTATCGTCTCAAAATGCTGAATAATCGAATCGACCATACTCCGTACCTCCTGATCCTTAGAAACATCGGCTTGTAATGCTATGGCTTTCCNNCCCCTTGATTTATAATCGTATTCACGGTTTCATTGGCTTCTACCTCGGATCTAGAATAGTTCACTGCAACACGTGCTCCGCGTCGGGCTAATTCCAGACTTACAGCCTTGCCAATTCCCGTACCTCCACCAGTTACTAATGCTACTTTATTGTTGAGATCCATCCTTACTCACTCCTTAGGTTGGCGTATGTTGTTGATATAGAGTATTCTATAGTGATTATTGGATTTCGTATAATTGAATAAAATGAAGGTTTGGTTCAATTTATTTGAACTAAGTAGTGGAGGTCACTAAAATGGATCTGAAAACAATAAAAACCTTTCAAACGATCGTGATTTCAGGAAGCTTTAACCGTGCAGCAGAGGAATTGAATTATGCCCAATCAACAGTTACCATGCAAATGCAGAGGCTTGAATCCGACTTAGGCTGTCAATTGCTTGAGCGTGGAAAACAAATCAGCTTAACAGAAGCTGGTAGATTGTTTTATGAACAGAGCTTACATATCGTTAAGGACATAGAGCGGCTTCAGAGCCGTTTGGCTGATTTGAAAATTGGCGAGGCTGGCAACGTCCGCATAGGGGTAACAGATCCGACGGCGAGCTATCGTTTACCGCAGCTGTTAAGTAGTTTTATGGCGCAGTTTCCGAAAGTAAAAGTCTCCGTGGAGATAGCGGGAACCGCAGCACTCAGTGAACTACTTTTGCGAGGCGAAATTGATATGGCTGTATGTTCAGCGCCAGAGCTGGGTAAGGAGCTTTATTTTGAACCCTTATTTACGGAGGAATTTGTGTTATTAATGCCAGAAGAGCATCCGCTAGCTTCCAAGGAGAATATCACCCCGGAGTATTTACAGGATCATCGGTTACTTATTACGGCAGCAAACTGTCCTTATCGAAAAAAATTAGAAAGTGTGCAACAGGAATCAGGTGGAACGCCATTCGATACTATGGAGATTGGAAGTATGACGGCTCTGAAATATTTTGTGGAAAGTGGTTTAGGTGTCGCTCTTGTCCCTGAGATAGTGCTGAATCCGGCTCCTGTCGGAACGGTGGTGCGGAAGCTGGAGGGAAAGGTTATTGATATGAGCTGCGGTATCCTATGTAAACTTTCGGATTATCCGCTCAAGCTGGCGAGCTCCAGATTGTATCATTTTTTAAAGCAGGAGCTAACCGCGACAAGGATATTTTGAATTTTAAACGAATTGTATGTAATAGGAAAAATAGAGAGGGCGGTGCTTGATGTTTTTAAGGAGAAAATTCAGTTTCTGGTTTTCGATTATTAGTATCATCATCTGTCTGGGTGATTATTTTGGGATTGAGATCGCAAACATCATTCTTGTACGACTTAATCCAATTATAGATACGCTGATCTTCATGAAGCCCTTTGCAAACTGGATGGNNTATAATTCATTTTGGGACGTTCCTGATTTTAGGACTTCTTATAGATTATCTTATACATATATTTAAACAGAAGTAAAAAAGCGAGCAGTATTAGCCGAGATGAGGAAAGGTGAGATGAGATGAGCGTAGCAGAGGGGAAGCTTGAGTTGGAGAGGATTGTTTTTATTGGGAGGACCTTTGAAGAGTACTTACGGATGTTTAATCTGAAGGAATCAGATCTCGTAGGTCAGCGGATACTTGATTGCCCTGCGGGCGCTTGTTCTTTTACAGCTATAGCGAATCAGCTTGGTGGTGATGTAACGGCTGCAGATATCTCTTATTTTCACTCAACGGATGAACTTGCGGACAAAGGTGTTCAAGATATTGAGCATGCTATGTTTGAGCTGGAAAAGGTACAGGATAACTTTGTGTGGGACTACTTCAAGTCTATAGAGGATCTGACACAAGCGAGGAGTAAGGCTTTAAACGATAACATCAAGGATCAGAGACAAAACCCGGAGCGATATGTTCCTGTGGTTTTACCAGATCTGCCGTTTAATGATGAGGCTTTCGATCTGACGTTGTCTGCACACTTCCTGTTTATGTATAGTGATCGGCTGGACTATGATTTTCATCTAAGGACCGTTAATGAACTTATGCGGGTGACGAAAGGGGAGCTTCGTATTTTTCCATTAGTTGATCTGTCCTGCAAAAGATATGCGCATTTAGATCGCCTTATAGATGAGCTGGTTCGCTAAGGTTTCGCTGTGGAGGAGATGGAGGTTCCTTATGAATTTCAAAAAGGGGCAAATCAGATGCTAAGAATTAGAAGAATGAAGCCATAAGATAGATAGCTATAGTTTGTTAAAAAACACACGAGGGTGTCCCTAAGCCATTTTCATCGCTTTGGGGACACCCTCGTTTTTAAATATAGCCCTATAAAAAATTACGCCACTTTCTCTTTAAGCTCTGCTACATAACAAGCAATTACAAGTACCAGACCGAGTCCTACCAGAACCGCACCGACCCATGGGAGCGAAGTAATCGCAAGATGAGAGATGACCCATCCACCGATGAAAGCACCTGTTGCATTACCTAGATTCCCTGCGGAGTGGCTGGTCGTTGAAGCGAGTGCAGGAGCCGCTTGAGCCAGACTCATGATCCGTATTTGCAGTCCTGGCATGAGCGCGAAGGAAACCATTCCCCAGAAGAATATTGTGATTACCGCAGCTATTGGGCTATGCATCGTAAAGGAAAAGATCGTAAGAATGACACTAACTGCAAAATAAAGTCCAACAATAGAAGGCATCAGCTTCCAATCTGCAAGCTTCCCACCAACGATATTCCCGATGGTTACCCCACAGCCGAAGAGAACTAAAATCCATGTCACGCTATGCTCGGCAAATCCGGTCACCTGCTCAAGCAGTGGTGCAATATAAGTGAACACCGTAAACAAGCTGGCGTTACCAAGNNATTAGGATTAGCTAGCGCAGAAATTTGCTGGATTACACTAGCTGGTTTGTCTTGGTTAATCTTTGGAATGAAAATAAGAATGCCGATTAGTGCAGCGACTCCCATGACTGCAATCGCAGCAAATGAGGCGCGCCAGCCCATATTTTGCCCAATAAATGTCCCTAGAGGAACACCGACGATATTAGCAATCGTTAGACCAGCCATCATTATGGATACGGCTCCGGCCCGCCTATTGGGCTTGACCAGATTAGAAGCGATCACTGCGCCAACGCCAAAGAAAGTCCCATGTGTTAAAGCTGTAATGATACGAGCTACCATGAGAACGGCATAGTTTGGAGCAATGACAGAGATTCCGTTGCCAAGAATAAATAAAACCATGAGCAGGCATAACAGTTTCTTTTGCGGGATTCGTTGCGTAAGAATGGTCAGGATGGGAGCACCTATGGCTACTCCAAGGGCATACATCGTGATGAGCTGGCCTGCAGTTGAAATACTAACCTGTAAATCCTTGGCGACATTTGGTAAAATACCCATGATGACAAATTCAGTCATTCCAATCGCAAAAGCGCCTACCGTAAGAGAGAGAATAGAGATGGGAAAAGGTTCTTTGNNATTTGCGTGTTTTTTCCACACGTGCTGGTTCCTTGTTAATGTTTGGAATTGCGTTCATGATGCAGATGTTCAACCTTTCTTCTGTCTGGAATGAAGCTCCACCCTTATTAAGATGATAGATCGACTTGTAAGTACTGCTTTATATTATTTAGTTTTCTGAATTATTTTCAAGGGAAATATTTATTTCAGATATTTTTCATTTAATTAAACATTGAAGGGATGGATGGTTCATGATGGATGAAGGCCAAGTCCGAGTGCTTGAATTACTGGAAATGAAGTTGATAGGCTTGAGTATTACTTCTTCTTTTATAGGGCACGAGCCGGAAAGAGTAGAGGCGATGAAGCGAGAATTTTATAGTAGAAAAGATGAAATCAGCAACATCATTCATCCTGAACGTTATCTCAGCCCACATTTTACTACGGAGAATTTATTTACTTATATGATCTGTATGGAAGTGGAGGAGCTCACGAATGTTCCTGAAGGTATGCTTGGTTTTACGATCCCGACTCATCAGTATGTTCATGTAAAATCCAAAGGTGATCCCTATGATGATCTTCATAGTTATGTAAGGGAAAGCGATTTGAAAAGTAATGATCGTGCACTGGCTATTGAAGTCTATCAGTTTGCTAATCCTACGTGGCCTGATGAGGTTGATGTGTATATTCCATTGCGATGAGAAATAATTATAAGCAAGCAGCTTTAATGGCGCTTCAGCACTTTGACCTCGATTGGATGCAGATTCGTTTCAACCAACGATCGGACACCTGCACTTTTGTAATAGAGACTAATAAAGAGGGAACTTTCCTTCTGCGTCTTCACTCGGGGAGATCTAAAGAGGAAATTAACTCCGAAATCGCGTGGCTGGAGCTTTTGAAGAGGAAAATCGATGTCCCCCTGCCAAAAGGCGTTCATGATCGCACAGGTTCTGTTACGTTCCAAGTGGAGCAAGGTAATGGAGAGGGCGTATATGCATCGTTAATGCGCTGGGTTGAAGGCGAACATGCGAACGAAAGACTTACCGAAGAACAAATTTACAAAGAAGGCGTTCTATTAGCCAAGCTACATAAAGANNGGTGTGGGATGAACATAGCTTTAGAAAAGCAATGCTCCGTTTAAAGCTGCACTACCATAGTTTTCTTTCGGATGATGAGTTCGTGCTGTATCAGTCTGCGGCTGAGAAATTATGCGACTGGTTAAGCAAACAGCATAAAAATAAGAACAGAAGGACTTATGGGGTCATCCATGGTGATTTACATCAAGGGAACATCATATTTAAAGAGGGTGAACCTCGACCGATTGATTTTGGAAGATGTGGTTGGGGCTATTATCTTTATGATGTGGCACATACGATTTTGGGAATAAATCCTCTGCAAAGAGAACTAGTCATTAAGGGCTACGAGAGTGTTAGCAAGCTTGATGGGGAGTGGTTGCAGACTTTAGAGAATTTTACGGTCATGGTTATGATCGAAAATTATTGCCATCACGCACCCGACCCTAGAGAAACCGAGGGACTGAAAGCAGAACAGCCCTATGCGCAAGCGATTCTAAGGAATTATCTTAAGGGAGATCTCTTTCTTTTTAACACAATTGAGATTTAACGTATAAAAATAGGGCCTCTTTGGGGAATTTATAAAAAGTTCCCTAAGGAGGCTATTTTGATGAAAAAAAGCTGGATTGCTCCTCTTCTTATCGCAGTTATGCTCTTGCTGGGGCAACAACCTTGCTCGGCTAATGGGTTAGTTCAATCGCAATCCGAGGCTCCGTCCAGATCTGATTCGGAAACGAAGCTTCCAGATCAGGATTCCCGCGAGCTCATGTACAAAGACACACTGATGCTCTTTCTTTTGCCCCATATTGAGAAAAAAATTGCTGAGATTTATGCGCCACTTCTGACGATAACTCCGACAGTGTATCCTTATTTAGTAGAAGTTACAGATATGAAGCGAGTGAATGGATTTCGTCGGTTTGATTTCTTAATTACACTTAACATACACCCTACAGTGGGTCCACATCTTTCCGTTGGAGAGGATACTATGACTTTTAGAATCACTCCTGGTCCTAAGGTGAAGTTAGAATCGTTCAAGCATTTGAGAGACCCACGAAAGTCTGACCTTACACCAAATTATCAGGATATCTTGAGATAGTGAGTGCTGCTAAGCCATTGTGGGTGAAAGAGTATCTGCAAAGTTGTATATTGGGTATTGGGGAAGGAAAAGCTGGATAGTTGCAGTTTATACACTTATTTGAAGGGAATAGNNTAGTTGCAGAGAATACACTTATATCGCTCGGGCATCAGGATGTAA
Organism: Paenibacillus sp. UBA6285; assembly: GCA_002438345.1. Lineage (GTDB taxonomy): Bacteria > Bacillota > Bacilli > Paenibacillales > Paenibacillaceae > Paenibacillus_AQ. The sequence continues at coordinate 6,278 of DJUJ01000162.1, forward strand.
AGGTAATAGATGTATAAAGTGCAATTAACGCTTACGATCACAAACGAGTTTTAGCAAAATAAAAAAAAGGCATGGGTCTACGGTGCAATGTCGAACTCATGCCCAGCTCACTAAACACTCCGATCTAGGGGTGTTTTTTTGTGGCTAGAATTGTGGTGGAATATGGGCGTGTATGGTATTATGAAAATAGTGGATTTAATGATTTAAGTTACTAAATTCAAATCAAAGGACGCGAGGAATTGGACAATCATAAGTACAATGGTGAACATAAGAGTGAAATTATAAGTGAAGTCAAAAGTGATGCCAAAGATAAAGTCAAGGTAGGCGTAGCTACTAAAGACGGGCAGTTAGGGTTTCTTTTTACAAGGGGAGGTCTTCGGGAAGGAGCAGGCAGAAAAAGCACCGGGGTAACTAAAAAAGTATCTTTGACGTTGCCAGAAAACATCTGGCAGGAGATAGAGCAGGCTTGTGAGGAACAGAACGCATCTCGCTCCCAAGTATTTCGGAACATTATTGAGGCGCATTTTGCAAAGGAATCTAAGGAGAGTTAGGTGAAGTCTTTGCTAATCCATGTGTCAAAAGATTCTCTTAGTACTGCATTACAAGCAACCTTAAAAGCTATATCCGCGAATAGTTCCTCCCGTGTTCTTTCCGGAATACATATTCAGGCGCAAGCTGAGGGTCTGACTTTAACAGCCAGCAATATAAGAATGATCATCGAATATAAGCTTTCTGTGAAGATGGATTCGATAGTTGTTCACAAAACAGGTGAGATCGTAGTGCCTGCACGTTATTTTTATGAGATCATTCGCAAGCTTGACCCTGGATTAATTAAGCTGGAAATCGCAGAGTCATTGATTCTAAGTATCCAATCGGGCAATACTCAGTTTCGTTTATGTGGGATGGACACTGCAGAATTTCCGAGAATCCATTACATGGATCCTCCTTACCTTCAAAAGATACGCATGAAGAACACACTTTTGAAGCAAATATTTAAACGTGTGATTTTTGCGGTCTCTTCGTCGGAAACTAGGCCTGTGCTGACAGGTGTTTCACTTCATATAGATAATCAAAATATTCGCGGAGTCGCCACTGATGGCATCCGCCTCGCCCAGCATGTTGTTGAAAACGTAGAAGATTACGGAGCAAGTCCTTTAAATGTCATTATACCAGGCAGCACCCTTGAGGATCTTTTAAAAATATTAAACGATGATGCAGACAGCAGCATCGAATTAGAAATAGGTCCCAAGCAAATCAGATTTACTTCTTATGGCTTGAGGGTTCAGTCTGCCCTGCTAGAAGGAACGTACCCCTCTATCGATAATTTAATTCCGCAGGTGTACCTCTCCGAAGTGATCGTGAAGACAGAGCGTTTGTTACATGTGGTTGAACGTATTGCTATATTGGCTGGTGAAAGTGTAACGCTCGGCGTACTTCCCTCCGGTATACTTAATTTAATATCCAGGACCGCCGACGTAGGTGAGGCAAAAGAGGAGATTCCTTTGGAGTATCTAGAAGGTGAATATTTTCGAGTAGCTTTTAACGGAAAATATTTCAGAGATATCCTTCGGGCGATAGATAGTGAGACGCTTAGAATAAGGTTTGCTGGAAAAGAAAGACCACTGGTGATACAGCCTGCAGACACGACTTCGTCCACACTTTTTTTAATTACACCAATGAGGACTCAGGATTGAGGATATGCTTGTGAATGTGGTATCTGTTGATCGGAACTTGCTATCTATGGCTCGGTACTTACTATCTTTTGTTCGAATTCGATCGTATCGGACTGTATTGCAGCTATTTCTGCATTTTAGTTGATTTTGTTGAAGTATCGGACTGCATACTCTCAAGCCCCCTAATCGAGCTTGCTAAGAAGAGTTCTCTTTGCTGAAAAATATTACATTAATTCTTGGAGGATTGAATAATGAATCTGTTTAAGATAGGATCAAAGCCACTGGGGATCGAGCGGATTACAGCATTTTTAGAGGATAATTATGTGAGTATCGGCTACCCCGGAATAGGAGATTTGGAGAACATCAGTATAGAGGAGCTCCGTGATCGGTTGCTTCGTACTTACCAATACAGTGAGCTGGAGCTTACAGAACATTTGCAAGACATTCATCTGTTCGTACATACGATGCAGGATGGCGATTATGTGCTGGTGTGTGATGGAGATTGGGTACATCTAGGTGATCTTGGCGATTATTTTTACAACGAATTATTTGACGCGCCAAACATCGGTACATGTCATCGACGTGGTGTAACTTGGCTGAAGAGTCTTCCCATGACCGATCTGAACGCAGGGGTAAAAGAGTTTCTTAGCGATAGTGGAGCGGTTAAACAGTATAAGGGGCCGATGCCTTGTGCTCGTGTGGATCTGTGGATCACAGGTTCGTCTGATTCAGAGCAAGCGGCGAATAATCGAGTGCATGTGGATGAAGAGACATTATCAATGGCACTCGGAATTTTGAAGGAAGCTCTTGTTAGTGAGAACGCCGAACGACGGGAACGAGCAGCGATTGCAATTCTTCAGTATGCTAAGTAGTGGAAAAAGGTTTCAGATCCACATCCTCATTAAAAAGCGTTCCATCCGTTATTCAAACATCGGATGGAACGCTTTTGTCATATCTACTGTTATCTTCGTTTGGTACTCAGATAAATTCAACGAATTCATTGACCGGTTTACGATAACCACGTGGTCTGATTTTATGTTTCTTGTCTTTGCCGATTGTGATCAGCATAACAGGTACCATATGATCGGGTAGATTTAAAGTGGAGTGAATGGCTTTCGGATCAAAGCCGATCATCGGGCAGGTATCCCAGCCTTTGTCTTTGGCAATCAACATGAAGTGCATGGCAGACAGGGAGGCATTGCGTATAGCCTCATCTCTTTGGAAAGCATCATTTCCTGTATAAGCATTGTTAATCGTTTCTATCTCTGCATCATAATCCTCTTGACTCATAGCCCCTAAAGCTTTAAGTCCTCCGAAGATTTCTGGAGCTTTCAGATAAGCATTCTTATCACCGAGTACCACAATTACCGCTGAGGCGGAGTGTATTTTATATTGACCGTAAGCCGCCTTACGAATCTCTTCTTTTAAATTCTCATCAGAAACCACTTTATAATTGGCATGTTGAAGATTATAGGCTGATGGAGCCAATCTGGCGTAAGAGAACATTTCCTCTAGTTCAATCTGAGGGATCTTCACCCCTTCAACAAAATTCATAGCAGACCTGCGGGATTCAATCAAATCTGTAAAAGCGCTCATGAGTTATTCCTCCATATGTTATGTATTTGCTTGTTAATTATAAACAAGTGATATTTATAAATAAACTAACTATTAGTTACTAACTCAAAATATCACAGTTAATTATATTCGTCAATGATTAAATTCACTTCATGTAGCTTTAGCCTTCTAAGTACTTTGAAGTGTGCGAAGAATAAATACATTGTTGTAAAATATTAGGATGTAAATTAGGATATTAGGATATGAAAAATGAAAAATGCTTTTATTAATGAAAGGGTGGGAATGTTGAACGATACTAGAGAGCAGTTGATAATAGACCTGCAAAGAATTGAAGAGAACGATTACGAGCTTAGAAGTAGGGAGCGACTAAGGGATTATGTGAAGCTGATGCTTGAGTACATAGGAGATCCACAGCCGGTGCTACGAGATGATTTGATCTATTCCACCTTCTACAAATGGATTAATGAAAAACAATGGTTTAGTGATGCGGAGCTTCGTGAACTTCTCTTGATTCTCCTTGACGAGCAGCATTTGTTCTATCACATTGGCAGCAAAGAAGATCAGGCTGTGTTCACAAGAACGTTTTCGGTACTGGTCATTGCGCTTATTCTTCAGCGGAATAGGGAACAGGCTTTATTAGATAGCGCTGAGTTTACAAATGTGAAGGAAGCTCTGATTAGATATTATGAGGAAGAACAGGATTTACGGGGATTTGTGCATGAAGAAGGCTGGGCACACGCTGCAGCCCATGGCGCAGATGCCTTGGATGAACTGGTACTGTGCTCGGAGAGTGATGCTGCAATACGGGAAGAGGTTCTGGCAGTCATCCAAAGGATGCTCTACAACGATCAGTACATATTTAGCGACGAAGAAGATGAACGGATCGCTACGATTGTAGCTACAATCGTAGATCATCATTTACTTCCACAACAATCTATTGTCGACTGGATCGGCAACTTGGAGCAATGTGGGGGGTGGCCGAGAAGCCGCGGCCAGTACGTAGCTCGTGTAAACACCAAGAATTTCGTTCGTTCTCTGTATTTTAGATTGCTACCAATGAAGAACAATCCGGATATGGTCGAGTCTTTATTGAAAGCGGAGATGAATTTGAATAAATTTACACAATAAGTTTTTAATCACCTAAGCGTGTATAAATAATATCGAAATTTTGAATAATCGTTTTTTAATGTAATAAAAATCACAAAACTTTGGAGAAATTCAAAAACTTTGTGACATTTATAACTTGATAAGTGCTATAATAGGAATATGGAATTATAAGTATTACGTTTTTCACTACTATTAAGCAGTAAAGCTTATTGCAGAGGAGATTTGGATATGTCAGAAACAATCACTCAAACACACCCTGAACAAGAATCACCCAAATTAGCTGTCACTAAAGAACAAATGAATGTTCTGGAGCAGCTTTTGAAACCGGAAGTTCAGGAATCGTTAACTGTCTTAGTGGAACAGTTGCCAAAATTAACAGAGCTTGTCGGCGTGCTCACAAAGTCATATGACTTTGTACAAACAGTCGCTGCGGATGAAGTCTTGAAAAGTGATACGGTAAGTGCAATTAAAGAACTTGCTGAACCTGTGGTGCATTCCGCGAAGAATATGGCAGCTACAGTGATCGAAGCGCAAGATCGTGCGAATGAAAATAGCGATGTTATCGGTATATTTGGTCTTATGAAGATGATGAAAGATCCGCAAGCGCAGAAGCTTTTCCGTTTCGTAAATGCTTATCTTCAAGTCGCCGGCGAACGCAGTCAGCAGAAATAATAATTTTCATATCTCATTCGTAAGGACGGAGGAAACATCATGTCTAAACATATTGTCATTCTAGGAGCGGGTTATGGCGGTCTACTAAGCGCCTTAACTGTACGCAAGTATCTGAAGAAAGACGAAGCTAAAATTACAGTCGTTAATCAATATCCTACACATCAAATTATTACAGAATTGCATCGTCTTGCAGCGGGTAGTGTTGCAGAAGGTGCTGTTGCTATGCCACTAACTAAGCTTTTTGCAGGTAAAGATATCGACCTGAAAATCGCGAAAGTTAATTCTTTTTCTGTTGAGAACAAACAAATTACTTTATCTGATGGTGTGACATTATCCTACGATGCTTTGGTTGTGGGTCTTGGAAGCACTACGGCTTATTTTGGCATTCCAGGGCTTGAGCAATACAGCATGGTATTGAAATCGGCAGCGGATGCTAACAGAATTCATCGTCGTATTGATGAGCGTATCCGTGAATATGCGAAGTCTAAAAATGCAGCGGATGCGAGCATCCTAATCGGCGGCGGTGGCTTAACAGGCGTTGAACTTGTTGGTGAAATCGCTGATGTGTTGCCAACACTCACTAAGAAATACGGCGTGGATCCTAAAGAAATTAAACTTATGCTGGTTGAAGCAGGTCCTAAGATACTTCCAGTATTGCCGGATGCACTGATCGAACGCGCAGTGGTAAGCCTAGAAAAACGCGGTGTTCAATTCTTGACGGGTCTACCTGTTACGAATGTAGTAGATAATGTAATTGATTTGAAAGACGGTCAAAAAATTATTGCTAACACATTCGTATGGACGGGTGGCGTACAAGGAAATCCACTTATTGGCGAATCTGGTCTTGAAGTGAATCGTGGCCGTGCAACGGTGAATGAATTCTTGCAATCCACATCACACAAAGACGTATTCGTTGCTGGCGACAGCGCCGTTGTCTTTGCAGAAGATGGTCGTCCATATCCACCAACTGCACAGATCGCTTGGCAAATGGGTGAATTGATCGGGTACAATCTTTATGCGTACTTGAAGGATAAATCATTTGAATCCTTTAGTCCTATCAACTCAGGTACGCTTGCGAGCTTAGGTCGTAAAGATGGTGTAGCCATCGTTGGTGCTAGCTCAACTCCGCTAAAAGGATTACCTGCAACCTTGATGAAAGAAGCAAGTAATATTCGTTACTTGTCCCACATTAAAGGATTGTTTAGCTTAGCTTATTAATTGTATTATTGGAAAACCTGCTCTGATTTGAGCAGGTTTTTTGTTGATCTCTAGTGGTTTCTACCATGAATTGTCAATAGTTGTCCTAGTACGTAGTATTCGTTTTTGATATAATAGATTGGCTAATATTAACAGAGGTAGTTAGAGGAGGATTACATGATGTTATTCCAAAAAAACGATGTCATTTTGTTTCAAGGCGATAGTATAACAGATTGCGGTCGCAATTATGAAGACGTTTCATCGCTTGGTGAAGGTTATGCATTGATGATCGCCGCCCGACTGGGGCATTTATATCCGGAGAAGAATCTTACGTTCTTTAACCGCGGAATTAGCGGCAACCGTGCAGTAGATTTGCAGGGACGCTGGGATAAGGATTGCCTGGATCTGAAGCCGACTTGTGTGTCCATTTATATTGGTATTAACGACACTTGGCGCCGCTTTGATTCTGGTCAGGAAACAACGCCAGAACAATTTGAAGCTGCCTATCGTGACCTGATCGAACGGACGCAGAAATCACTGAACGCCAAATTAGTCCTTATTGAGCCGTTCGTGTTGCCTGTACCAGAAGATCGTAAAACTTGGCGCCAAGATCTTGATCCTAAAATTCACATCACTCGTGAACTGGCACGTGAATATGGTGCACTGCTTGTTCCACTAGATGGCCTGTTTGCTGCGGCTTCAGTAAAAGCTGAACCTGCTTACTGGGCTCCGGATGGAGTACATCCTTCACCTGCAGGCCATGCGCTTATTGCAGATGCTTGGCTGAGAACGGTAGGCGCAACGATATAAGCTTAATGGTCTGATCGTATCTCTACATATTTATTTGATTCTATAAGACTAGAACCACTCATTATAGGAGCAGGTTGTAGTCTTTTTTTATTACAGTTCGGAAAGTCGATTTCTCTATATTTAAGGACACTGTTATAATTGGATTATGTTTCTTTTATTGGAGGCGGTTCACATCAGGCGAATACTATGTGTTGTACCCTTGTTGTTAGTTACTCTGTTAAGCGGGTGTAAGAATGATGTGGGATTCATCAATGCAAGGTGGATCGCCGGAGTGTCTTTAACCCCTGTAACAACTAGTGATCAGAACCGAGTTGACCAACCAGAACATTCTGAGACCCTAATACTGAAGGACTCCGCTCTGATTAAGGCGCTTGCGGAGGCTATGAACAAGAGTGGAAAATTATCAGGTGAGCTAGATTGGGCTCCTGAATTCGATATGAAGCTTGTTTATGGTGATGGCTACTCGGAGGATTATTACATTGCAATAGGTGATGAACTTGGCTATAAAGGAGTATTTACTACAGCAGAGAATAGTGGTCAAGGCTACTCGATTCCGGTGAAGAATTCGGACCAATTAAGGAAACTCATTTTTGGAACAGCAGATAAGGGCGACATCGAACAGACGGAGCCTGTGGAACCTTCTGTTACGGCTACAGGTCCAGTAACGATATCACATAATGATCTGTATCCGGTAACTACTAGAGCACAATTCTTGAATCTGCAGCTTTTAGATGGAACATACAGTGAGGATTGGGCAACACCAGGTCCGTTGGTGGGAAGAAATTGGAGTGGTCGATTTGGGCTCTTTGTGACCGATGAGCAAGGAAACACTCTGAGAAGCTTTCCGTTAAGTGATCGTTTTGCGGCCCCATTGATATATTTAACGATTTTTTTCAGATTCAGTTTGAAGATTATAATGGAGACGGTGATCCGGATTTTACGATTGGTCAGTACGGATCAAGTAACGGTTATTTCTACAAGCTATTTACGCTTAGAAAAAATAACGTTATAGAAGAACTAGGGATCAAACCCGGCTCTGATTTGTTTATCAGCACTCCTGAGGGGTATTCGATAAAGCTTGATAAAGTCGATGATCATAGCTTCAAGAAAAGTTATTACGATAACAAAGCGGGTAAACAGCTGGAAGATATTTTTCAGTGGGACGGGAGTGTATTTCAGCAGATCGACAAGTGATTCATACAAGAAGTGAGAGGAATGTGTGATAGATGACGAGTGATACCGTACAAGATTTAGAAGGGCTAAAAGCAATTGGGAAAGTGGTAGGACATACCATCGCCGAGATGAAGAAGAAAGTGACTCCAGGCATGACAACAGCGGAGCTTGATAGGATTGGAGCTGAAATTCTAGCGGAATTCGGAGCATCCTCAGCCCCTATGAAAACGTATAATTTTCCAGGCAGCACCTGCATCAGTGTGAATGAAGAGGTTGCTCATGGGATTCCTGGTCCTAGAGTGATTAATGCCGGTGATTTGATCAATATTGATGTATCTGCTGAGCTAAATGGTTATTATGGAGACGCCGGAGTTTCTTTTCAATTACCGCCCTATAATGATGATATTCTGCGTCTGTGCCAGAGTACAGAGGAAACTATGATGAGCGTGATCAATCATCTGAGAGCAGGGATGAAGGTCAATGAGATTGGTAGAATGATGGAGCTTGAAGCTCGAAAACGCGGCTATAGAGTGGTTCGTAATCTGTGCAGCCACGGGATTGGTAAATCACTGCATGAGAAGCCGTTTGAAATCTTACCTTTCTATAATCCTAGAGTGACTACAGTGTTAAAAGAGGGACAGGTGATTACGGTTGAACCCTTCCTCTCTACTGGAGCGGACTACGTGGAGCAGCAGTCAGATGGATGGACACTAAGCGTTGTAGACAACGGCCGGGTAGCACAGTTTGAACATACGATTATCGTGACTAAAGGTGAGCCTATTATCCTAACCAAGCCATAAAGAGGAGAGTGCGAATTTGAAAGTCGCCTTTATACTTTTTGACGGGATTACGTTTTTGGATTTTGTCGGGTTCTATGATGTTATTTATCGATTGGGGCAATTTGAAATAGGCAAAGATTTGTCTTGGGATATATGTGCAGCTTCGGAGGAAGTGACGGATGAGTTAGGACTCACCGTTAAAGTTGGAAAAGTGCTGCCAGAGCTTTTGGAGTATGACATGGTATTTGTACCTGGAGGGATGGGGACGCGGAAACTTCGTTATGATGAGGCTTTTGTCTCGTGGATTGCAGGTGCCCACAATGTTCCTTATAAGGTGTCGGTCTGCACAGGCTCGCTGCTGCTAGGGGCTGCGGGGTTGTTAGAAGGAAAAAAAGCCACTACCCATCCATCTGCCTATGAATTACTAAGACCCTATTGTGAAGAAGTTGTGGAGACTCGTATTGTGCATGATGGTAATGTAATTACAGGTGGTGGAGTTTCTACTTCCATAGATCTGGGGTTATATCTGACTTCACACTTGGTTGGAGAAGCAGCGATGAATTCGGTGAAAAAACAGATTGATTATCCATACGAGATGCAGGGAATCGTTCAAATCTGAAGTTAAACACCGGAGGAAGCACAGATGAATTTGGAACATTATATGATCATAATTGCTCAAGGTTTAGCCGAAGTACTTCAGCGCGGAAAGGTTTGTCATTTAGAACAAGGGTTTATGACAGAAGCGGAACGTGGCTGGTCGGGTGCAGAGGTACGTCGTTTAGAGGTTGCCTACGAAAATGGTAACAAGGAGAGCTTGATATTTAAAAAAGCGACTCTAAAAGAACGCATGGCGATAGAAGATGTGGGAAGTGTTAAATCTCCTCCTTCTGGCACAGATTGGTCGCCAAGGGTTGCGGAGGCATTAGCAAGAATCCATGCTCGTAATATGGGTAGAGGTTCTGAGATGCCGTGGCTCCCCCAGGCGGATCGTCAGTATTGGGAGAATTATTGACCTCGCTAGTTGTTTTAACTTTGAGGATGCCAACCATTATTACAACGAATTAATAGCTAACGGCATATCCTTAAGTATGATGATTTTTATGAAAGATTGAGAGCAGCGTTTCGTTACTCTGGTTTGATATATCTATGTCCGAGTATTAGACAATGGTCTCTTGGGCCTAATGAACTAACAGGTAAACGTCTGCTTCAGATGCTGAAGATTTTGCTTACAGGTGAATTTCCTGAGCGTAGGATTGATTACTCTAGTAGGCTTTTCTCAAAGCTGCTCAAGGAGCATAAGAACGGTACGCTACATAAGCTTAATTAGATTGTTACAACCTATTACATTTTAATGCAGGTGAAGGTAGATCACGAATCCGAAAAACACATGTTATCGTGGAGAATCGAAATCTACCGTAACCGGCCAGCTGACAAAAATATTCAGAACAGGAGGGGTACGATGAGTGAGCGATTGCCCTGCCAAAACTCAGATTGCAAGGCAAGTATTCTTCCTGCAACTGCTTTAAAAACAGGTGGGATTTGCATGCCATGTCATCAGAGGAAGATTGCTCTGGAGAAACAGGCATTTATTGAACAGAATCGAAAAGATGTTGATTTGTATGCAGATGTGAATGATCCAGTTGAAATTCTAAAAATCATGCACAAACCGCGGAAGTACAATCCGCTTGAACACGAAATCCCCTATCACAAAACCGCGCAAGAAATGTATCATCAGCTGACTGAAAGCGAACGGGAGCGATTGGAGACCTATGCGATTACGTTGATGGAAGAAGATAATTTTGACCAGGCTGAAACCATTCTGCTATCGCTTGCATGTTTTTCAAGTGCACGTATAGAACGGGGGTTGGAGTCTTTTTTTCGCAAAGGAAAGTATTATCCCGGTATTCTCTATAAGGATGCAGATCAGGATCCACGCGATAAGCTCATTCATCAGTTAGAGTTCGATTCGGAGAATCGTAATCACTTGCTGCTCGCTCTCGCCTGGATTGGTGATGAAGAGGTTGTTCGGCAGTTCGAGACATGGCGGCAGCATCCGCCTCGATGGGCCCCAGAGTTAAATATATCTCCGGAAACCTACGCCCATGAAGCAGGCTGGGAGTTAGATAATGGCGGCGGGAAAAGGCTGCTTTTTTACCCCGAGAGTTATCATTTCAAAGTACGCGTTGCAGGAAGAGGCGGTATGGATCAGGCTTCTTCTGCGGTAGCGGCATTGCGAGCAGGTGAACATTCCTGCCCTTGGTGTGGTAGTAAATTGACAGTGTTATTTGATTACAACTTGCAGAACCCACTGATTCAATTTATGAAGCTACCCGGTCAGCGGTTAAGGATTGCAGCTTGTATGCACTGTAATTGTTATGGCACCGTGTTTATGAATGCAGATCTGGATGGCAGGTACTCGTGGAGTGATTATAATGTCGTTCCCGATTTTTTGCCTGAAAATGAAGATATGGAGCAAATATCATGGCACGCCATGGAGCTATCAGAACGACTGATGGGAGCCTATGATAATGCGTATTGGATGCTTGAGGCGCCTGCATCGAAGATAGGAGGACATCCGACCTGGATTCAGGATGCGGAATATCCTGTGTGCCCTTGCTGTTCGACGACGATGAAGTTTATTGCGCAAATGGATATGGAACAGGCCGAGGACAGCGAGGGGATTTATTATGCATTTCTGTGCGAGGCTTGCCTGAAGGTAGCTGTGAATTACCAGCAGACGTAAAGTGCTTTACCAAAATTAAACTTTGAAAACAAGGATGTCCCTCGTACAACCTTCAGTCATACGTTGTTTTACATACATTTAATATGCCACATATGCTTAAGTGATATAACAGAAAGAACTAGGCGAAAAGGTGGCTGTTAGATGAAACTAAGTAAAGAGGAAAAATCATGGATTCTATATGACTGTGGAAATTCGGCTTACTCGATGGCAGTTACAACGGCTTTACTGCCTATTGTATTTGGGATGTTTTCGAATGTGAACAGCAGCATGGATTTGGGGTATTTTAATTCAATTGCAAGTATTCTGGTGGCCATCCTTAGCCCGATTCTAGGAACGATGGCAGATTATAAGGATAAGAAAAAACGTTTCTTCATATTTTTCTCATTGATCGGCGTGATAGCTACAGCTTCACTGGCGTTCGTTGCACCTGCGAATGGGCAATGGCAGTTATTGATTGTATTTTATATCTTGTCTGTCATAGGTTTTGCAGGAGCCAATATTTTTTATGATTCTTTTCTGGTGGATGTAACCACCGATGAAAGGATGGATAAGGTATCCTCAAAAGGTTTTGCTTTTGGATATATCGCCAGCGTCATTCCATTTGGTATCAGCCTACTATTGATTCTGTTTATGGGGATGGATAAATCGATTGGTTATCAGATTGGATTTATAATCACTGCCCTTTGGTGGGGACTGTTGACCGTGCCAATGATCAAGGATGTGCAGCAGAGATATTATATTGAACCTGAACCCAAACCGGTTATTAATAGCTTTAAAAGACTGGGAGACACATTTAAGAATGTCAGACAGCATAAGGTGGTATTTGTTTTCTTAATCGCCTACTTTCTCTATATTGATGGGGTAGATACGATTATTAAAATGGTAGTGCCATATGCCACATCGGTTCTGGGCGCGGATGCTTTTGACACCTTTACTTTACTGGGTATCTTATTGGTTATTCAGATCATCGCATTTCCGTGTGCTATCCTGTACGGTAATCTGGCCAAAAAATACTCAGCTAGAACGATGATCATCGTGGGGATTTTTACATATATCATTTCCTGTATCGCGGCTTACTTTATCACTTCAGTGTGGCATATATTTATTCTGGGTGCGCTAATTGGTTCGGCCCAGGGAGGGATTCAGGCGCTTAGCAGATCTTATTATGCGAAGATTATTCCTAAGGAAAAATCCAATGAATTCTTTGGATTCTACAATATTTTTGGCAAGTTTGCGGCGATTGTTGGTCCTGCTGTGATGTCTTTAACGACTACCTTAACAGGCAATGCAAAATTTAGTATTTTAGCGATTATCCCACTATTTATTATTGGATTCTTCGTATTTATAACTTTACCTAAAGAGCAGCTTGAACAAGATGAATCGAAGGGACTTATCCTATGAAGTCAATCAAAGAAAAAACGGCAATGGCCAAACATCTGATTGTCATCTCTTACGATGCCTTTTCAGAAGACCAATGGGAAATGGCTAGCCGTCTTCCAAACTTATCGAAATTGATCAAGAGTGGAGCGCATAGCAATAAATTGAAAAGTGTATATCCCACGCTCACTTATGTGGTGCACACTACGATAGCGACCGGTGTGTATCCGGATAAGCATGGCATTCATCACAACAATCCATTTCAACCGTTTGTGAAGGAAAAGGAGCAAAGTTGGTTCTGGTTTAGAAATGCGATAAAGGTGCCCACGATTTACGATGCTGCGCGCAAGCATAACATGAGTACCGCTGGAATCCTCTGGCCGGTATCAGGGAAATCCTCAATCCAATACAATATCCCTGAAATTAGAGCCATCAAAAAAGAAAATCAGGCACTGAAGGTGTTAAAAAGCGGGAGCCCCTTATATTGTATCGAGATGGAGCTGAAATACGGCAGGCTTCGAAAAGGGATTGAGCAGCCCTATCTGGATGACTTCACGACAAAGTGTGCGATAGAAACGATTAAGCGTAAAAAGCCTAATCTTCTCATGATGCATTTGATTGATCTGGATGACGCTAAGCATGTTTACGGCACTGACAGCGATGAAGTGAAGCAGGTAATCACACGTATGGATAAACGGCTAGGTGATATTATGCAAGCAGTGGATGAAGCCGGTATACTGGATGACACAGTTTTTTTGGTTTTGGGTGACCATGGCCAGTTCAATGTTAGGTACAAAGTGCATTTGAACAACCTTTTGCAGGAAAAAGGGCTGATCTATGGAGAGAACGGTGAAAAGAAGTGGAGAGCTTACTTTCAGTGTGGGGGCGGAGCCGCTTATCTGCATATCAAACATGGGGATGAAGAAGCTGAACAATTAGCATTAGCTGCGATTCGGGATGATATGAAAGATGACGCTTCTGGCATAGAGGAATTGTATGCTAGAGAGGGGCTGGATCATCTACATGTGGGCCAATCTACTAAGTATATGCTTGAAGCTAAGAGAGGCTATTGTTTCGATGAAAGCATGGATGAACCAACGATTGTTGATTTGAACAAACAAGGGATNNGTTAAAAGTGACTATCCTATAAGGGATCTCAAAATGGTAGATATAGCCCCTACGATGGCAAAGATTTTAGGGATTGATTTTAATCATTGTGACGGAAGACCTTTAGATGAAATTTTCAATTACTTGGTATAGATTGAATATAGATAAAGTCGGTATACTTACTAGAGCAATATCCATATACAATGGAATTAAGATGGATTAAGAGGAGAATTGGATATGGATGCTGTGAATAGACAAAAAATTTTAAATAAAAATGACAAACTTATTAGTATGGTTATTGAACGTGCCAAGAGAGATTTTCCTGATGATATTGCAATCATTGGGCTTACAGGTTCTTTCAGTACCGGGGATTTTCATGAAAAAAGCGATCTTGATCTAATCATAATTAATAACACGGCCCAAGGTTGGGGGATATCTTCGTGTTTTATTCTGGAGGACATTGGATACGACCTATATTGTACGCCATGGGAAACAAGGATAGAAGATCAAGCGAATCTTGAAAGCCCAATGATTTCGTGTCTGGTAGATTTAGAACTTTTATATTGTGCGAAACCCGAATATCTGGAAAAGCTAAATTTATATAAACAGAGAGCACTCGATGCTTTGGCAAAGCCTATAGGGAGTNNATAGACATAGCAAAGCAAGAATATACGAATACATTACTTTCTGAAGATATCGGAGCAGTGAGATATGCTTCATGCGAAGTTGTATACAATTTGGTAAATGCTCTAACACATTTGAACAATACCTATTTTAAACGGGGACTTAAGAGATATCTGGAGGAAATAGCTACGTATCGTTATATTCCTGATGATTTTGAAATTATATATATGGCTGTGATCGATGCGAAGACTATCGCTGAAATCAGAAGTACATCATATAGATTTCTAGAAAGCGTTAATGATTTATATAAAAAAATGTATAAGGATTTTGTGATTCAGCCTGTCCCAACCTATGATAATCTTGGTGGCACCTTTGAGGAATTGTGGTGTAACAGCCGTAATAAGGTTATAGCAAGTGTGGAATTAAATGATAAATCTTATGCTTATTATGTAGCAATGGGCATACAAAATTTTCTTGATGAAATGACAGAATCAAGTGGAACAAAAAAGTTTGATATTATGCAGTATTTTGATTCAGATCATCTACATTTATTTAAAGAGCAGTTTCTGCAAGTCATGGATGAATATCTGGAAGAATACAATAAGGTAGGAAGGAAAGTTGAACGATACGATACTTTTGAGCAATTATATAACGAATATATGAGGGTATGATAGAGAAGAAACCAGACTACGAATTTTCGTAGTCTGGTTTTTTTATATTTGTGGAACGACAAAATTATTTTAAGTCATATGGGTAAAATAAACGATCATCATACTAGTGATGTCCGATTTGCCAAAGTAGTGATATTTATTATAGACTGTTTTTTATGAGTTCTTGTCCAGTGATAAGAGAAACTAATTAGAAGCGGGGAAATTTAATGAATGAAATGAGACATCAAAAATCAAATAAGCTGAAGATTTTTTCAAAAGTTATATTAATTATTATAGGGGCTCTTATAGCTGCGTATGGTCTTGAAGCAGTGTTAATACCCAACAACGTCTCAGACGGTGGTGTGACAGGTCTAAGTATCGTTGGCTCAAAACTGTTTGGATTACCGTTAGGGATGTTAATTGCCGTAATTAACATCCCTTTTGTTTGGCTAGGATATAAGCAAATTGGTAAAAGCTTTGCTGTTTATTCCGTTATCGGTATTTCCTCGCTAGCCATTGGCACTAGTCTTATGCACAATGTACCTACGATTATTGAAGGAGATACATTGTTAGTTACCGTTGTCGGTGGGATTATCATCGGTTTTGGTATGGGTTTAGCCTTACGTAACGGTGGGGCAATAGATGGGATAGATATGTTAGCTGTATTACTTTCACGAAAGTTACCTTTTGGGACTAGTGATCTAATCTTATTTTTAAACATGTTTGTCTTTATTGTTGTTTCAACAGTATTTGGTCTACAAGGGGCTATCCTATCAGCACTCGCTTATTTTATTGCTTCAAAAGTGATTCATATTGTTGAAGAAGGTTTGAGTGGCTCTAAAACTTTTAAAATCATTACAGTTCAACCGGAAATTATGGTAGAAACAATTCGTGACCGATTGGGTCGTGGGGCAACCTATACAGATGCTTACGGTGGCTACTCCAATGAACAATTCAAAGAAATCACCTGTGTAATTAACCGTCTGGAAGAAAGTAAAATCAAAGAAATCATTCATGAAATTGACCCTAACGCTTTTGTTGTTGTATATGATGTAGCAGAAGTTAAGGGCGGTAATTTCAAAAAGCATAATATTCATTAATTACGATCCTAAAGTGCCATCTCCTCAAGTGTTTGACAAATGCATAAAATGTAACTATTATTGTTGCATCTGATTAATGCACTTGTTATTAGCCGGGCAGTAAGGCAGAAGGAGAGATTTATAGTGAACATCAGCACCCGATTTGCGGTAGCCATTCATATATTAACATTAATCGACAGTAATAAAGAGGGCAAAAGTACCTCGGAGTGGATAGCTGGTAGCGTGAACACAAACCCTGTAGTTATCCGCCGGCTAACGAGTATGCTGCAAAAAGCAGGACTGGTAACAGCCCGCCCGGGAGTCGCAGGAGCCTCGCTTGCACGCAGCGCCTCTGAAATTACACTACTTCAGATTTATAAGGCAGTAAACGCGGTGGAGGAGGATTCGTTGTTCTCGGTTCATGAGCACCCCAACCCCGAATGTCCAGTCGGTAAAAATATAGCCAGCGCCATTGTACCCGTATTCTCGCTCGCGCAAAAGGCGATGGAGAATGTCCTTCAGGAGGTTACTTTGGAGCAGATTGTGAATGAAATGCCTGAAATATAACCACTCCATATCTCAACTTAGAATGAAGACCACAACATGTGCTAACGTGATTGTGGTCTTTTTTTTGAATACTACAATGGTTAATGTCCTGGTGAGACAGCTTGAGCCAACGATAGAGATGCTTGATCGATTAGTAGAAGACAAGGNNCAAGGAAGTGAAGTGTTTCACATACCGACCTTAAATAAGGATGTCACACCCGATTTGGATAAGGAAAGTACGGAGGATCCGACGAAAGCGGAATTGGGTGCTTGTTCAATGGCTCGGTTATGGAGAGTAACGACTCAAAGAAGGGAAGTAAGACGTAATCATAGAATCTGTATTTAGAAGGCAGATAACAGATAATACTTCATACAGGGAGACTCTAAGATGTTGAAGAAATGGTACTGTTTCCTTATAGCATGGAAGAAGTACATAATGAAGATATGAAGAAGATAGAGGATATTATACAATCTATAAAGTTTACAAAAGATGAAGTGGAAAAATGAACGGAGGATCTACAGTGGAACAAATCGCATTAATCTCAGATATTCATGGAAATATCCCGGCTTTGACAGCCGTATTAGATGATATTAAGCAGCGTGGAATTCGCAGAGTATTTTGCCTAGGGGATATCGTTGGAAAGGGGCCGAATTCAGATCTAGCCGTTGATATCATAAAGAAAAATTGTGAAATCAGTGTTATGGGGAACTGGGATGATTTAATGAATCAGGATGTTGATTTTGAAATGGCCCGGTGGAGTCGGAAATTGTTAGGTGAAGATCGACTTGCTTATTTAGGTACCTTATCGTTCTCGATTGAGTTTATGATGAGTGGTAAGTTTATTCGATTATTTCATGCTTCACCGCGAAGCTACTATGAACGGATTCAGCCTTGGGATGATTACGAGAAGCGACTGTCTATGTTTGGTTGTTCCGATCTCTGCCAGGAGAAGCGACAAGCGGATATCGTAGGTTATGGGGATATTCATAATGCGTATATTCAGCATCTAGAGAGTAAGACCTTATTTAATGTAGGCAGCGTGGGGAATCCTCTTGACTTAACTCAGGCATCTTACGTGATTTTGGAGGGGGAGTACGGAGGAGTGTCAACAGCTCCTTTGAGTATACAATTTGTAAGAGTTCCTTATGATATTGAGTTAGCCGTTCAACAAGCCATAGATGCCGTTATGCCAGCTACAGAGCCATATATTCGAGAGCTTAGAACCGCGCAGTACAGAGGGAATGTCCGGGGATAATGGATGAATAAGCTCGTAGCGTTATATTAGATCGGAAAGGGATGATCCCTTATGAAAATGGTTAGTGCTTTTGAGCATTATGAATCTTTGATTGATGAGGGGAATGATCCAGCACAAGATCCTCCCATTGGACAGGCCTATATGAGTCAGTGGGATGGGCCTCTTTTCTTCGATGGATTGAATGGAAATGATAAACGGGTGTTAGAGATTGGAATTGGAACAGGAAGAGTTGCTAAATCGGTCTTAGGTTTGGGATGCCGGTTTCTCACAGGAATTGATACCTCGCCAAAAACACTAGCAAGAGCGGATCTGAATCTTAGAAATTTCTCCAATAAAGAGCTTGTACTAGCTGATATTTGTGAGTTCGTACGTCCTAATACTTTTGATGCAGCTTATAGTGTGTTAACTTTTCTTCATATAGAGGATAAAGAACAAGCATTAAAAAATATCTATACATCACTCCTACCTAATGGAACGTTTTTGTTATCTGTTAGCAAGGATGAAGAGTGGTTTGATTTCAATGATAGAAGAGTTAAATTATATCCAGCCGATGTGGATGAATATATAAGGCTTTTTAACAAAACGGGATTTCATATCGAATGGGTACAGGAAACGAAGAGTCAAACTGCAACCCTAATCCAAGCCATCAAAAAGTAACGGAGGGAACGAATTGAAGCTTAGTCGCGTATTTGAGCAATTCCCTACTTTGGAAACCGAGCAATTATTACTGAAGAAGATTGAAGTTAGTAATCTTGAAGAGGTATTTGGAATTTATAGCAATGATCAAGTGTTTGAGTACTGCGGAATTATTCCGAAACATAATAAAGATACAGTAAAGAATATGATCGGACATTTCGAGCGTGATTTTACCAAAGGGGTAAGAGTGAAGTGGGGGATTTTCCGCAAAAATAATCCTTACATCCTGCTAGGTATCATCGAAGTTATGGATTTTAATCAAAAAGTGGATATGGTCACGATCGGCTATTTTTTGGCGGAGACTTATTGGGGAAAAGGGATTGCGACTCAGGCAGTTCAAGAGGTGGTCAAATTTTTATTTGAGACTGCAGAAGTAAATCGGATTCAAGCTGAGGTTATGCCTTTTAATGAACGGTCCAAGCGTGTTCTTTTGAAAAGTGGCTTTATGAAAGAGGGAACGTTAAGACAGGCTCATGTGTGGTCAGGTAAAGG
Source organism: Paenibacillus sp. UBA6285 (assembly GCA_002438345.1). Taxonomy (GTDB): domain Bacteria; phylum Bacillota; class Bacilli; order Paenibacillales; family Paenibacillaceae; genus Paenibacillus_AQ. Next base: position 25,834 of record DJUJ01000162.1, read on the forward strand.
GCTTATAGATCTGGACATTTACAGCATTCTAGCAGAGGAATATAGAGTGGGTGAAAAAGGATACCAGTGAAAGAGAGGGAGATATTCATGGGTACAATTGTGGTCATTGGTGGTGGAGAAATAAGCGAACTAGAAACACTTGGAATTGATCGTGAAGTTGTGAAGTTAACCCATAAACCTAATCCGAAGGCGTTATTTATTCCGACAGCTAGTAGTGATGCACCAGGGTATTGTGATACGTTCAACAAAGTGTACGGCGATATTCTAGGATGTGAGACAAGTCATTTATTGCTTGTGAGCCAAAATTATACCCATGAAGAAATCACAGATTTAATTACGTCCGCTGATCTGATTTATGTTGGTGGAGGCAATACCCGAAAAATGCTGGAGATTTGGAGAAACACCGGCGTAGATACTCTTCTAAAAGAAGCGTATACATCTGGAACTGTATTGGCAGGACTGAGCGCAGGTTCAATCTGCTGGTTTGAATATGGGCATAGTGACTCTGAGGCGTTTGACGACCAAGGGGAGTGGCAGTATATCAAGCTTGAAGCCATGGGGATTCTGTCAGGCATTCATTGTCCGCATTATAATGAGGATATTCGGGTTGAAGATTTTTCACGAATGGTTAATGGTGGCAGTGTGACTGGAATCGCAGTGGATAACAATTGTGCAATCGTCTATAAAGAAAATGAGTATAAAGTGATGTCTACCAGAGACGAAGCGAAAGCGTACCGTGTGATGGACTCCGAGCAGGGAGTAATGATTACTGAAATTGAACAACATCCAAGCTACAAACCTCTTCATGAACTGTATGGTGCGCTATGATTATTTTTGAACGGGGAGATGTCGGGCTAAGAACTCTCGAACCGAGTGATGCTGGATTACTTGTGAAATGGCTCTCAGATCCAGTTGTACTGGAATTCTACGAAGGTCGTAATCGCCCACATGATTTGGAATGACAAAATCGTAATGGACCCGCAGGCTTGGAATGAGAGAGCACTGAGGGTATATGAAAAAAGTGGCTTTGTAAAGAAGAAATACCTTGAAAAGCATGAAATGCAACCAGACTCCATCCATAATAACGGCAGATAAGCTTCTGATGGATATTAAAGAGACGGCCTTATACTTAAATCTGACTGAAGATCAGGTGATGAAAATTATTACAACGGAGCATAGTATTATAAAGCTGGGTTCTGTTCCTAACACTCCTTTTCCTTATATAAATGTAGACCATAAATATCTTTTTAACAAAGACTTATTATCAAATTGGGTTACGGATGCCTCCTTAAATAGGAGAGTTTATCTAAACGGACAAGTGAAATAAGGATTGAAGAGGACTTCTGGAGTCCAGCGTAGTTGAATATTTTGATGAATGGAGAACTCTGAAATGATTATTAGAACAGAAACGTCAGCAGATTATGATGGCGTGCATCAAGTAAATGTTAAGGCTTTTGGTGATCGAGAAGATGAAGCAAGCTTAGTCGAAAGGATTAGGAATTCGGAAGGGTTTATCCCGGAGCTCTCGATTGTAGCAGAAAAAGATAATGAGATTGTAGGACATATCCTGCTAAGTAAAGCTGTAGTACAAGATGGGGAGAATACAAATGATGTAATTGTTCTAGCCCCGATAGCGGTTATGCTTAACGTTCAGAAGCAGGGCATCGGCAAGGCGCTTATCCTTGAAGGATTAGATAGATGTAGAACGCTTGGCTATGATCTTGTTTTTCTGATCGGACATCCGGAATATTATCCTAAGTTCGGATTTCAACCTGCAAGGCAGCATGGTTTCGAACTGAAGCAATTTGAAGTATCTGACAATGTATTTATGGTCTGTGAGCTGAAGGAAGGAGCGCTTCAGAAGGTTAAAGGTGAATTGATCTACCCGAAATCGTTTTTTTAATTATCCAAATGAATCATGCTTGGCTGTGAAGCAGTCAGCATGATTTTTTTGTTGGTAATTGACAAACATATAGAATGTAACTATACTAAAGATAGTTAATTTGTAACTGATTAAGTTACAGGAGGATTAGGAGGAATTATAATGACAACTAAAACAACACTTCATCCGGACGTAGCGATCGGTCTGGTGCAAATTAGAGTAAGTAATTTGGAGCGTTCGCTCACCTTTTATCAGAATGTTGTGGGGCTGAGTATTTTGCGGCAGAATGGCCGCGAAGTGGAAATGACCGCTGACGGTCACAATGTGTTATTGATTCTGCGGGAGATTGAGAATGCTCGGGTGCTTCGTCCTAATTCTGTGGCTGGGTTGTATCATTTTGCTATCCTTGTTCCAGATCGTCCGAGCCTTGGACTCGTTGTTCGCAATTTGATCGCTTCGGAGATTGAAGTGGGTCAGGGGGATCATTTGGTGAGCGAGGCGCTGTACATTCAGGATCCGGATAACAATGGAATCGAAATCTATCGAGATCGTCCTAAGGATTCATGGAAATATGATGCGGAAGGGCATGTAGTGATGACAACAGATCCAGTGGATGTAGATGGACTACTAGCGGCTTCTGAAGGTTTACTATGGAACGGGTTGCCAGCTGGAACGGTGATCGGACATGTACACTTTCATATGGGCAATTTAAGCAAGGCGAAGGATTTCTACGTTGATTTGCTTGGCTTTGATTTAGTAGCTAATTATGGTAGTGCAGCGATGTTTATTTCTGCTGGTGGGTATCATCACCATATTGGATTGAATATTTGGGCGGGCCAAGGCGCACCTGCGGCTCCTGTTGATGCAGCGGGAATTGATTATTTCACCTTACTTTTTCCGAGTGAAGAGGGACGTGCGGCTGTGGTGGAGCGTGTTCAGCAGGCTGGTTACACCGTTGCAGAAGAGAATGGAGCTCCTACATTCAAAGATCCATGGAACATTGGGATCAGACTTATATTGAAGAGTCATACGAACGCCAAAAAACCTGTATAAAGGCTCGAACTGGATGTCAATTACAGGTGAATGTATGGAATACATAATGGATTTTACTACTACTTCTCCGGAGTATGTTAGATTTTTTAAGAACACATTATGTGGAGATGAAATCTTCTTCCATACGATTATTTTAAATAGTGCGTTTAAGAACAATGTGCGGAATGAAATTAAGAGGTATACAGACTGGGAAACAGGACCGATTATCCTCGAACACTAACGAAAGAAGATTATGACCGGATCACTCATACGGGTACAGAATGCTTTTGGGGTAGAAAGTTTAATCTCGATATCGATAGAACCATAATTCAGGATCTCCTTGATATAAATACTAAAGTGAAAACATCGTAAACACATTCAGGAGGACAATTATATGAAAATCGCAGTTGTTGGAGCAAGTGGAAAAGCCGGAAGCCGAATTACACAGGAAGCACTGGATAGAGGTCATGAAGTTACAGCAATCGTACGGGATGCATCCAAAGTGGCGAACAGCAAGGCGTCTGTCATCGAAAAAGATATATTTACTCTGACAGCTGAAGATTTGAAGAGTTTTGATGTTGTAGTGAATGCTTTCGCCGCACCGTTTGGACAAGAGCATTTACATGTTGATGCCGGAAATGTGCTTATTGAAGCATTGAAGGATGCGCCNNTGTATGTAGATGAAGCTAAGACACTTAAAGTGGTGGATACCCCTGATTTCCCTGACTTTATCAAGCCAACGGCTACGAATCAAGGGAAGAACCTGGAGATTCTACAAGGAACAGATTCGCTCTTATGGACCTTCGTCAGTCCATCTGCCAATTTCGCTATTGGCTCAAGAACGGGTTCTTATGTAAATGGCAAAGATAATCTTCTGGTGAATTCCAAGGGCGAGAGCTATGTCAGCTATGAAGATTATGCGATTGCTATTGTAGATGAAATTGAACAGCCACAGCATATTCGCGAGCGGTTTACGGTGGTTTCGGAGTCCTAAGTGCTTATAGCGAGTAGTGATCTTATTTGAAAAAGAAGGTAGAGCCGTATTCGGGGCTCTGCCTTCTTGTATATTTTTATACCTTTACTTCAGCAATTTCAGCAATTCGTTTATTTGCATCCCCGCGATAGAGTCCGCCGTGATAGCAAATGACTCTATCAATCTTATACTCGGAGAACTTGGTCAGAGAGGATAAAGCCTGTTTCATGTCAGGTGTGGCCGAAGGAGTGGGCCCACGCAACTCGCCGTCTTGAACCGTTAGAGCATCCGCAGCAATTAGCGTACGACTATTATGATGGTATAGACTTAGATGCCCCGGGCTATGACCTGGCGTATGGATAATCGTAATTCCACCGGCGAGAGGCAGCTTTTCCCCGTCTGCAAGGATTTGATCTACTCTCCCCTTAGGGGGATTGGATAACACTGATAGGAAAGCGCGGCGCCATTCCTCTGGCACATGAGGCGGGATCATGGCTTCTGCTGCAGCTAAAGCTTCAGGGGTGTGTTTAAGGAGCATTCGCTCCCCTTCAATATAAGGCTTCTCGATTTCATGAGCCAGAACAGTCAGGTCTAGGTTTTCATCTGACAGTAGGGTAGGCAAACTCCCTATATGATCTAAATCTTGATGCGTAATGATTACGGTGTGTAGTTGTTCCCAAGGTACGTTAGCTTCTTTTAGAGCCTCTTTGAATTTTGGGAGCAGGCCGGGAAAGCCAGTGTCGATGAGTACGGCAGAATTCTGATCCCAGAGCAGTGTGGGGTAAATCGTGTCACTTCCGCCCATAACCTGTGCTGTAATCTCTAACATTTCTATTCCATCTGCAATATGCATAATATCCCTCCATGATTGGTAATAAGAGCGATGCCGTTAGGCTAATGCATATAATACTCAAAACACAATTGAATTACAATAGGTGAATATTATATTATAACATAAATAAATATTTTTGTCAATATGTGTTTAGTGTAGTTTGTGTGGGGTTTTTAGATGAGTATTATCGTTAAGATCAGGTTCGTAGATCATTTGGAAACATCTATTTGGGAGGATTAGCTCTAATGATAGAGGATGGCAGAAAATTACAGGGGGAATTCAGATATGAAACTCGCGGAAGCGTTAGTGAATCGAAGTGATCTTAAATCATAATTTAGCCCTGTACTGTAACAAATGTAAAGTGTACCTATTAATGTAACTACCAAGCGCAAGTTTTTTGCAAGAACGGTGAGGGCGGGGACGGGGATGTTTTTGCTGTGGTTTAGCTTTTTCATAACATGAAGTGGCTCTATTAGGATAGGTATATTCGTCATATATAATGTGAAAAAACGTCGAATAATGTTGAATAAAGTTTAATAAAATTTGAAGAAAGGCCTGTTTTGCCTATATTATCGCTTGTTATCCTGTATAATTTACGAATACGTAGATTACTTAACCGCTGTTCAATTTTAAGTTGATTATTCAGGATGAGCGTGTGATTCACTGGTCGTAAATTTGTGGCCCTTGTCTCCTCATTCATTGNNCTTTTTATGAGAGAGAGAAGTGACAAGTGACCATGAAATCAATTGCCTGGGTAACCGACAGTACAAGTATCATAGATCCGGAATTCGCTAAGAACAATCATGTGTATATTATTCCGTTACGGATTATTATCAACAACGAATGTTATAAAGAGAATATAGATATTACGATCGATGACTTCTATGAGAAAATGCGTCAGCATGAAAAGGTAGGCAGCTCACAGCCTCCAATCGGTGAGTTTATCGAGCTATACGAACGGTTGAAAGAAGAATACGATGAAATTATCGCGGTACATCTATCGTCCGAGCTTAGTGGCACATACAATGCTTCCATGCAAGCTGCTGATATAGCAGAGGCCACCGTGATTGGAATTGATGCCAAGGTTGGCGCTTATCCGATCCGAGAAATGATCATGCGCGGTATACATTGGCAGAAGAAGGGCCTATCTGGACTAGAAATTAAAGAGAAGATTGAAAATATTATTCAGAATATGTCCTTTTACTTAATTCCTGCAAGCTTGACACAGCTTCATCGCAGTGGACGTGTATCCGGATCACAGGTAGTTCTTAGCCAATTGCTGCGCATAAATTTACTGCTTCGTTTTGACGAAGGTAAAGTCATTGTTGTGGAGAAAATCCGCACGATGAAGAAGACGCAACAGGCACTTTTGGATATATTTAAACAGGACGTAGGGCTTGTTAGCGATGTATGCATCATGCATTCTAATAATCTAGAGATGGCACTTAAGCTGGAAGAAGACATCAAAGCGATGGCGCCTAACTTACGTACAGAGATTATGACTTATATTCCTGCTGTGGCTGTTCATGCGGGTGAAGGTACCGTAGGGCTGTCCTGGATCAAGAACACTAGTATCAATAGTATTCATTCGGACGCTGCGCCTATAGCCTTCCCTGAAGCAGTACATGCATAGAGATGAAATCAAGCATAAACGCCTTCGGCGTCCCTTTAAGGACGGTAAGCGTTTAAGCGAGAAATATAAGAATGATTTATAACGTGGAACATATAAATTCTTATAATTAAACAAAGAAATTGCTCCTTGGGAGATGGATGGGTGACCACCGTTATACCAAGAGGCGATTTCTTTTTTTATAAATATACTGTTATTTGATTGCACGGCGTCGGAACATTTGTCCGATTACTTCACTTAGCACGAGTCCAGCTGCAATGGCGCCAGAGAGCATTAGTGCACGAACAGCGATTTCTACAGCCAAAGTATAATCCTCTTCCACAAATTTACGCATAGCATCGTAAGCAAGACCACCCGGAACCAGCGGAATAATACCGCCTACACTAAAAATAATAACAGGCATTTTAAAGGTTCGTGCAAAAAATTGGCTAACGATACCCACTATTACAGTGGCTGCAAACGTCGCTACAACAGACCCGAACTCAACATTAAGAATCACATACACCATCCAGCCCACCATTCCGGCAAAACCACACTGCAGTAGTGAGCGCTTAGGCGCATTAAATAGAATACAGAAGGTTGCCGCGGCGATAAAACTGGTTATAAGTTGCAAAATCATGAAGGGCTAACCTCTTTCACATGGATATTAAAATAGTGATAGTACAAGCCCGATGCCTGTACCGATCGCAAAAGCAGTTAGAAAGGCATCTGCTCCTTTGGATATACCTGAGACCAGATGACCGGCCATCAGATCACGAACGGCATTAGTAATGAGTAGACCGGGTACTAGAGGCATAACGGAGCCGATGATGATTTTGTCCATTTCTTGGCCTATCCCTAGTTTTACGGAATAGAAGGCTAGAAGTCCGATCAGGAAGGAGGCGGAAAATTCTGCAAAGAATCTAGTCTGTACTAGACGATGCAGATAGATGACCGCAGCGAAGCCTAATCCGGAAATGGGCAATGCAGGGAGAGCATCCCACAAACTACCCTTAAACATAACGGTGAAGCAAGCGCCGGTAAGGGCGGCCGCTAAGATCTGCAGCCATACAGGATATACATGTGAGGCATCATCGACTTCTCCTAATCGTGTACGGGCTTCCTCAGCTGTAATCTGACGTTCGCTCAGACGCCGTGAAATATCATTGACTTCCGATACCTTCTGCAGATCTGTTGTTCGCTCCGCAATCCTGTATAACTTAACAGGTTCTATTCTATTTGTGGTGAACATAATAACGGTTGGCGTCACATAACTGTGTGCTCCCGGGAACCCGAGAGATCCAGCCATTCGTGTCATTGTATCCTCAACTCTGGATGTTTCTGCACCATTCTGCAGCATGATCTTGCCAGCAAGAAGGCAGAGATCAACGATTTCATAATAGGTAGTGTTGCTCGTGCTATCCAACTTCTCCGGTCCTCCTTTGGAATGTTATATCTATAATTCCACATATCCGATTGTCGCCTTAACACGTGAAAATATCAAGCTTAAAATAGCATTATAACGAATAAATCTTATATTTATAATGCTTAAAAAGATACATTTTAGAAGAGTTGGCAATGCATCCAGTTCCTACCGATTGTACATGCATAAAATATAGTGAATAGGACAGGTTGGGCTTGTCTTATATTTTTGCAAGGTACAAAGGGAGGAGTGATCATGACTTTCGGCATTGGAATAACAACCTTTGTCTTCATAATGGCCATGCTAGTTATCTTTATGAGACCAGGAGGCATAAATGAAGCATGGCCAGCATCAATCGGGGCTGGAATTTTATTGTTTACGGGAATTGTGTCTGGTAGTGATGTTGCAGATATTATCCAAAAAATAGGTGGGGCGTCTATCACTATTATGGCCACCATTGTTATGGCGGTAATACTTGAAAGTTTCGGTTTTTTTAACTGGGCGGCTGCACGACTTGTGATTTTGTCAAAAGGATCGGGACATCATTTATATTGGTATATTCAATTATTATGCTTTTTGATGACTCTTTTATTCAATAATGACGGAAGTATCTTGATCACGACTCCTATCTTAATATTACTACTAAGAAATCTTCGTCTAAAACCTCATCAAATGATTCCTTATCTATTAAGTGGAGCTTTGATTGCAACAGCTTCGAGTGCTCCTATAGGAGTAAGTAATATTGTTAATTTAATAGCTTTGGAAATTGTTCATATGAGCCTTTATATGCATACGGCAATGATGTTTGTACCTGCAACCCTTGGCTTATTATTTATGTCAGGCCTGATGTACTTTGTACTGAAAAAAAGATTACCTGTGGTTTTGCCTGCGGTAACCGATGATATTGAGGAACGATTCTTCTATAAAGATTTCCATCCCTTAAAGGGTAGAATTTCAGTTGAAACTAAGAAGAAGCGTACCGTATTCATGTTAAAAGTACTTTTGTTTGTTTTTATTTTACGTTGTCTACTTTTCGTAGCTTCTTACTTTGCCATACCTGTTGAATGGGTTGCAGTATTTGGGTCTTCCGTTTTACTCATATGGAGATGGTATTTCCTAGGGACTACTCCAGTGGATATCTTAAAAAAAGTGCCTTGGCACATCTTGATCTTTGCGTTTTCCATGTACGTGATCATTTACGGACTTCACAATACCGGTCTCACTGCAATACTTGTGGCTGTATGCAAACCTATTGTTTCTCAGGGTCTTTTTCAAGCAAGCTTTATCATGGGTGGATTGGTTTCAATTCTTTCAAACTTTTTTAATAACCATCCTGCTTTAATGATAGGCACGCTTACCTTAACAGAAATGGGCCTTGATCCTATCACATTAAAAACGATCTACCTTGCCAATATTATTGGTAGTGATATGGGCTCTTTGTTACTTCCAATTGGAACACTGGCCTCTCTGATTTGGATGCATATCTTAAGACAAAATAAGATTAAAATGAAATGGAAAGATTATATGAAAGTCACAATAATCGTCATTCCATTAACAACCATTTTGACTTTATTTCTATTATATTATTGGGTCCAGCTTGTTTTCGCTTAAGTCCAGGAGGTGGAAGAACTTCAATCGCTTTAGAGAACAGTGATCGATTGAAGTTATCCTCCTGCAACGTTAATTTTTAAGAGTAGTTACCATTTGAATATGCTCGATCATCGAAAATATGTTCTCGTTATTTGATGAGACAAGCTCGATCATTGGAGCCTGAACGGTTTTTAATAATCCGGCCTTATGGGACTGATCGGCTAGATCCAACATAATAAAATTACCTTCTATTTTTTGAAGCTGTTGAAGAAAGGTAGGTTCTGTAGATACATTAGGTTGATTTGTCTGAAGTGCTTCTTGTTTTAAAGCGTAAGGTGTAATTTCAGTGGGATAAGGGTGCAAGTATTTAAGATGCTTCAAATGAACGAGTACAGTACCAAAAACAGGGGAGAAGAAGACTAAATAATCGGATAAGATGTTCAGAATATAACCGTGAAGGCTATGAACTCCTGAAACGTAGATTTCTGTGAAGCTCCCCTTTGCATTTTCAAGTATTGATTGAAGTGAAAGTGGTGCTCCGCTAGAAGCTGAAGAAAGCGAAAGAGTCAGTGGAAGATTATCATGTGGTTCTGGGAGTGCTTCCACATTATCTCTTACCAATTTAATGTGTGCTATCTGGAGGTGGAAATAGTTTTCCAGGTTCTTAACAACAATGATATCTTGGCCANNCCAATCTCGATCAGTACGCCTTCCAAAGGCTGAGACGTTCCTGAAATCATTACATAGATTCTTTTTCCTAAAAGACTCTTCATCAAATTCATGAGGATCTCTCCTTTATTGTAGGTGAGGATAATCTAAATATATGTTCCGGAGATATAAAAGTAGTGGTTGTTTTAACTACTTATTTAAATAATAGTTATACAACTAGTCGCAAATTTATAGAATCGAATACTATGTATTATCTCAACTGGAAGGGAGTCAAAGAGTATGAAACATGTAGATTTGCGAATCGATCAGCAAGCAGGCGTAGGGCAAGGGTATTATGTAAATGAGGTGTTCCCTGGACTTAATG
>DJUJ01000162.1:36283-36686 GCA_002438345.1 Paenibacillus sp. UBA6285
AAAAAGTGTTCTACGACTTATCGTAACAAGATACAATGCTCCAACTTTTACAACTGATATTCCTCCGCACACTGAATTTGCTATAGAGATTAATAACATTCAAACGATTGGTATCTTCGTTCCTGGTGACCCGAATACTGAAAGAGGTAAAGGACGATTAATTATCATTCCTAATTTCTCGAATATCAATCTGGTATAACTCGTAGTTAAATAGATTTGTAACTATGATTAAGTCTTTGGAAAATATCGCATCCCTATCTTAATTCTGGGATGCGATATTTTGGTTGTTAAAGAGTTGTTCTAGATAAGTAGGAAGAGATTAAGAGATTTCTCGCTCATTTATAGTGTCCGCCGATCTTTCCAGATCTGTCCTTGAGCTGCCCAGCATCTGTGAAAGAAGCAG
>DJUJ01000162.1:36756-39163 GCA_002438345.1 Paenibacillus sp. UBA6285
GGTAGCCCGTTCGAGTTCACGATAGCGAGGGAGAGACTCAAATAGCGTTAGTTGGTACTGGCTTTCGTCAGATAGATTGGACAAGCTTAAGTGGATTCTACGCACAGGCTGGCCGTCCCAGTGTAGCTTGAAGAGAGAAAGAGCCGCCTCATATACCAGTAGAGTGGCATTCGAAGGATCGCTCATTGTAGTCTGTCTTGAGAAGCCTGTTGGGTCATCAAAGCTGGCACCTTGGCAGCCGACAGATACAACTGCACCATGCACTTTCAGTTTGCGGCAACGTCTACATACAAGCTCAGACAGCTCAAGAATGATGGTCTTAATATCTTGTAGCTTATAGTAATCCCTTGGCAGCGTCATTTGGTGCCCGACACTTTTGGGTGCGACCTCGTGAGTACTTGGGCTCACGGGGCTGTCATCGATACCATTGGCGATNNCGATGTCACATTTTTTGTGGAATTTCTCCCGCATGCGCCATTTTAGCTCGCTTAACGGCATCTGTGCCAAATGGCTAATTGTCGTGATGCCCATACTTTGGAAGTGGGCGGACATACGGCGGCCTACCATGAACAGCTCGCTAATGGGGAGGGGCCAGAGTACCTCCGGAAGATCCTGCTTAGTGAGGGTGAATATACCATCATTGTTCTTCTTGGCCCACAGGTCACAAGCCATTTTGGCGGTAACCTTGGAATATCCAATGCCGATGCGCGCACGCACACCTGTGTTTCTACGAATTAGATCCTGAATGGCGGTAGCAATCTCCCTTGGACTGCCAAATAAGCTGAGGCTACCGCTGACATCTATAAATTGCTCATCGATAGAATAGGGTTCTACCTGATCACTAAATTTGCGTAGAATGTCTGTGATTTGAGAGGAGACATCGATATATTGCTGCATATGCGGTCTGACTACGATGACTTCGGGGCATTTTGCCAGCGCTTCCTTCAACGTTTCGGCGGTAGTAATGCCAAAAGATTTGGCTATAGGGCAGGCGGCCAGCACAATACCACTCCGTCTAGCCGGGTCTCCAGCGACGATAAGCGGCTGGTTGCTGTACTGCGGATTAGAAGCTTTCTCCACGGAGGCATAGAAGCTTTGGCAATCAGATAGCATAATGACACGCTCTTTATTCATAGGTTCACACGCTCCAGGTGAGGTAGAGATACGTTGGATTTTTTCTCCTTATTATAATACGAACATATGATCGTTTATATTCATATTTATTTCCATTTATTTCGTCTCGAGTGTGCACAGACCCGTAGCCACACCCCCAGAGACAATCGTGAGGATAGAGTGGAAGAAGGTTTCTTTGGAAATCAGGAGTCCTCCAGCGCCGATAATCATAAAGTCGGTCAAAAAAATGATGACTCCAAGGTTCAGCGGGACATACCTTTTAATAAATTGAGCAAGCAGATCGGTTCCACCCGTACTTGCTTTAAACCGCAGCATAATCCCAAGACCCGTTCCCATCAAAAAACCGCCAATAATCGCGCTAGAAATGGAGCCGAACTCGAAATAGTACAGAAAGTAGTATTGCATGGGACCGAGAAGCTCAATCAGAAATGAGGAGGTCAACAGACCGAGTACACTGTTGTAAAAGATATCGCGTTCCTTTAACCAAGCGAGTAGGAAGATAGGGAAACTGCAGAGAATTACAGCTACGCCAATTTTAGCGTCAAACAAATAATTGATAATGAGGGCTATTCCTATTATTCCCCCATCCAGGATTTTATATGGTACGAGAAAAAAATTAGTTCCCGCAGCAACGAGTAAGCTTCCTAAAAGAATGATAAGGTATCTTAATGGCCGCATATTTAACATCTCCACATTAAAGGCATGTCTATAAATATGCTTGTCACTTCCAGAAAATTGCAGTGTGATAAAAAAACTATTAGTAGTCAGGATTAAAGAGTCTTATGTTACATAACGAGTGAGGGATTGGCGAGTACATATAAAATGCACACATTTCAATCCGTTAAGGTCAAAGCTGTTCCGTATTACTTGTTGGGAGATCGTGGTAGTGGTGAAATGAAGGTGTGGATTCCTGAAGATAGAGCTTAAACCAAAGAATAAGGTATGTACTTTGGAAAAAGCGAGCGAATAGCATTCAGCTTAAAGGGACAGCTGTTACTTTACAGTCTGTCCCTTTTTTATTGTGAAAAAGGAGCTTTGACGCTCGTTGCCCTCTACGTCTTAATCCAGCCATTTCTATCCATTCGTACACCTTCATTCCATCCACGCCGTTCACCAAACCAGGGAAAGCCTGCAAAAGTACAGCTTCTTTATCAGATATCATCTTTATAAAGTCCAAAAACTGCAAATGTGCAGGTATTTCCATGCTTCAGGGTTGAATGTTACTTCTGGAGCAAGAATAACTGTAGATTTGCAGGAATTAGTGCTTTAGCGA
>DJUJ01000162.1:39169-62814 GCA_002438345.1 Paenibacillus sp. UBA6285
TTGATCGGGAAATGTAGTTGTTATTTTACAGAAAATATTGGAGGCATCACAATGAGTAAACGTTATCGAATTACAAGAGCCATTCAGCAAGATGGAAGTTCAGCGCAAACCATATCTTTGGAAGAGTGTAAGCAATATTTCGCGTCCAAACCTGATTTCTCCTATACATCAGTTTTTACGGTGGCGGGTGCCACTAGCATGTCCATTGATGGAGATTTCTTTATGTGGAGCTATGGTGACACTAAGATCCCATTTAGGCATTATCAAGGCGATATTTACGTATCTGGCAATAATGAAGCTGTGATCCCGAGAATGCTTGTGGTTGCGAGTGATTTAAAAGCAGATAACGTGGAAGGGTAAAAAAAGATGACCCCTAGAAGAGCTCAGGAGTCATCTACCGTCAATTTTAGATCCGATCAATCGTTCAAACGAACGGTTGATCGGATTTTTTATTAGCCCAGCTTTACAACCACTTGATGAACAGCGCCGTCTCCAACAGGAGAGATAATGTTACCTTCTGCAGCTACGCCATCAAGGGTAAGACTAGTTACACCTTTGGATACATGGTTCGGGTTCTTGATCTGGATCACATAAGTATCTCCACGGAAGACACGTGTGATTTCAACGCTGTCCCACTCTGTAGGAATACAAGGATCGATCTTCAGACCATTGAAATCCGCTTGGATACCAAGGATCGATTGAGTGATAGCTACATAGTTCCAAGCAGCAGTACCAGTCAACCAGGAGTTATTAGCTTCCCCGTGACGAACGGCATCTTTACCTGCGATCATTTGGGAATAGATATAAGGCTCTGTGCGGTGAATTTCGTTGATATCCTCCAGGTAAGCAGGAGCAATTTTAGCATGAATTTCAAACGCTCTGTCGCCATGTCCAAGTACAGTTTCAGCGATCATGATCCAAGGGTTGTTGTGGCAGAAGATACCAGCATTTTCTTTGTAGCCTGGAGGGTACGTAGAAATTTCACCAAGGTTTAGATAGTACTTGGAATAGTGTGGCTGCTGCAATACGATACCGTATTTAGTATCCAAATACTCTTGAACGGAAGTCAGAGCTTTTTCAGCTTGACCATTTTCCACACCGACACCGGCCATTATGCAGATACCTTGTGGCTCGATGAAGATTTTACCTTCTTCGTTTTTTTTGGAACCGATCTTGTCGCCATAGTGATCATAAGCGCGCAGGAACCAGTGCCGTCGAAGCCGTGTGTAAGTGTGATGTTACGCATATTGTCAATCTTAGCTTCAGCATCTACAGCTACATCGTCAAGTCCGCGCATACGGCAGATTTCAGCATAGTCAGGACCAACGAAGACGAACAGACCCGCGATAAATACGGATTCCGCTACGCGGCCTTCAATGTTTGCAGTCGTTTGGAAAGATTCACTCGGCTCAGTAGAGAAGCAGTTCAAGTTCAAGCAGTCATTCCAGTCCGCGCGACCGATCAGCGGCAAGCCGTGAGGTCCGAGAGGTTTTGTTTATTCGAATGAGGTGCTCCATATCGCTGCTGCTCATTAGTGCTTTAATCAAAAACTGGACCATAAGAACAAAAGGACAACGAGTCCCAGTATGCTACTGAGCCTGGTCATTAATAAGTAAGCATCACTCGGCTCAACGTCACCTTTGACCATCCAACCGTATCGCATGTACCATCCGAATCGAGGGAAAAAGATGTTGAGTAGCGCTAACAGTACAAACAGGAACATAAACAATCCCATGATTTATCACTCCTTTATGTAATATATACAATCTGACGCATGCGTAGGAGTGAGTTTCTGTATATTTATATAACCTTACGCGAAGTACACTGGAAGATATAAATTACCAAAGGAGATGACAAAAGAAATGGTACAAACAGGTCATTTTTTAAGCGGGGGATTAGGCCCTTTATTCTTTTTGTTTTGGTTGGTATCTGTTGGATTGGGCATTTATTTTGTTGTCTTGCTTGTAAAGTTGGCACGTAGAGGAATAGTAGCCCTGGATTTGTACATCTACGCTAAAAATCGTGAGATACGTACGCTCTATGAGTCGCCCCAAGGCAGGTCGGATGAGGTTTAGGCAGGAAAAGTCATGAGGTCAAGATCATTTGCCAACTAAAGGTTGGATTTCTGCGAACCTATCAGTGGTTGTGAAAAAGGATATAGTGCTATGGTGAAGAATTAGTCATATTATAGAGTATTGTAAAGGGGTGGTGTGAATGAATACAGTTACAGGTGTAAATGTACCTAGTTCATTACAGCAAGGGAGTAGAGAGTCCTATTTTGACGGTGGGCTCGCTCAGTACATAGGTTGGAGTATACTGGGGGCGATTGTCACAATATTTACCTTAGGTATCTGTTATCCTTGGGCACATGTTATGATGTATCGTTGGAAGGTAACTCACACTGTTATAGACGGAAGAAGACTTACATTTGACGGCACTGCAATACAACTCTTTGGGAATTGGATTAAATGGTGGCTATTAACCATTATAACAATCGGTATTTATTCTTTCTGGTTGTTTATAAAGTTAGAGCAATGGAGAGTTAAACATACGCATTAATTGATTTGTAACATCGCCCTATTGGAATAATTCCAATGGGGCTTTTTTTTGTGTGCTGAGTATCCGTACAGTAAAAAGAGGACAGCAATTTCGCAGCCCCCTGAAAAAATTTCAATGATGTTGTAACAACAAATATCCGCTAAGGCGGTATTAAGTAATCCATTTGGTCTTAAGCTAGGTCGACAAGGCTCGGCATCTCCAGTAAAACGGACAGAAAGCCTTTCAGGGGAAGAAAGAGAGGAAAAAAAGAAAACCCTAAGGTGTTCATTGAGAGTAATTATTTTTCAGTTGCTGTATTACCCATTGCAATAGAAATTCTATTCCAACTGTTAATTTGATTGATGATTAGAACAAGGTCAACATATTGTTTCTCATCGTAATGTTCACGTACTCGCTTATATAGGTCTTCAGGAACTCTTTTGGTAGGGATTAGAGTAATATGTTCAGATAGTTCGAGAGCAACCTTCTCTTCGGGTGTATAAAACGTGCATTCATTCCAAACATTTAAACAATAAATGCGTTGTTCGGTTTCACCCATTTTACGAGCATCGGTTGTATGCATATCTATACAGAAGGCACAACCGTTAATTTGAGAGACTCTAATTTTGATAAGCTCTCTTGTAGTTCGATTGATTGTAGACCTTTTGGTGTACGTCTCCATATCCATCATAATTTTCATAGCATCTGGTGCAATTTCATAGTAGGGAACTCTTTGACTCATAAGGTAAGACTCCTTTGGTTTTATTATTCATTACTATATCATAATTGCATCTAAATGAGAACGTGTGTACTTATTTTTGATGAAAAATGGTGGTTAGAGAACAAGAAGAGTGATTCCGAATATAACAGCGATTATTCCTCATATCCTAGCAATCCTATAGAAGGAATCACTCGGCTCAAGGTTCTTGTATAAATGGTTTTTGTATAAGAACCATGCCCCTTTTTTAGAGAAGATAAGAACCAACCCAACTGCTATAGCGACAAGCGGGATGATGATCAATAAAATTTCAATTATAAACAACCTCCAATATAAAATAGTCTCAGTGAAACTCATACAATTCTTGGCCGGGCACACAGGGATTCAATGAAAGAACAATATCAATATATTACCATATCAAGGGAAGTGAGGGGATAGCGATGGTATACGAGCAAGGGGAACCGTTCGCAGAAGATCTGAAAAGATCAAATTTCATGACACTATATTTCTTACTCAAGAGCAGTATGAAAAGCTCTGTGAAGAATTCGGGAAAACGACAGTAGACGACACGATAGAAGCTTTGGATGAATGGCAAAGCAATAAAAAGCCGAGCCAGCACAAGAAGGATCATAATAAGACGCTTCGTGTTTGGATAAAAAAGGATCAGAAAAAGCCCGTCTTTAAAACCAAAGAGCAAAAGAAGCTAGAGGAAATGGAGTTGCTGAAGCAGTTTAGCCAAGGAGGAGGGATGCCACATGAACAATCAGGAGACCTCCAGCTTACTGGCGGTAATCAAAACGGCGTTTCCTGAGTTCGCAATTAGTAATGAAGTTATTCAGGTCTGGCACTTATTCCTTCAAGAGATTCCTTATGAAAGAGCACAGCGCAATTTGAGAGATCATATAGCCACATCACGCTTTGCTCCACGAATAGCAGATGTGATCCGAGAGGATCTGCATCAGCCATTGACCATTTACGAGATTCAGCGTCAGGAGCAAGAGCTGGCCACTTTAGAGTTGATGGAGTATCACGCAACAGAAAATGTGAAACCAATGCCTGAACGTGTTGCAAAGCACCTTGAACAACTATTTTCCAAAACAAAGGTGAATGCCAATGAACCTTGAAGCCCAGCGTGCTGTGCTAGGGCTCTGCTGAAAGATCCTGAGTTAATGGACGACTGTTATTTAAGCAAAGATGACTTCAGCGAAGAAGAGCATAACCGAAAGATATTCACTGTCCTGCAGTATGCGAAGGAGTATTTTAAAGAAGCTTCGAACCCTTTCGACATGGTGCTGATTGCAAATAAGTGGGGCAAGAACTTGCAGCAGATCGGTGGTATTTCTCATTTCGTCAAACTAAGAGAATCTGCTCCCCACGCTTCGAACTTTGCCTATTATCAAAAAGCAGTACGTGTCGATAGGGTACAGGCTGATTTGGTGGAGCTTGGTAAGCAGATCGCTACAAATGGTGGGGATGTAGCAAACATACAAGCCAAGATGGTTGAGCTTGCAGAGCTGCAACATGGAGGAGACGAAGATGGTCCTATCCATGTGTCTTCCTTATTGGAAGGACACCCTCATACAGTCGCTTCTCGTGCCAGCATCAGTGGGATTACTGGAGCAAGGATGGCCTGTGAAGATATCAACCAGCTTAGCGGAGGTCACCAAAAAGGTGATTTAGAGGTGTGGGGGGCAAGACCCAGCATTGGTAAAACTCAATACGTCCTGAACGATATTGATGCTGTGACGGCTGACGGATGGACCGCTGTAATGTTTTCCCTTGAAATGAGCTCCTTGAAAGTTGTAGAGCGACTTGTATCTGCTGTCGGAGGGATCAAGAGTAAAAGGATTAAATCCGGAATGATGTCAGACAATGACTGGGATTCCTATAGCAAAGCGATTACTATCATCACGGGGCGTAGCTTGTACATCGATGACAAACACCGGGCTACAGTCGAATACATCCGCCGAAAGGTCAAAGCACTGCGAAAAAAGCATCCTAATATCATCGTATATATCGATTATCTCCAGTTCATTGAGACGGAACAAAACTTTTCGAAGAACACTGAAAAAGTTGGGTACATCACCAAAGAACTAAAGGGAATCGCCAAGGAACTTGATGTCTGTGTGGTTGCTATTTCAGCAGTCGGCCGAAAATGTGAAGAGCGACCGGATAAGCGACCTATGATGTCGGATTTGAGAGAGTCAGGAAACATTGAGTCTGACGCTGATGTGGTGGTCTTCCTTTACCGGGATGACTATTACAACTCAGATACCCCAAAGAAAGGCATTGTGGAATTTANNGTGATATCGGAACGGGAACCTTTGAAATGGCCTTCTTAATGGATATTGGTAGATTCGTAAATTTAACGCCTGATGATAAATACAAGTTGGCGGAGAAGGTGAAAGCACATGAGCAGCAGCGGAAGAATAACCGATGAAGCAGGGTATCAAAAATCACTTGGCTGGCTAGTAGAGAAAGCGGTGATCTTGGAGGATCCTCTTATTGATCCGGAGGAAAAAACAGTTAGTTGCAAGGGGCAACAAGATATGAAAAAAGAGCTGTTTTCACAGCTCCTCCTAAATCGAAAATTACTCGGGCATGATCCAAACAATCTCACTTATCCGGACAAAGTACTTTCTGCCTCTAGCATCTNNCTGCATCTAATACAACATGGTCTGGTTTGACATCAACTACACATCCGCTGATTCCACCACGAGTAGTTTCTAACATAACTTGTTTTCCCATAACGGATTTTAAGGTTTCTACAACATACGCATCAACAGGGTATACCACGATGGATTGTGGCATTTGGTGCATTTGGTGCATTGAATTCATTGAATTCATTTGGTTCATTGGATAGTTCAACATATTACCTCCCAATTGGTTATATGTCATCCTATGCTGATGCCTAGCTAATGTTCTGGGCAGTAGCCCATTTGCAAAACATGGCTAAGCAGTTAGTCGTTGTTATGGCATACGTAACTACCTTTTGGGAGGGCCGTAAAGACAAATCAATCGGGCATAGCCCATAAGGAGAGATAAAGGATGCACCCTGAATGTAAATATTGCGATAACCCAATGCCACCAACAAATTATGCTGGAGACCTGGTATGTAGCAGATGCGGAGCTGAATGGGCTGACGCTCGGATGATGGTTGAGGACGAGGAATACGAGCCACTTGATATTGATGATGAGGATTGAGGGTTAACCACCCTCTCCCCTAAAACGCCTGAAATTACTTTTTCTTGCGCTTGTTTACAATGGTGAGCATGAGCGATGAGGCACTAACAAAAATTATAAAGATCGCTATCCATGTTTCAGTAGTCAAATTATCACCCCCGTTTATCAAATACTAGCATTTCAAGGGTTATGTAACATGTGCTTTATATCATGAGAGGAGATAACCAGTATGAACAGAGATATTAAGTTCCGCGGTAAGTCTACTTATACAAATGAGTTTATACATGGCAGTTTGGTACAGGTGAGCCGCGCTGGTTCTTTGGCGATAGCCAATTTAGACGATAAAGGACATCTTAAGCTGCGAGAAATCATCAAAGGTACTGAGGGACAGTACATTGGCCGACAAGACGATGTAGGTAATGACCTTTATAAAGGGCAACGAATCAAATTCACCAACCTCTCACTAGGCAGATTTTCCAAAGATGAACAATGGGCAGAATGCGTTATTGCTTACAGCGAGGAAACCTCTGGATTTTATATCAGCCAAGGTAAAGACAGCGGATGGAAACTCATTCAATCGTCAGTTATTGCTTTAGAAGATGAGGGAGTGGCGGCATATATCACGCTACAGGGGGCGCAAGATGATACGTGTTCATAGTTTCAGCGGTGGTGTGGGGAGCATGACGGCGGCAGTGAGAGACGCAGAAGCTAACGGGTTTGAAGATTTGTTATTGCTGTTCACTGATACGTTGATTGAGGACAGGGACTTATACCGATTCATGATAGAATCTGCTGCATTTATATACGGATTACCAAAACCAATAGATCTCATATGTCGATGCAAAGATATACCGGATGTAGATAAGGACATGCCAGCACGAGCATTGACTGGACTGAACCGCACCGTGTAGCAGCAATAGAAAATGGTTGGAAACCATATCAAGTAATGACCCCAATGATTGATCCACCATATTTGTACAAATCAGATATGTTAAGTGACTTGAAAAAGTACGGAATCAAAGCACCAAGACTTTACGATATGGGATTTTCACACAACAATTGCGGCGGGTTCTGCGTTCGGGGTGGGCAAGGACATTTTATCAATTTGCTTCAGGAGAATCGAGAATTGTACCTCTACCATGAAGCGAAGGAATTGGAGATGCAAGAGTACCTTGGGAAAACAGATATAACCATCCTGACCAGAACAGTAAGAGGACTGGATGAAAATATAACCCTTCAACAGTTACGCGAAGAATGGGAATCAGGACTGGGTATGCAAATGAGAATAGACCTGAGCGATATAGGCGGGTGNNAGGCGCGAGCCGTAAGAGATCATTAAGGGAGTAAGAGTATCCCTCCTCTCCCAAAGGTTATGACGAAGTAGACTCAAAAAGCGACATAGGGAAATGAATACGTGGATAGTATAGTCTGTTTTTAAAATGACGAGGGGTATTTTTTAAGACGAAGATAGGACGTATATAGCTGTTCACTAAATAATAAAACCCTGCTCACTGAGCAGGGTTTGGATTAAGAAATTATTCAGACTCGGGTTTCTTTACTTGTAGAGGAGGAGGAATAAGCCAGCCCTTTTCCTTGTTCAATTTCAATATTTTAAGTCCTAAAGCAGTTTTAGTGAGATGGTATTTAGCGAATAAAGCACCGATATCTTCTCTAATTGATTGACCCATAGCTTGGCTACAAGCAACTAATCCAGCAGAAGTATCTACAGCAATTTTAGCAGCTATTTCAGGATCACTAAATTTTGCACCTGCTGGAATGTCTTCAAGCTTAACGGGTGGTTTTTCAGGCATAATCGGAGCTGATGGAATCCCGTTATCACTGAGTAATTTATCGCACTCTTTAATTTCCAGTTTAGCTTGATCGATTAGATCATTAAGTACTTTTTTTAGGTCTTTGTCACCAGCGTGGTTTAAATATGTCTGGTAGCATGATACGGCTCCTCTGGCAGCCATAGAGGCCGCCCAAACACCAAAAATTTCGCCGTAGTGCATAGGTTCATCTTTTGGATTTCCATTTAAAATACCCATTTAGATCGCTCCTCGTTGTAGTTATTTACAGAGCTATTATGCCCAGAACCAAAATATTAATTTGTTTTTTTGTTTTTCCGAAAAAGATCATACTTTCGCAGCACAAAGAAAGCAGCGGATTGAAACTATGTATTTGAAAAACGTTGATGCACAGTACGAAGATACAGGGACAGAGAGGGGGAACAGCCCTCCTCTCCCACAAGGAGGATATAAGAGATGAAAAAATATAGCAAACTCCCAATGACCTATGAACAGCTTAAACAGTCACATGATGAATGGAAGCAGCAAGCTCAACATAATTTCTCCTTCTACAAACATGAGAAAGTTCGTGCAGACGCAGCAGAGGGTCGGGAACAACGGTTAAAAGAGGCGCTAGAACTTCTGTTGTTCATGTTTAGATTCGACTCAGAGGAAGGCCGAGCATACATGACCTTCGGCGATTTTGAAGAAGTTCTGGATCCAGATGACCACGCAGCATACATTGCTGCAAGTAACCTATTATCCACCATTTACCCAGATACCCCAGCACCCAAGGAGGATGGTTCACTTGTGCAGTGCCCTAAGTGTGACAATCGGAACCTCATAGCCCATCCAAGTCAGGATAACTTATGGCTTTGCGGTCCATGTAATCAAGTGATTGAGGAAGGAACTGACGATAATGTGGATTAAGATCATCTTTGCTTTTATCGCTATCCTATCTTTCATTTCAGCAACTGACAAAGAATCTATTCTTTACAAGCAACGTGGCATGCACATGGCAGCTATATGTGTTGCCTCGATTATCGCACTTGCTGCAGTCGTTATTTTTTCATAATACCCAAATTTGAGAGGAGCAATTATAAATGAAAACCAACGTAACTACAAAGATCAAAGATATTAAATTCGGTGCTAAAGAGGATGTAATCACCTTAACGATTGACGGAAATATCACAGATGAGCAGGTGTCCATACTACGGAACATTAAAAATACTGGTGTCGCATTCGTAAGCTTCAGCAGCTCGCAGGCTGATCTAGATGACTATAGTCCAGTACAGCAGCATCAAGGCATTCGCGGAACGATTGATAAAGATGGATCAGTTAGTATGGACTCAGGTCAGATGACACTAGAAGAGGTTGCTAAGGTGTCTGAGGAGGACGGCGAGGAAGAAGAAAGAGAAGACGATCAGAACGAGGACATTGAAAAGGAAGATGATGATCAGGAAAAACAGCATGAAGACGAAGGTCCGGACAGTGAGCAAGGAGATGTTGAACAAGAAGATCAACAGGAACCAGACGATACAGATGGTCCGGAAATTCCTGAAAATGATGACGATCTGCCGTTCTAAGATGGTACACGCCCCGGCTTCGGTCGGGGGATTCTTTTACAGTGAGGTGATTGCAGGTGCAACAAAGCTTCCTGCCTGAGATAGATAGAGAACGGACGCAAGCTGCCGTTGAGGCGGCTCTTGAAAAATATAGGATATTCAAGTTCTTATCTTTCGAGGAGAGAGAGGCAGTTACAACAGCAGCCTGGTCAGACTCTCCAAAAGGATTTACTGGAGTTACAACAGATCAGACTTCCAACATAGCTATTCATAATGTAGATACTCAAGCACACCGCAAGAGCTTCTGTGAACGGATAGAACGAGTGGTGAACCGCATGCCTAAGATGGAAGGGTTCTTGATTAAAGAACGATATATGACAACAGAGCATGATTATATTACTCATGAGAAAGTGTATAACTTTAAATTTCAGCCGCCAATTAGCTCGGGAACATATAGTAAAATACGTTGGAAGGCTTTTTATAAGCTGGCATTGGATTTGAATCTAGTAATTGAGAAGGAGGAAGAGAAGGGTGATTGAACAAATATATAAGACTACTTCAGATTATCCCTCTGTACTCACAGCGAAGGAAATCCAACAAATACTTGGTATAGGTGAACGTCAAACATATGAACTATTAAACTCGGGTCAATTTCATATCGTGCGGGTTGGAAAGATGATAAAAGTATCCAAAGATGTATTTCTAAAATGGTTACAGGGGTAAAAAAAGTGGTGCCGATTATGGCACCACTTTTGCTTTAGTCTGCTACAGGGCACCATAATGGCACCAATTCGTAATTTACTCAAAACCTAATCATCCCTGAACAAAAGAAAAAGCCTTATATAATAAGGCTTTTTCAATATAGGACGGATGGGGTTCGAACCCATGACCCCTACCCTGTCAAGATAGTGCTCTCCCGCTGAGCTACCGTCCTGCGACGAATTTCATAATACCATACGATAGAGTAGGATGGCAATTCTTTTTTTGCTCATGCAACATATTAAGATTTGAACTTTTTCTTTAAAAAAAGCAAAGGGGACGCCCCTCCATCCCCTTGCACCATATCTAGATAAAGAACGGTAGTAGAAATATATCACTTATCCCGAAAAATGGGATGCGTCGTTGAAAGAAGCGACGTCTTGGGAAAAAGCCAGGCCGGAAGCCAAATTGTCTATACGACGATTCTTGTGTAGGCATTCCGTTCAAACGTTCTACCATTTCATTGCTGGGAACCGCAAGGGTAACATAATTTTGATCTACATGAGCAATAAATCCGTCAAATGATTGACCGTCAGTTGTTACAATACCAACGTATTTGTTCATACAATTCCAACAGACCTGTTGATGAAAATTTGTATCCATGAATAACCTCCTCAATTGAATAACCCTGATAACAGTCTATGGTCCGTAGCCTATAACGTTCACGGCATTAGTCTAGAGAGTAACAATAGAATTCGGGCTCTTTTGTGTGAGAGTGGAGGTTGTTATTGAAGCGAAATCATTGTCCCAGCGTATAGATCACTTCTGTCTTGCCTGTAAGAGGGGAATCATTCGTGAAAAATAGCTTATCGCCACTACGCTTTACGAACTTTAAAGTATCACCTTTATAAGGGGTGTCGTTCATTTCTGCGTATTCCTGATCCTCTGCTGTAAGAAGNNGCCTGTGTTGCGATCAATTAAAGTAAGCAATCCTTTTTGATTACCACGGAGCAGAAGGATATCGTTATCAATGCGTTCTATATAGTAAGCATCTTCATCGCCCCCTAATTTCAAGAGATCTAGAGTAGCTGTTATATTGCCCGTGCCATCCTGAATGAGTCGTAGGGTATTACCATCATGCAATAGTAGATTGTTGTCATAAGGTTTAAGATCTGCATCTCCTCTGAACTGGTAGGCGATAGTAGCCTTGCGTAGTAACGCGCCATTTTTGAATACGAGAGTGACAATGCGTGTATTGATATGGGGTTCTCCAAATGAGTCATTAATCTTAATGACGAGCAGTCCACCTGGTGTTTTCTCAATCTGCATTCCTACCCAGTCAAAAGCAGTTTCAAGTGAGGTGAGCTTTATTACTTTATCTTTTCCTTGAGAGACATATAGGTCTCCATTACCTTTAACGAGAGTATAAGTACGCCCACCATAGGTTTCTGTAAATACGTTGTAGGTCTTCAGACCGCTCGCGGATAATGTGTTTGTTTTGGAATCCAGATGGAGATTACTACCTTCGAATGCTTTAACGATGAAGCGAGCAGGCACATATATGCCGTCTTCTTTAGATTTGAAAGGGATACCGCCGAGATCTACGGTTTTCCCGTCAAGAACTCCGCTTTGACTTCCAATTCGAACCGCGAAGCTTTTGGTCCAGCCTTTAAATAAGGCTCGTTTGCTGGACTTGTCCCATTCCATCTTTAGACCTGCATTCTCAGAGATCCCTCGAACATCTACGTAGACCACTCCATTTTTGAGCAGCGCCGGGCCTCCTATGGTTCCACCAGGAATACCGAATTGATAGTAAACTTGAGAAGAATTAGCTGTAGCAGCTGCGACGACCATAGGGTGTTCAGATGAAGATAATGAAGAACTTGCTGATGCTGTTGTAGGGAGAAGAAGAGTAGAGAGCATTATAGCCGATAACAATGATTTTAAGTATGTAGAGTTCAAACTAACCATCCCTTTCTTTGTATAGAAGTAAAATTTATCCATTAGCTATTTGTTTGACGCTGAAACGATTCTAAAAGTTGCGTCGTATATTTAGCCAAGAGATTTTTTGTGGAATTACTCCCCAAGCTCTTATGATAAAATGGATGGTAATGTACAGTAGTTAGATAAAAATCGAAAGAAAAAGGAGCTTGAGATCTTGCCGCAAAATGAGCAGAAAAAGAATTCTTCCACTCCGTTGAAATGGTTGGGGGGCGGGGCGGCGATGCTCCTGTTTAAAGGAAAGGCGATTTTGTCTCTTCTGAAAATAGGTAAAATTGCTGGGCCTCTAATTTCAATGATGATTTCGATATGGGCGTATGCGTTGATTTATCCGTGGGGGTTTGCAGTGGGTTTTGTCCTGCTCTTGCTAGTCCATGAATTAGGGCATGTAATAGCAGCCAAACGAATCGGGCTTCCAGTCAGCGCTCCACTGTTTATACCTTTTTTGGGAGCTTTAATTACAATGAAGAAACAGCCGCTGGATGCCCAGACAGAAGCTTATATTGCTTTTGGAGGTCCGATTTTAGGAACCATAGGGGCTACCGCAGTTTTTGGGGCGGCTTATTACATGGATAGTCCACTGCTCTATTCCTTGGCGTATATAGGTTTTTTGCTTAATCTGATCAACTTGCTGCAGATTCATCCGCTAGATGGTGGACGTATTGCTACCGCGGTTACGCGCTGGCTGTGGCTTGTGGGTCTCGTGGGCGGTTTAGCCATCATCATCTATTTGCGATCTATTTTGTTCTTTATTATCTGGGCGTTATTCGCTTACGATCTGTATAACAAATATGTCAAAAGACGTACTAACAATCGTCTTTTTTCAGTAACCAAGGGTTTCTTAATCCCAGTAGAGCCACTCAGAGATGCGGGTTACATGATTCCAGGACCAGAGCATAGAAGAGATTTGCCTTTTACCACCTACAGTGATTTGGATAGACAGCAGTATGTAGGGGTGAGATGGGACCAACTGAACTACATTGGTAGAGCTACGCTTCCGCAGCAATGCATAATTGAAAAGGTACGGATCTCACAGCTAGAGCCTGTGACCCTAGAGAATGGGCTTCATCTTAAGATGAATTGTGATATCAGCTATTCTGTCTACGAGAATGATAAGTATTACGATGTGCCAGCCAGCTCACGCTGGAAATACGGCATCGCTTATTTTGTATTGGCTGGCTTTCTGGGAGGAATGATGTACATGGTCCATATAGTTGGAAACGTGAATCTTTAAGGGATAGAATCGGGGAATGAAGTTCTCCAATTGTTTATAAAACTCCTGAACCGTCAAAACTGTTATGAGAATACCAGCATTTGAACGGTGAAGGGAGTAAAACGATGCCTAAAATATTGAAATGGAAAACGGGAGTTTGTTTATTATTATTGTTCGGTTTAACTGGTTGTTCCGAGGCGAAACCAACAAAGGTCATGGAAATCAATGAGATAACTAACTTTGATGGAAAGCCGAAAGGTCAGTATCCTCAATTGTCACCTGTGATGCAAGACACATACAATCGTTCGATTCCTGAAGAAGTATATTCTGTAGATTAGACCAGCAACAGAATACGATTTCCCGTGCTCAGGCTTTTCTTTCTAGTCAATTTTTTATATAATAGACAACTATCGTTGGATACATAGAGAGAGGAGTTTGCGACTAACATGGCGGCAGAAATCTTACGGGTAACTACAGAGGAACAACTCCGGCTAGGGCTGGATATTCGTACAAAAGTATTTGTTGAGGAACAAATGGTCCCGGTTGAGGAAGAAATTGATGAATACGATGTTATCAGTCCGAATGCGCACCATATTCTGATTATAGATGAAGGAGTGCCTGTGGCTACGGGAAGATTGATTTATTACAAAACAGGTACAGCCAAAATGCAGCGTATCGCCGTACTGAAAGATTATCGAGTCAAAGGATATGGACGTGTTCTGTTGCTAGCTATGGAAGAGCTTGCTCGGGAACTTGGACTGGAAGCTTCAATTCTTGATGCACAGTGTCAAGCAGAGAATTTCTACAAGAAGCTGGGATATGAAGTGATTTCTACGGAACCTTTTTATGACGCAGGTATTTTACATGTGCGGATGCAGAAAACTCTTTAAGGTTTGCACACATAATTTACCGTTCCATTACGCAAGCTAGGATGTGCCTTATGATGGCAAATTCTACTGCAAGGGGCGAAATAAAGTGCCAAATAACGAACGCGAAAGTTTCGTAGCCGTACAGAAAAATGGAGATGGAGATTTAACCAGTTTCCAGACCTCTACAGGACGTGTCCTGGCATATGACCAAGCGCTTAAAGAAGTACAGGCTGGAAATATTGCCGGAGTGAATGCTTTTAAAGGTAAAGATGGAGAAACTTATATTCGTGGCGACGCGGATGGGAATCCAACTAACAATCTGGATAATCTTCCGACATTCTCATAGTTCAAAAGGCAAAGACCGTACATACGTCAACAGACGTCAATGTACGGTCTTTTTTTAATAAATTAGGAAAGTATAAGCTTCACACTATGTTCAGAGTGTATAAATTACATGTTGCTCTATAAACTCCATCTCTCCTGTAAGCCCGTCGAATTGGGGTTGTTCATCACTATAATGCATGAGCTTGATGATACGTCGAACATCATCAGGTAGAGACATCAACTCGTCCAAAGTGGTGTGAACAACGCCTGATCCACCAAGCTGACAGTCATGCAGAATCATTCGGATGCCGCGCTCACGCACTAGGCTTATAAGTAGATCCGGCTGAAAAGTCATATCCGCGCTGTAGAAAATCTCGTTATTTATTAGAAGGGAATAGCTATCTTTGCCGGGAATATGGGGCGTATGTATGATCTCGAGCGAAAGGGATGGAGCGAGCTTGTACGTAATTCCGGGTTTCATAGGTGTAACCTCAAAGATATCGGTCAGGGAAGCTACTGCATCTTTTTGATATAATCCACCCTTTAAGGTGTTGTTCCAAAGAGGCTCAACAAGCGTCTCGGGCAAGTGTAATCTCATTTTTTTCCCGTATACGTGCTTTAGCGTGAGTGCTAGCTCTTCCAGACCTCCAACATGATCCGCATGAATATGTGTAATTAGAGTAGCGTTTACGTCATGGAAGGATTTCCCGATGGTATGCATGGCAAGCGGAGCTGTAATCCCGCAATCAATCAGTAGGGTATAATCATCAGCTAGTAGCAAGCCATTGTTGTTAAAATAGTTTTTTGCAAAAGCATTGCCAGTTCCTAGCATTTGTAGGCTTAGACTCATAAGAAAGTACCCTCCTGAAATCGCTGTTAGCTAATAGATCAACTTTGAACAAGTACATAATATCATTTTTCGGAAGATGAATGAAATATTTACCTACATTCAGCGCAACTTGCTGAGACAAAGTAAGTATACATTAACAGTATGAATTATTTGGAGGGTTTCAAATGAATAGATGGAAAAAAGTCACTTTATGTGTGTTTGCTTTTTCCTTGATGGGTGGCTCCTTATTGTTCGCCGATTCTGTGAGTAAGAAAATCAGGGTATGGAACAACGGGACAGAAATTGTGGACGGCGGTTATTTAATTGATGGAAAAACGTATATTCCTGCTAGAGAGGCAGGTGGGGTTGTGAATTGGGATGGCTCTGGGAAAGTGACGATTCTTAAGCCAAATGTTCATATTGTGCTTTTTAAAGGGGATACAGTTTTTGGAAATGTCAACGTTGGCAAGCTCAAGATTAAGATATTAACCCAAGTTGATAGCTTAACAGAAGAGGTTTCAGCTGTGAAAGTAGCTATAACGGACCCATCTGGTAATGTAAAAGATATTCAGTCGCAGGAGCTTGAAGGCTCGCAGAAGGATAATTTCTGGTTTCCGACCTCGGAGTTTACTTATGATTTTAAAGAAATTGGGAAGTATCGGGTAGGCTTCTACATGAAAGCTTCCAAAAATTCGGATTACGTTCTTGTGTCAGAGAAGGTAATTACAGCTCTCAATTAAGGGTTCTAAATTGACCTGAACTAATCTAACGTGGTACGATACCAGATGTAAGATAATACAATTCAAAGTGAGGTATTACAATGAGCGATCACAAACATGAGCATGGTGAAGCATGCGGTTGCGGGCATGATCACGACCATGAGCACGAGGAGTTTGTGCTGACCTTGACGAACGAGCAGGGCGAAGATGTAGAAATGGTGCTTGTAGAAACGTTCGACATAGGCGAGAAATTATACGCTCTGTTGTTAGAGCGCGAGAATCCAGAAGCAGATGGTATTATTCTGCGTATGGAAGAAGAAGACGAAGAAATGGTATTGTACAATATCGAAGATGAAGAAGAATGGAAAGCTGTTGAAGAAGCTTACAACAATCTGCTTGCTCAGCAAGAATAGATTTTAGCGACTAAATTAAGCTGTTCTATTGTGTATATGACAGTTGATGTTTATATACAGAAACCCGATACTTATTATGGTATCGGGTTTTTGTATAAATGAATGAAATTTTTCAGGAAAATGTTGGGTCTTAGGATATAGGATCGGCTTCCACAATTACTTTTATGTTAGTGATGCTGCGGTCTTCAGGACCTTTAACCGGGAGGCCGATCTCCACATGGTCAATAATATAATCGATGTTATCCTGAGTGATCACTTCGCCAGGGAGAAGAATAGGAATTCCAGGCGGATATACATAAATGAATTCTGCAATAATGTAGCCAGCAGATTCACGGAACGGAACTAACTGCGTATCAGCGTAAAAAGCGTCCCTTGGAATCAGAGCAAGTTGTGGAATTTCTGGAACCTGAACCTTAAGTTCGTAGATTTCACCCTTGCTATAATGAATAGCGGACAACACCCGAAGTGCAGCCAATAATTTATCTACTGATTCTTGGGTATCACCTGGGGTAATAAGGCAAAGAATATTATACATGTCGCTTAGTTCTACTTCGATATTGTATTTCTCACGTAGCCAGTTTTCGGTTTCGTAACCTGTGATCCCTAAATGGCGAACATGAATGTTGAGCTTGGTTGGGTCATGATCAAATGTAGCTTCTGTCCCAAGTATTTCTTTTCCAAAGCTGTACAGGCCCTCAATAGTATTGATCGTTTCGCGTGCGTAGTTGGACAGTCTGATGGTTCTTTCTGCCATTTCGTGACCGTTCAGCGCGAGATTACGTCTTGATGTATCCAGAGACGCTAATAAAATATATGAGGTGGATGTTGTAGTCAGCATGCTCATAATGGTCTGTACCCGTTGTGGGTTAATCAGACCCGTCTTAGCATTTAGATTCAGTACCGAGCTTTGCGTCATGGAGCCGCCAAGCTTATGCACACTAGTGGCAGCTATGTCCGCACCGGCCTGCATGGCCGATACCGGCAGATCCTCATGAAAATGAATCAGTACTCCATGTGCCTCGTCCACCAATACGGGTACACCGTAACGGTGAGCCAGGTCGACAATCGAACGCAGGTCGGCGCATACACCGAAGTACGTGGGATTGATTACTAGAACTCCTTTAGCGTCCGGATGACGCTTTAACGCTCGTTCCAGCGAACTGGTCGTTATGCCGTGATCTATCCCGAGATTCTCATCCTGAACAGGCGAGACAAACACAGGCTTGGCTCCGGAAAAGATAATGGCCGACATCACAGATTTATGAATGTTACGCGGCACAATTATTTTATCACCCGGTGAGCAGACAGAGAGGATCATCGTCATGATGGCATTGCTCGTGCCCTGTACACTAAAATACGTATAGTCGGCGCCGAAAGCCTTCGCAGCCAGCTTTTGAGCTTCCTGGATTACGCCAGTTGGCTGATGTAGATCATCAAGCGGTGCGATGTTGATTAGATCGATGGATAGAGCGTTATCGCCGATAAACTCACGGAATTCGGCATCGGTTCCTAGCCCCTTCTTATGCCCCGGAATATGGAATTGAACTGGATTGCCGGCGGCATGCTTTTTTAAAGCTGTGAAGAGGGGAGTACGGTGTTGATTCATTTAATGCTGTCACAACCTTTAGCGAATATTAAAATTTAAGGCAAGCATCAGTATAACAAAACAATCTACAGAATACTAGGATATGGATGTGATAGAATGTCCACGAAAGCAGTGCAACGCACGCATATCAGTTTGACGTCGCCATTTATCATGGAGATGTGGGTAATTATTTTTTTAGTTGAATTTGTTAAAGGGTCGCTACTTGTCGCTTTGTTACCGGTGTATATGGAGAATATTTTGGGCCTATCGGTAACGGTAGTAGGCTTTGCCTTTGCACTCCAATATTTGGGGGATAACCTCTTCCGCAGTCCTTCTGGCTGGGTCATGGAGCGTATAGGATTTCGCTGGACAATGACAAGTGCCTTGTTGTTGATCCTGGTAGCTGTTGNNTGTAGTGAATTTTTTGATGGATCAAGGGGGACAAAGCTATCGTGTGGCCTTTTTAGTCCTGCTAGGTTGTGCCGCCGTTGTAGTTGTGGTTGCCCTATTTCTACCTAAGAGAATCTCACCAAGTGGAACTCATGCAGTTGTAAGGGACATGCAAGGGCTCGGTGGAGTCATTGAGCGTAAAAAAATTAGTCCGTTAGAAAGTATAAAAAGAACACTGCATCAGGTCAGAACGACGCTTAAAGTCAGTCGTTGGTTATATCCCGCTTTATTTCTTCAGGCTTTTGCCATTGGTTTGATGACCCCTGTAGTTACCTTGTTTGCACGTACGGAGCTTCATGTTAGTCCAAATCAGTTTAGTCTACTTCTGATTGCAGGTGGGGGAATTACGGTGCTTGCCCTAATTCCAGCAGGCAAGCTGGTGGACCGAATAGGAACAACTGTGTTCCTGAATATTGGCTTTTTGCTCGCCGCCTTTTCCCTTGCCCTGTTCTCACAGGTCCGCTGGCTACCGCTTGCTTTTATCGCAGTGGCACTGGTCGGTATAAGCTACGCGCTTATCCTCCCGGCGTGGAATGCCTTTTTGGCCAAGCAAGTCCCTAAGGGGGAACGAGGGACTGTGTGGGGGCTATTCTTAACCTTGCAAGGCTCAGGGATGGTGGCAGGACCAGTGATATCAGGGAGACTATGGGACCATGTAGGTCACGGTGTTCCGTTTCTGATGAGTGCAATTGTCATGCTGATGCTCTTCGGACTGCATTTGCTAATTGTGCACAGAACGAAGCTGAAGTTTAAACCTAGTTGAGACCTGGAATGTAAAAAGCCGCTGACAACCTGGAATTAGTTGTCGGCGGCTTTTTAGGAATTAAAAGGACTAAAAGGAATAAAAAATTCCGATCGGCGTTTGGAGAATGACTATTGCGGGTAAAAATAGTCAATAAACCAAGTTACCGCTACATAAACTGAAGTATAAAATATGACTAAGACAAACGAAAAAGTAATTTATTACAAGAAGAGGTCCGGCAGCCATAAATACTCTGGAATTGAACGAGTGGTGTTGGCTTTGCAGATGTGAAGCAGTTAGGGGGGAGTGACGTGAACAAAAACGACGAGGTGGAGTATTGTAACCTGGAGCTGCGTTTCGACAGACAGCATATCCAGGACCTGATCAAGGATTTGATTCAAAAAGGTTATTCCCTATATTGGAGCGAGAACGAACAGGTTTTTGTGATTTCGGTCCGTACGGGTCGTAAACTGGTGAAATTACGTTTTCAAAGGATCAAAGATGGCTATAAACTCGTGGGTGACTATATGATTCGTGATGCTCGCTTGTCAGAATGGATGGAGAAATTGATTGGGGACATGCGGGGCCATGCCATTGTAAAGCGTTTCCGGGATCGCCAGATCATTATTGAAAATATTTTGTTTGGCGAAGTGATTCGTCTTGTCGAAATCTCGGGTTATCAGCAGCGAGTATTATACCAGAAAGGCCCTATGCTCACAGATGAGGAGCTGACCAAGCTCTATTATTCTGTTGAAGGGGAAGAGCGGATTCGCCAGCGTAAGATTGAGGTGGATGAGCAGCTAGATCGATTAAATGATGCACTTAAGGCTGAGGATACGGTTCGCGCGGAGAAATGCCGAGCTCAGCTTACCTTTTTGACGAAGGAATTGTATATGTTGGAATGGTAAACAAGGTACCAAAAAAGTTGCTTAGGGGCACCCCGAACTTCGGGGTGTCTTAGATTTGTATGAGAACTTGCTGACAGGGGTTCACTTCTGACGCTAAAAACGTTAAAATAGTCATTGTGATCATTTTCATGTTGGCAATGGTTTTGTCAATGAATTTGATCTCTATTCGCAGGGCAGGCTTTGCTGTCTCTGATAAAGGGTGGTATTCTTATACTGCGAGAAATGGATTTCCAAAAAATATAGGGTGCAAAGGGTGGAGGACCAGATGGCAAAACAACAAATCGGCGTTATTGGCTTGGCGGTAATGGGCAAGAATTTGGCTCTAAATATCGAAAGCAAAGGTTTTTCCGTATCCGTGTTTAACCGGTCATCGGAGAAGACACATGATCTTCTTGCTGAGGCGGAAGGTAAGAACCTCGTAGGCACATTTTCCGTTAAGGAATTTGTAGCTTCGCTGGAAACACCGCGCAAAATTCTGATCATGGTTCAAGCTGGTAAAGCTACTGATGCTACCATCGAGCAACTGCTGCCGCATCTTGATCAAGGCGACATTATTATCGACGGAGGAAATGCTTATTTCCCTGATACGGTTCGTCGTAGCAAAGAGCTGGAAGAAAAAGGTTTCCGCTTTATCGGTACTGGCGTTTCCGGCGGAGAAGAAGGAGCACTTAAAGGTCCTTCCATTATGCCTGGCGGTCAAGAAAGCGCATATAAACTAGTAGAGCCAATCCTAACGGCAATCTCAGCCAAAGTTGACGGAGAGCCTTGCTGTACATATATCGGACCAGACGGTGCGGGACACTATGTTAAAATGGTGCATAACGGTATCGAATATGGTGATATGCAATTGATCTGTGAAGCTTACCAGTTGTTGAAAGACGTTCTAGGTCTGGATGCAAAAGAACTTCACAGCATTTTCAAAGAGTGGAATAGCGGTGAGCTCGATAGCTACCTGATCGAGATTACTACAGATATTTTTGCTCAGTATGATGAAG
The DNA here is from genome assembly GCA_002438345.1 of Paenibacillus sp. UBA6285. Classification (GTDB taxonomy): domain Bacteria; phylum Bacillota; class Bacilli; order Paenibacillales; family Paenibacillaceae; genus Paenibacillus_AQ. The sequence continues at coordinate 60,708 of DJUJ01000162.1, forward strand.
AAACTGGTAAACCAATGGTTGACGTGATCCTTGATTCCGCTGGCCAAAAGGGAACTGGTAAATGGACAAGCCAAAGCTCACTGGATCTTGGCGTACCTTTGTCCATGATTACCGAATCCGTATTCTCTCGCTTCCTGTCTGCAATGAAGGATGAGCGCGTAGAAGCAAGCAAAGTGCTTAACGGACCAGAAACTACACCATTTGATGGTGACAAAGCTGAATTCATCGAGAACGTGCGTAAAGCATTGTTCGCGAGCAAAATCGTATCCTACGCTCAAGGTTTCGCTCAACTGCGCGTAGCATCCGACGAATACGGTTGGGATTTGAAATATGGCGAGCTGGCTAAAATTTGGCGCGGCGGCTGTATTATTCGTTCCCGTTTCCTACAAAACATCACTGATGCTTACGAGAACAATGCAGATCTTAAGAACCTATTGCTTGATCCTTTCTTCAAGAATGTTATGGATTCTTATCAATCCGCATGGCGTAAAGTCATTGCTTCAGCTGTAACGATGGGTGTTCCAGTACCTGGATTCTCCAGCGCATTGGCTTACTATGATAGCTATCGTACAGAAAGACTGCCTGCAAACCTGCTTCAGGCTCAACGCGATTACTTCGGAGCACACACGTTCAAACGTGTAGACAAAGAAGGCGTCTTCCACCACAACTGGATGTCAGCAGAATAATCTATTTGGTACGGTTTTAAACAACGGCCCGGATCGCTTCACCAGAAATGGGGAGCCTTCCGGGCCTTTTTTGTTGGAGATTTGATGTGTGTTTACTATGTAAAGCAGATTGTTTAATGTTTTGACCCTGTGTTATGATATGACAAATATCGCGGTTGGAGGATAGACATGGCTGGGGATACAGAAACATTTAAAGAGTTGAACGAAGAGCAAAGAAATAAGAACATTATTTTAGTAGGAATGATGGCAACGGGAAAGTCAACGGTAGGTGCTATTTTGGCCGAGGAACTGGGCTATGAGCTGGTTGATTTGGATTATGTCATTATTGAAACTGAAGGCCGAAGCATTGCAGAAATTTTCGCGGAAGATGGANNGCAGTACTAAAGCGTATGCTAGAGTCTGAGAATAAATTAATATCTACTGGTGGTGGCGCGGTATTGGCGCCGGGGAATACAGATTTAATGCTGAGTAAAGGGCATGTGGTTGCGCTAACGGCAACAGAAGAAGAGATTATTGCCCGCGTTAGTGGAGATGAGAATCGTCCGCTGCTCGCCGGCAATGCAGAAGAACGGGTTAGACGTATCATGGAAGATCGCCATGATGCTTACCTGTTCGCGCATTACACGGTCGATACAACGGGACTGACTGCGGCAGAAGTGTCGCAACATATTTTAATGCATTACCGCGGCTGAGCTTTTAAGAGAGTGTTTCATTCCATTCAATCATACCGCCGCTTAAATTTGTAGCATTATAGCCAAACTGTTGTAGATATTCGCAGACACGCTGGCTTCGAGCACCGGAACGGCAGATAAAGATCACTTTGGCATCGCTTGGAATATCCGCTGTGCGGTGTGGAATTTCTCCCATAGGGATANNGGAATCATCCCGAAGGCAACCTCTTCGTCTTCACGAACGTCGATGAGTACAAGGTCTTCCCCTGTCTCTAGACACTGCCGCAATTCTTGCGGTGTGATTTGTGGAACATTATGCATGGTTGTGACCTCTTTTCATCAGAAGAATGGTTTAATGTTAACACAAGCATGGAATACCTTGTCAAACGAGCACTACATACAACTATATCTACTAAGGAGAGTTTATATTATGGACGTTATTGTTAGGCCAACGCCATCTCTGCAAGGAGAATTTGGGGCCCTCTCTTCCAAAAACTATACCACTCGTTATTTGCTGGTTGCCGCATTGTCAGAAGGCATAAGTACGATTTATCATCCGGCACATAGTGAAGATAGCGACGCCATCCGCCGCTGTATAGCAGACTTGGGTGCTGTGCTTACGGAGGATGAGGAAAAGATTGTGATTCAAGGCTTCGGCCGTCACCCAAAAGACGTTAAAGAGCTAAATGTAGGAAATGCTGGAGCGGTACTACGTTTCCTAATGGCTGTGGCTGCGCTAAGCCCTGAGGC
>DJUJ01000162.1:62843-78376 GCA_002438345.1 Paenibacillus sp. UBA6285
CGACCTGATCGTGTCTCTAGAGCAGCTTGGTGTGAAGGTAGAGCATAATGAAGGAAAGCTGCCGATCACGATACGTGGAGGTAAACCTGTTGGGGGTAAAATTAATGTTTCCGGTGCAGTCAGCTCCCAGTTCCTAAGTGCTCTACTGTTCCTGACACCATTGCTTGAAGAAGATAGTGAAATTATTGTCCTTGATGATTTGAAATCGAAGGTTGTCGTGGGTCAGACACTAGAGGTATTAGAACAGGCGGGAATTGTGGTTCAAGCGGCGGATGATTATATGTCCTTTAAAGTGCCGGGGCGTCAAGCCTATGCGGCTAAGACGTATACCGTTCAAGGTGACTATCCTGGCTCTGCGGCTATTCTTGCGGCGGCTGCTGTTACAGANNGGAACAGAGTAAACAAGGAGAAAGAGCCATTGTCGATGTGCTGCGTATGATGGAAGTTCCTCTTACTCATGAAGAGGGTACAGTACATGTCCAAGGGAACGGTGTTCTAAAAGCTGTTGAATTCGACGGAGATGCTGCCACCGATGCAGTGCTGGCTATGGTAGCTGCGGCTGTATTTGCTGAAGGTACCTCGCGATTCTACAACGTTGAGAATCTGCGGTATAAGGAATGTGATCGCATTACCGATTACTTGGCAGAGTTAACCCGTGCAGGGGCCAATGTTGAGGAACGCCGCGATGAAATTATTGTTCACGGCATGCCGGAAGGCGTCGAAGGTGGTGTGACTATCAATGCGCATTACGACCACCGTGTAATTATGGCACTGTCAGTAGTAGGTTTACGTGCTCGTCAGCCGCTCCTGATCAAAGATGCTCATCATGTCGCTAAATCTTATCCGCAATATTTTGATCACCTGCGCGCGCTTGGTGCGAATGTGGAGTGGGTACAATAGAAGTAAGGGAGCTAGCGCATTTNNTTAAACAGGATCATTAAGTGTAACTATGGAAAGGGGCACTATGTATGAGCTTTGAGAACCCAAGTCGGGAGCAGATCGGAGATATCCTTGCTTCCGCAGGTAATATTGCTGTTGTTGGCCTGTCTGACAAAACAGACCGTACCTCCTATATGGTCGCGGGTGCTATGCAAAGTCGGGGGTATCGGATCATCCCTGTAAACCCTTTGGTTGACGGTGAAATACTGGGAGAGAAGTGCTATCATACGTTAGCGGAAATACCAGAGCCGGTGGACATTGTCAACGTGTTCCGTCGAAGCGAACAATGCGCAAAGGTCGCACAGGAGGCCGCTGACATCGGCGCACGTGTGCTCTGGCTCCAGCAGGGGATAATCAGCCAAGAAGCCGCTGAAATCGCCGCTGAGCACGGTATGACGGCGATTATGGACCGCTGCATCAAGGTCGAAGAAGCGATCACGATGCATGGGCGCAGTCGGGCGTAGGGTTCGGTAGTTAAACATTTATCCGATTACCGATAAAGTGTGCGATCAGAGAGTGTAGTGGACGTCATTCATACGAATGAATCGGTGTGCGTACGAACTGTCAGACGAACAACAGACGAACCAACAAGCGGAACAATAACGAGCGAATAATGAACCGACGAGCATACAAACCGACAAACGAACCACCAAGCTTATAAATTTGGCGCTGATGAAATTGTAGCCATATTGATGAACAGTCAATGGAAGCAGTATCATGCGATTACGACAGGTTGTATATTTCTAATGCAAATCACCAACTGAGCTTGTTATACTGAAGTTAGACGAAGAACGTCCTTTATCCGCAAGATTTGCGGTGAAGGGCGTTTTTTTATTTTTACAGGGGAGGATACCATTATGGAATTTGAAGAAGCTCATGGTTTGTTCATTGACAAGCACTTGACGGAAAGATCAGGAGAAAGAAGGGGAGGCTTGTTAGAGGGCATAATTATGCTGAGAAGTTGTTCTTGCAGAATGTATGGTGGCCATTGTTTGAGAGCCTCGATGATTTGCATCCAGAATACGAAGTGTACGACTGGAACCGTAAATCTCAGTTTCTGGATTTCGCTTTTCTTCCGCAGAGCGGCAGCAGCCTCGGGATTGAGTGCGACGGGTTTCAAAGCCATGTGAAGGACATAGACCGCGAAAGATTCAACTATGCAGTTAATCGGGACACTTTTCTTNNCTGACCGGAATGGGGTGGAAGATGATTCATTTTTCTGTTGATGATCTTCAGCACCGGCCCGAGGTGTGCCGGATGCTTTTACAATTGGTGCTGGCACCTCATTTGGCGCGCAAATCTGCAGGCGTGGATATTTTGTCTGAGGAGAAGGAGGTTCTGCGTTTGGCTTGGCGACTGGGGAGGGCGATTCGTCCAAAGGATGTGACCACGCATTTCAGCATTAACTTTCGGACGGCGCGCAGATTGCTGCAATCTTTAAGTGAGAAGGAGTTACTAAAGCCAGCTAATATGGGAGAAAGAGTTCGGTATTATGAAGTGAAGGCTATGAGACCAGATCAAATGTGGTAGGAATATCTATTATACGGGGCAGCTAAGTAAGATAGTTGCACTTCGTACAACTAAATGGCTAAAATCGCAATGCTAATGCGAAATAGATGTATTTTGTACACTTAAAAAGTGTTAAAGATAAGGTTTAGCATGAAATTGTCCAAAATAGTTGTATGAAGTGCAGCTAAATTAGTGCGCAGAGTTACGTCGATAAGAATAGTTGTACAAAATACACTTAATCTCGATGTTAGCCTATGTGGAATCCCATCTGTGGAATTCCCACTTCAAGATTGCCAGAAGACTACAGTATCGTTCACTTCATATCCCTTTGTGAATACCTGCTGTTCTATGAATTCTAATGAATAAATGTTTAGCGGAGTGAGAGTGTATTTGTTTTAAATGTAACCGGATCTTTTCCCTCAGTTTATTTTGACAAAAACCCCCGCAGCGCGTACCATTCAATATAGAAAGAAAGGAGAGGGTAGCCTTGAATTGGCTCGGATCATTGCAGCAATTGGGCAGAGCCATAATGCTTCCTACCATGGTACTGCCGGCGGCAGCCATTTTGCTTAGTTTGGGCAGCTTACCTTGGTCTGCATGGGGACTTTCTTCGGTATCCGAAGTGGCTACATACGCTGGGCAGGGAATCTTTTATTTTATGCCTTATTTATTCGCTGTGGGTGTAGCATGGGGATTATCCAATCAAGCTGGAACGGCGGGGCTTGCAGCACTGGCTGGGGTGTTCACTTACGACCGGATTGTTACCCATATGGGAGACGGGCTTGTACAACCTGCAACACTTATCGGAATTTTGCTGGGTATAGTCGCCGGTATCGCTCAAAACCGGTTTAAAAATATCAAGCTTCCAGAGGCGATCCAGTTTTTTGGAGGGTCGCGTTTTGTTTTGCTGTTCATGGGATTGTTTTCGGCTGGCTTTGCATGGGTGATGTTAGGGATATCTCCACTTCTGCAGAGAGGATTGGATGATCTTTTTCAAGGAATATTGCAGACTGGCGGATTTGGCGTCTTTATTTATGGAGTGCTTTATAGAGTACTAACAGCCTTCGGTCTTCATCATATTCTTAACAATGTGTTTTGGTTTCAGTTAGGAAACTTTACAACTCCTGATGGTAGCACTGTCGTTCAGGGGGATTTGCCACGTTTTTTTGCAGGTGATCCTACGGCGGGCATTTTTATGGCCGGGTTGTTTCCAATTATGATGTTCGCACTGCCTGCCATTGCTTTTGCAATTATTCAGGAAGCGCGTGAGGATTTGAAGCCTAAGATTAAAAAGACTTTCATGCGGGCGGCTATGGTCTGTTTTCTAACCGGGGTTTCGGAGCAGATCGAATTCGCGTTTTTGTTTGCTTCTCCTTATTTATTCGCGGTACATACTGTAATGTCCGGTCTCGCTATGGTGCTCACCTATATGCTTGGGATTCATCACGGGTTCTCATATTCCGCAGGTGCCATTGACTTCTTTTTGAATTTGCATCTGTCACAGAGGGCTTGGCTCTTAATTCCGATCGGTATTGGCTATGGGATTATATATTATAATTTGTTCCGCTGGGCGATTCGTCGTTTTCAGATCCCAACACCAGGGCGTGAAGAAGGTTCGGAACTCGGTGATTGGGCAGGCAACATCCCGTATCAGGCACCACTGATCTTGGAGGCGCTTGGTGGTAAGGAGAATATTGTACAAGTACAATCTTGTATCACCCGTTTGAGGCTTACCGTCCACAATGATCGATTTATTGATACTGGGGCGCTTAAAGGTCTTGGTTCTGCTGGGATTATCAAGCTCGGTGGCGGGAATGTTCAGGTAGTATTTGGTACGTATTCTGAGCTGATCCGCGAGGAAATTAATAAGCTGATGCTTCGTGATTTGCCGCAGGTGCTGTTCAGTTCTCCAATGCAGGGTAGAATGATGCCCATTGAGGAAGTACCGGATCACATCTTTGCAGCGAAGCTGGTGGGTGATGGTGTTGCATTTTTGCCGGAAAAAGGGGAATTGACTTCACCTGTATTCGGGAAGGTTATGCACGTCTACCCTACAATGCATGCCGTTGGTATTGCTACGCCGGAAGGGCTGGAAGTACTCATGCATATTGGGATCGACACATCGCAGCTTAAGGGGCCATTTGAGGCGGTTGTAAAAGAAGGCGACAGCGTGGAGCCAGGTCAATTGCTTGTTAAATTCGACCTCGCTTATTTGCGTGAACATGCGGCCTCATTGGCTACACCAATGGTGATTACGAATCCTGATCGAGTAAAATCATGGAGCTACGCTCCATTTAAAAATGTTAAAAAGGGGCAATCTTCAGTAATGTCCGTAGTCTTACATGAAAGTAACGTTGGAGNNGGATGATACAAGGCATAGGCGCAGCAGCAGGTGTAGCTATCGGGAAGGCCTTTGTCTTACCGAACTGGGAGTGGAGCTTACCAGACACACAAGTGAACCCAGTTGATCTAGCTAAGGAGTTTGAGCGTTTATACGAAGGTATCCGTACCTCAAAGGACGAGATTGAATTCATCAAAAAAGAATTCAGAGAAGTGGTCGGTCCAGAGGAATCCAGCATTTTTGATGCTCATCTGGCGATATTGGATGATCCGGTGTTCATGAGCGAAATCCGGGGGATTATTGAGCGCCAGTATAAGGCGGCGGAAGTGGCTGTCAAAGAAGCTATTGATCATTTTGTAGCGATGTTTGATCTGCTAGATGATGAATACATGAAGGAGCGGGCGGTTGACATCAAGGATGTCGGCAACCGTCTGTTAAAGCATCTTTTAGGTGCTCCTGAGGTCACGTTGCCATCGGATACACAGCCTTATATTCTCGTTGCGAAGGAGTTGTCTCCTTCCCAGTTAGCTCACTTGAACCCAACTTATGTTCTTGGTATTGTTACTATGATGGGCGGTAAAACCTCACATTCCTCGATTATGGCTCCCGCGCCGNNTGGGCATTCCGCTCGTAGCAGGATTGGAGAATAATTTGTCTAACCCTATTCAGACCGGAGACATGCTCGTGATAGACGGAGACACCGGATCTGTGCAAATTCATCCTGATGAGGTAACGATCAATGAATATGTTTCTCTGCGGAATAAGCAGCATAAAAAGAAAGAACAACTGGAATTGCTTGCAACAGTCGATGCCGTCACTAAAGATGGCGTTAACCTGCGATTGGCCGGTAATATCAGTTCAGTTAAAGAACTGAATTTAGCGCTCAAATATGGAGCCGAGGGTGTAGGTCTATTCCGTACAGAGTTTCTTTATATGGATCGCAGTTCTTTCCCGACTGAGGATGAACAATTCGAAGTGTATAAACAGGTTGTCGAGAAGGTAGGCAGCAATATGGTTGTGATCCGTTCGCTGGATATAGGCGGGGACAAGCATCTGGATTATTTCCAGCTACCAGAAGAACAGAATCCGTTCCTTGGCTATCGTGCCATTCGTATCAGCTTGAATCGACAAGATATGTTCAAAACCCAGCTAACCGCTATTTTGCGGGCTAGTGCATACGGGAATGTAAAGCTAATGTTCCCAATGATATCTTCCGTAGAAGAAGTACAGGCAGCAAAAGCTGTATTGGAAGAAGTGAAGGTTGAGCTGGAGCAACGGGGTATACCGTTTAATCGGAATATTCCTGTCGGTATTATGATTGAAGTCCCGGCAGCGGTGATGATTGCTGATCTGCTAGCTGAGGAAGTCGACTTTTTCAGTATCGGCACTAACGATTTAGTGCAATATGTACTAGCAGTAGACCGTATGAATGAACAAATTGCGCATATGTATCATCCCTATCATCCCGCGGTTCTACGAATGATCCGTATGACTGTAGAAGCTGCGCGTAATGCAAAAATAGATATTAGTGTATGTGGTGAAATGGCGGCAGATGAGCGTTCTTTGCCACTCTGGCTGGAGCTAGGTATTAGTGATCTTAGCATGTCGCCGCAGTCACTGCTGAAAGTTAAACATCGTACACTGAATACACTGGCTATGGATGCCAGAAGGGTTGCCAAAGCTTGCTTCCATCATCGTACAAGCTCGGAGACGGAAGAGATCCTGAGTGCTTTTGCTCAGAAAAGCGGTATTACGCTTGGAGCGAGCGGGGAAACAAAGGAGAAAGCTTCTTCTTAGTTAGCGAGTACCACTTCATTAAACTCACATCAAGGTTCGGCATTCTTGCCGAGCCTTTTTCTTTTTATTTGTACAACATTAACTTAAAAAACAAAACCGTTTGCCGTTCGGCGCAGTCAATATATAAAGAGAACTACAGAGCTGATTCATCTGGCGAAGGCAAGGGGGAGGACAGAACAAGCATGGAACACATTATAAATGACGAAATGGAAATTGCCACTACGGATGAAGAAACATTTTACGAGCTTGTAGCTGAACAAGAAAGAAAGCTTTACAGTATTGCTTACAGCTATTTGCGGAATGAAGCGGATTCACTGGAAGTTCTGCAAGAGGCAACCTGCCGCGCATGGATTAAACGTAAAAGCTTGAAAGACTCGGAGCGTTTTGCTCCTTGGTTAACACGTATTCTGATCAATTGCTGTAATGATGAGTTGAAGCGCAGAAAGAGGAACGCTGTCTCAGAAGCTGCTGGAAGTGATTTCGGAATTATGGAGATGAAAAGCGACCGCAGATTGGACATGGAACATGCACTGGAAGGAGTAAAGCTAAAGTATCGCCAGGTGCTTGTACTCAAATATTACAAGGATATGACCCTTGCAGAAATTGCAGAGGTGCTCGATAAACCGGAGGGCACCGTAAAGACTTGGCTCAATAAAGGACTGAAACAACTGCGTGACAGAATGAAACGGAAGGGGGATCTATTTTATGGCTGAGTCTGAAGAAAAGCTGCTTAACGATTATTTTAAGAGAATCGATGTCGAGGCTGAGGAAATCCCGGAAGTTAAACTGGACGCAGCGATTCGCAAAGGGATGCAGCTAGGTAACCGCAAAAGGTTGTCTTTTAGAAAAAGATACGCTGTTGTTGCGTTAGCGGTCCTAGCTATCGCCTTATTGATTATTGTCCCTTGGGCAAATCAGGTGATAAATCCCGTACGTGCGCAATTACCTCCAAAAAGCTGGGGTCAGCTTGAAGTGTTTAGACCCATTATTGCTAATAATCTGTCGATTAAATCAACACTAGATGCAGGTATGCTAAAGGAGGTAAATATCTCCTCTCCTGAGGTGGATGGGATAACCTGGACTATTAACGGATTCATCGCTGATCGTAGAGGCATTGCTATGCTCTATACAATCCAGAACAATACGAATCAAAAGATGCAATTCATGGGTTTGTCTTTTAAAAAAAATCCAGGGGATAATTTCGATCTCACCGGATATAGCTGGTTTAGTAATTCTAATGCACAAGAGGCTGGTTCTCCTGGGACGACTCGTATGTTAGAACAAATCTCCTGGGATAAATATCGCGATGATCTGAGAGATGGGCTGAGTATTACATTATCGTTATATCCAGCAGCCAAGGATCCTTCCCAATCGAGCAGTGATATTAAAAAGTTTAGTGTTAAAATTCCGTTGGAAGCCGATAACAATTTTTTTGAAGGAGAGATTGTTGATCTGAAGGAAAGTCTGTCTATCGGCGGACAGGTAATTAAAATGGACAATGTCTATATTGGACCTACGGGTATTTATATGCGGGAAACCTTTGGTAGAGAGAATACAATGAGGATTTTTAGTTTGCTTTCACCTAAGCTGGTCATCGGAAAAGGGGATCTACAAGAAGAACTAATGTGGGCAACTGGTGCTACTTCAGTAAACGGGGGCTTGAAAACTTATATTTACCACAATGACAATATGAGACCTGATGATCCAATCAAACTAGAAGTTGAAGGAATCTCCGCTCTAGATCAATCAAAGGTGGAGCTTATGATTAACACGGAAACACAGCAGATTCTGAAGGCACCGGATAACTATCTCTCGATTTCTAAACGGACCGAGGACGAAGAGAAGGGAATTATAGTATTGGATTTATTGATTCCCAAAAAAGTTGAGGAGTTGTATGAAGCAACCGGCTTTGGGATAGACGATAATTTTGTGGATAGCGCTGGAAGCGGACATTGGCTTGTACGAGATTCTGATAATTATTCTAGATATAGAGAGTATAGTGAGGATGCTAGAGGAACTACAGTAACTTATTTTCTTAACGTAGGTAAAGAAAAGCTGCCCCAACCGTTGAGCTTTAGGTTTACAAATTATCCAAATATGATCATGGAGTCAGATTCTGTGCGGATCAGATAATCAGAGAGACAAAAAGTGATTAAATCAAAAGCCCTGTATCTCACGATGTGTGAGTGACAGGGCTTTTTTTAAAATTCAGCAATTAATATATTTCCCGTACTCTATTCCCCTACTAGTGCATCACAAAAGGCTTTACCGTAAGGCGGCAGATCTGGTGGGCGACGAGCGGAGATGATATGTCCATCTGTAACCACTGCTTCATCCTTCCAGATGGCTCCGGCATTCTCCATGTCATCACGGATGCCCGGCGTGGAGGTGACCGTTACACCTTCCAGAATTTTAGCAGAGATTAATACCCAACCAGCATGGCAAATCTGCCCAATAGGTTTCTTAGCTGCATTGAAATCTTGCACGAGCTTTAGAACGGCGCTGTATCTGCGGATTTTATCCGGAGCCCAGCCACCAGGAACCAGTATCCCATCATAATCAGTAGCGTTTAAATCGTCCCAGGAGTACTCTGCCTTTGCAGGTACACCGTATTTGCCGATGTACGTCTTATCTTTTTCCAAACCTGCCAAGTGAACCTCAGCACCTTCTTCTCTCACTCGGTACACGGGATACCAGAGCTCCAAATCTTCAAATTCATCGTCTACGAGTGCTATGACCTTTTTGCCAGCTAGTCTCATTTTGTTAAGCTCCTTTCGTGCCACATGATCCTTCATATTCTATCAAATTTAAAATACGAAGTCATCTTAGAGGGTTGTAAATTATAGACGAATTGCCAATTTAATCATTATATGCAATTAAGGAGGGATTTAATAAAAGAGAGTCGAATATAGCAGTTGAAAAGTCATACTTTGTTCTTAATTAATTTCTTGCAAGAGGTGTAGAAGATGTATAGAGATAACTTAATGGAAAAGTTGTGCAGCTGTGGTGGCCTCATGACCTTACATATGCATTCATTGATTTTTAATACGAAGGTGAAGATTTCACATGTACCTGTTTATACTTGTCCGAAATGTACTAGTTATGAGCCATTGTCATTTATTAAAGCAGATCTAGGAAAGTTAGTGAAAGAACTGAATGCGGATGTGCCAAGACAAGATTTTTCGTTTACAGAAAGAAATGAATTGGCCAGTATCTTAAAGGAATCCTTGTCTGAGGTCATTATCGGGGGATTTCAAGAATTGGAGTTGGCTATCCGAGGTGCGATTCAGGGTAGAGTGGATATGTTGCTCGATATATATCGATTAGCAGAAGTACTTACAGACCAGAATTGGATGGAAGAAACTAGTCGAAGACTGTCTCAATTAACCTTCCAAACGACCAAAAACGCAAATTATTAATACATTCTGTGAAAATAATGAAAAACTTTCACGGAATGTTGGATTTTTCACTCACTTTTTGTTACGATAGATAGAAGTTACATTATTGTGCTCGCGAATTGGGTAACCAGCACTAGTCACAAATTGTAATTTAGGGTTACGTCTTCAGCCTTGAAAGAAATTTTGAAAGGAAAATGAAGCGTTATCATTGCACAAATGTACAAAGTGTCGTATCATATTTTTAATTAGTCGAACGATAAAATTTATCGCAATGGAGAGAGTAATTTGACGGTAACCATTTACGATGTAGCTCGAGAAGCAGGCGTATCTATGGCTACGGTATCACGGGTTGTGAATAATAACCCTAACGTGAAACCGCAGACCCGGAAGAAAGTTTTTGAAGCGATTGAGCGTTTGGGATATCGTCCCAATGCCGTGGCGAGAGGACTTGCCAGTAAGAAAACGACAACCGTTGGGGTTGTCATCCCTGATATTTCAAACTCGATTTTTGCAGAAATTGCACGCGGGATTGAAGATATCGCGAACATGTATCATTACAATATCATATTGTGTAACGCGGATAAGCGTAAAGAAAAGGAAATACGTGTCATCAATACCCTTTTGGAGAAACAGGTCGATGGTCTGCTCTTCATGGGTGGTACGGTAACTGAAGAACACATTCGAGCATTCCAGACTTCTGCAGTTCCGATTGTCCTATGTGCTACGCGCGATGAGAAGGGAACCTATCCTTCAGTTGACATTGATCATGAAACCGCTGCTTTTGACGCTGTGAATACGCTGATTCGTCACGGTCACCGTGAGATCGCAATGATCAGTGGCACACTACAGGATCCTGCGAATGGATATGCGCGTTTCCATGGTTATAAGAAGGCACTTGAACAGGCTGGAATCGAGTACCAAGAGGACTTGGTGCGTATCGGTAACTACCGCTATGAATCTGGTGTCGAAGCCATGAAGTATTTCCTTGGACTCAAGAAGAAGCCAACTGCTATTTTTGCCGCAACAGACGAGATGGCTATTGGTGCAATTCACAGTATTCAGGATGAAGGCCTGAAGGTACCGGATGACTTCTCCATTATTAGTGTGGATAACATCCGTATGGCTTCGATGGTTCGTCCATTGTTGACAACTGTAGCTCAGCCTATGTATGACCTAGGCGCGGTAGCAATGAGACTTTTGACGAAACTCATGAAGAAAGAGACTGTTGAGAATCCTCGGGTTATCCTGCCTCATGAAACGATTCTCCGTTTGTCTGTCAATCATCTTAATAAGTAATTTAAGAACTAAACAGAAATTCCGTAGAAAGCTCCTTTTGGAGCTTTTTATGCTTTTTACAGAAAAATCTTCGAAGGAGGCGTTATCTTTGAATGAAATTATTGGATTAATAGGTGCGATGGATGAAGAAATTAAGCTACTACTAGAAGAAATGGAGAATAAGGAGACGAAAGTCAAAGCAGGAATACATTATTACATAGGAAATATATTAGGTAAGTCCGTAGTGCTCTGTAAATCTGGGGTAGGCAAAGTGAATGCCGCAGTTACGACACAAATTCTAATCGATACCTTTGGTGTATCACGTGTGCTGTTTACTGGGGTTGCTGGAGCTGTGCATCCTGAACTGAATATTGGAGATATTGTTATATCGTCTACTTGTGTACAGCATGACATGGATGCTACGGCGCTTGGCTTTTCAAGAGGTGAAATACCTTATCAGGAAAACTCCGTCTTTCAGGCAGACCCTGAATTGGTGCTGCTTGCTGAGAGGGCTTGTAACGAGCTAGGCCAAAAGTACTTGGTTGGNNTGGCAAGGTACTTTCAGGTGATCAATTCATTTCTAATGCGGAGATTGTAGCCGAATTAAGAGGGGAGTTGGACGGAGCATGTGTGGAGATGGAAGGGGCGGCGGTTGCTCAAGTATGTGAGATGAACGCCACTCCCTTTGTCATTATTCGTTCAATGTCTGATAAGTCTGATGGGTCAGCAGAGGTGAATTTTAAGGAATTCACGGTGGAATCTTCGCATCGCTCGCATTCCATATTAGAATTTATGCTACGGCACCTCTAGTGCTCGTTTAGTACATGAAGCGCTGTCTAAAGCGTACTCTGTCGAATGTCGCCTGTGAAGACATAGGTACCTCTTGTCCAATACGGACCATTAGACAGTTCGCTGGATGTGAACAGATTTCGGGATCATCTGTAGCATACCAAACCATATTTACAGTTTTCATTAGCCGCTCCATCATTTGACGATAAGCCCATACATCAAGCCCACTGCCTTTTAAATCCCAGTGCCAATAATACTCTGTTGTAAAGACAATACAATTCTCCAATTGCTCCTGCTCAAAAGCAGTGGAAATCAGCAGCCGGCCAAGTCCGGCTCCCCTATAATCATTACTCACTTCTATAGCCCCAAGCTCAATTAGATCCATCATTCCACCCTGTGACCATAGTTCCATTTCATCCGGATNNCGCCGTTCTCTACAGCCGTAATCACACGTCCTTCTGGCAAGCTAGCGATCTCTACGAGAGCCACATGCTGCTCTATCGGCCTGCGAAAGGCATCAAGGTCAAGATGCATGTGGAGGGCTTCAAGGTCCTCTGGAGATCGGGGGCCACTTACTGTAATTGTTCTACCTTTATATGAAAGCGTATGGGAAACAGGGATTTTACGATGTTCCATAGCCGTGCTCCTTTCAGGTCGTAAAATATGGAATGTAAACGTTTGCTATGTTATACTAATTCAGACATAAAAAATTCACATTCATTGCATTGACATCATTATCTAAAAGAAGAGTCTTACCCTTAAAGCTTAAATCAAACGAGTGAGGGAGGCAAGAGTGATGGGTCAAGTCCATAGCGAAATTTTGCCGGGCCGTGTGCAGAGCTCCAATATGTCTGATTACACCGAGGCAGTAGCCAATTTTAAGTGGGAGGATGTTGAACGTAACTTCTCATGGTATGAAACCGGCAAGGTTAATATGGCACATGAAGCAGTGGATCGCCACGTTCAAGAAGGACGGGGAGCGACAACGGCCCTGCTCTACAGTGATGCTGTGCGGGATGAATCCTATACATTTGCTGATCTGCAGGAACGGTCGAATCGGTTCGGAAATGTATTGCGTAAATATGGTATCGGTAAAGGAGATCGGGTATTTATTTTTATGCCTCGACAACCGGAACTATATTTTAGTTTACTAGGCATTTTGAAAATTGGGGCTATAGCAGGCCCTTTGTTCGAAGCCTTCATGGAGACAGCAGTTAAGGACCGGCTGGAAGATAGCGGAGCCATTGCTATAGTTACTACGCCTGAACTACTTCATCGTGTAAAGCGAGATGAGCTTCCGAATTTACGTCATATTTTTCTAGTAGGCGGCACCTCTGATATTGAGCAAGGTAACTTAGGCTTCGCAGAGGAGATGGCTGACGCATCTTCTGAGCTTGAATTGGAATGGCTTGACCTGGACGATGGCCTTATCATGCATTATACATCTGGTTCTACTGGAAAACCTAAAGGTGTTTATCATGTACAAAGAGCAATGATTCAACATTATTATACAGGTAGAGTGGTGCTGGATCTACGTCCAGATGATATTTACTGGTGCACAGCAGATCCCGGCTGGGTGACTGGAACGTCTTACGGAATATTTTCCCCATGGTTAAATGGGGTAACTAATGTTGTGAGAGGGGGGCGTTTTAGCCCTCAGGATTGGTATAAGACGATTGAACGAAATAAGGTAAGCATTTGGTACAGTGCACCTACAGCATTTCGCATGTTGATGGGGGCAGGGGAGAGTTCAATACAGGGAATCGATTTGAGCAGTCTGCGCCATGTTCTGTCTGTTGGAGAGCCATTAAATCCTGAAGTAGTGCGGTGGGGAGATAAATTTTACAATCAGCGCATTCATGATACTTGGTGGATGACAGAGACTGGGGCACAACTGATTTGTAATTATCCTGGAATGGATATCAAACCAGGTTCTATGGGTCGTCCGTTGCCGGGCATTGAAGCAGCGATTCTGGATGATCGAGGTAATGTTCTCCCGCCATTCTCTATGGGTAATCTTGCGATACGGACCCCTTGGCCATCCATGATGAATTCGATCTGGAACAATCAGACGAAGTACGATGAGTATTTCCGTATTCCTGGTTGGTACATTTCTGGTGATTCCGCTTATATGGATGATGATGGATATTTCTGGTTCCAAGGACGGATTGATGACGTTATCAAATCTTCAGGTGAACGTATTGGACCATTTGAAGTGGAGAGTAAACTGGTAGAGCATCCAGCTGTGGCAGAAGCGGGCGTAATTGGTAAACCAGACCTTGTGCGGGGGGAAATTATTAAGGCCTTCATCTCGCTCAGAGAAGGCTATACTCCTACTGCTGCTCTCAAAGAGGAGATCGCAGCATTTGTTAAAGCCGGGCTGTCTGCCCATGCTGCACCGAGAGAGATCGAATTTAAGGATAAACTCCCGAAGACACGATCTGGTAAAATCATGCGGCGTGTACTGAAGGCTTGGGAGCTTCATCTCCCGACTGGCGATTTATCAACGATTGAGGATTAGAATGGATAATAAAAAACACCGTTCCCTTATAAATTCAAGGGAACGGTGTTTTGCTGTATGGAGTTATTCTATTGAATACTTGTTAATGGTTCCCAGTAGCATTGCCGGCTGTGCCACTATTATTGCTTCCATTACTGTTACCTCCGCCAGATGGAGTTTCCGTAGGAGTAGGTAAAATGGTTCCTGGAACCTCAATATCCTCTCCTGGTGTACTCTCAGAGTCTGTAGGAGGCGTTGTCTCCGGTTGCTGATCTGGAGTTGGTGTTGCTTCCGGTGTTGGTGTAGTACCTCCAGTGACGCTACCAGAAGCTGTCTCATTACCTGCGACATCAACGGCGGTAACATAGAATGTTGCATTAGCACTCGCAGGTGTTCCTGGCGAGAACAGCTTGTTCTCGTCAGCCATGATTACAGCTTGCTTCTGGAAAGACCCGCCGTTTAGAGAGCGATATAAGCGGTATCCTACTACATCTGGAGAGCCGCTTGGGGTGAAGCTGATCACAGCTTTTCCAGTGCTATAAGAGACACTAACATTTCCAGGAGCAGTAGGGGCAGCGCCATCGTCCACGCGTGGATCGACTTCAGTAGGGAAATCTGTCTTAGCATCGGCTGGCATATAATACTCTAGCGATTTATGCTCCTTCATCTTAGGGAAGGCTGCCAAGAGCTCCTTAACTAATTCATGGATCGGTTTTTCGCGTTTAACTACGATTTTTTCTGCCAGGAAATCCTCCGGTGTACCTTCGAGCGGGATATAATTGACGCCATTGTAAGTAATATACTTGGCTTTGGAAATCCCATCGTCGCTCTCTGTAGGTACATATTTCACATTGAATATATCCGTTGTGAATTTGTCTGTCAGACCCGTTGGTAGTTTACCGCTGTATGCGGAAACTGTCTTTTTGGTAATTCCCTCAGGTTGTGTGAATTTGTCTGTAACAAACAAGTCTGGCTGCTTATCACA
>DJUJ01000162.1:78429-78772 GCA_002438345.1 Paenibacillus sp. UBA6285
GTTTTTGTGTATCTCCTGTAAGGGTATTGATTTGTTCTTTATAACCAACCCACATGCCAAGTGTGACATCAGGTGTGTAGCCCATGAACCAGACATCTCCATAGTTCTGAGTGGAACCAGTTTTACCTACAATCGGAACATCTTTAAAGTGTTTATAATTTCTTCTTACTGTACTTGCAGTACCTTCTGTGATTACTGTACGCAGCATATCGGTCATTAGATAAGCAGTTTGCTTAGAGAATACTTGTTCAGGGTTAACCTTGTGCTGGTAAACGATCTTGCCTTCCGAATCCACAATCTTCTCGATCATGTAAGCATCATTAAATGCTCCCTGATTGCCAAT